>DAINAT010000001.1:0-137988 GCA_036733305.1 Hyphomonadaceae bacterium
CGCCCAGCGCTGGGCGAGCATGAACTCTTCGTTCTTCTCGAGCAGCGGGAATTTGCGGATTTCAGACAGGTAACGCGACAGACCTTGTTCAGGGGAGAGTGCGATTGCGAGGCTGGCCATGTTCCGTCTCCTTCTTCTTTTCTTGTCCGCGCTGCCTATCTTGGGGAGGAAGGCTCGCGGATCTCTATTACCCCGGCACGTCGTGACCATTACAGACAGGTAACGTGTCTACTTTGCGAAGGTTGTCGGCAGGATTGTGTCCTAGACCCCCGGTCTAACGAAAGTGTCAGATGGGAAGCCGGTAACCACTGTTAAAGGGGCGCCGAAACGCGAGAGTGCGATGCTTTCTCCCTGAATTGTGCAGCCCGCCTAATAGGCGACTGGGGAGGTCGGCTTTCCGGGCCTGGTTTCGGAATTGAAGTGGTCGAGCGGTACCCGTTGGTAACAATCCGTTGCGCATGCGGATTGTCCGGGTTTACCCGGTGAAATCTGTCGCCGGTGAAACGGACTGGTGTCACAGTCCGCATATTGCAGCTCCAGAGACGGAGGGAGCAGCATGATTGCTGCTTATCGATCGAGGGCCGGGGGGCTTACGATCGTGGTTGCGGGGCTGGCGGCAGCCAGTTGCTCTTCCATACCGATACCGGGGCTTGGCTCGGGGTCTGGACCGGGGGATTTGCCTCCCAGGCTGGACCCGGCGCTCGTGGAGGCGTCGACAGCGCCAGCGAACAGCGAGCGGCCATCCTTCTTCGTTCAGTGGAAGCCGGGCCTGCCCGGGCTGACCAAGCGTCCGAAAGTCGACAAGACGACGGCGTTGCCGCTCTATCCGCCCGAAGCGGTTCGGGAGGAGCAGGCGGGCACGACCACGCTGGTGTCCTGCCTGACTGCGGATGGACGGTTGGTGGATACGCACCTGATGAAGTCGTCAGGTTCCAAACTGCTGGACGAGGCAACGCTCAGCTGGGCGAAGACGGCGAAGTACGAGCCGGCCGAGTTCAACGGCGAACCCTTCGCGATCTGCGGCTACCAGTTCGACTACAAGTGGCAGGTCGACGTGAAACGGTAGTGCGGCTTCATTGTCGCGACATTCAACATGGCGCGCGGGCAGGTCGTGACCCGTACCCAGCGCGATCATTGGTGCAGGGCATCTATCGTTCGGCGATCCGCGTCGCGCTGAAGGAAGCGGCAGTAATGGGTGGGCTCGACAATTTTGCTCTAGCGTGACGCCGCCAGCAGACGCGAGGCTTCGTTTATCAGGTCGCCTTGTTCCAGTGGCTTGGAGACGTAACCCGACATGCCTGCGGCCAGCAGGCGCTCCCGGTCGCCTGCCATGGCGTCTGCGGTGAGTGCGACAACCGGGACGGATTTCCATGCATGCGCAGTCGTGCGAATGCGCGCGATGGTTTCCAGGCCGTCCATGACCGGCATGTGCACATCGAGCAGCACGAGGTCGAATGATTGGGCGTTCAGCAGCTCCAGCGCTTCCTGACCGTTGGTCGCCTCAGTGATGATGGCGCCGTGTGGCGCAAGGAAGAGACGTGCAATCTTGCGATTGATCGGATTGTCATCCGTCAACAGCACGCGCACGCCGGCAAGCTGAGAAATATCATTGGCAGGCAGAGGCGCCGCCCGCTCGGAAAATGTGGCGGGGAGTGCGGTCGCTGCAGAAGCGATGAACGTCATCGAGAAGGTTGATCCTACGCCAACCCGACTGGCGACGACGATATCGCCACCCATCAGCCGGGCCAGATGCCGCGAGATGGCAAGGCCAAGGCCGGTGCCGCCATAGCTTCGTGTCGTCTCGGCGCTGGCCTGTTCGAAGCGGCCGAACAACCGCTGGAGCGTGGTGTCATCCATGCCGTCACCCGTGTCATGCACGGTCACGCGCACACGGAGATCCCCTCGCGGATCAGGCGGTTCAGCGGCGATCGTGATCTCGACCTTGCCGGTTTTCGTGAACTTGATCGCATTCGTGATCAGGTTCGACATGCATTGCCGAACGCGCCCGGCATCGAACGTCAGACGTTCGGGGATTGCAGCGTCGATGGACAGCAGCAACGGGAGGTGCTTTTCCGCCGCTCGCGGTTCGAACAAGCGGTGCACAGCTTCGGCGACATGGTGCAGGCTGGCGTTGGCGGGGGTTATGTCCAGCCGCCCCGCCTCGACCTTCGACAGATCCAGAACATCGTTGAGGATTGCCAGCAGGTTGTCGCCGGACTCGCGGATGGTCGCGACCATGTCGCGCGCCTCAATGTCGAGTGGACGATCCTGGAGCACCTGCGTCATGCCCAGCACGCCGTTCAGCGGCGTACGGATTTCATGGCTCATGTTCGCCAGGAACGTTGACTTGGCGCTGTTCGCGGCCTCGGCGTTCTCGACCGCAACCTTGAGAGCGGCGCGAGCCTGCCGCACCCGGTTGGTCAAGAGTATGTTGTACAGGGTCATTGGAGCGGCGGTCATGAACGCCGTAACCAACATGAAAACGATGAGAGCGACGAGGGGCGTTTCGTTGACGCTTTTTCCTGTCAGCGTGGCGAAGATCCAGACAAACAGCGTCATCAACAGCGTGGAGACGACGACAGCAAAAGTCATGACATGAAGGAAGCGGGTCCTCGGCGAGGAGTGTTCGGATATGTCCACCAGAAAGTCACCCGCACGCCGCAACATACTCGTCGGCGGCTCGGACTCATTTTCCGGCATCAGACACCTCGCAATGCAGTCATACCAAAGAAGTAGAGCTTCGTTCGGAGATCTGGATCAAGCGTAAACATGTCGCCATTGCAGCGAGCGATCAGGTTGGCATGGCCCTCAGCGCGTCGATGAGGTCTGCCATGTCGGCCGGTGGGGCGCGTTCGAAGCGGAGGGGCTTCTTGGTGATCGGGTGTTCGAAGCCGAGGACGGCTGCGTGCAGGGCCTGGCGTTCGAAGGCTTTGGCGGTGGCGGTGGCGCGCTCGAAGGCGGCGCCCTTGCCGTCGGCTTTGAGCCAACGGTGCTTGCCATAGGTCTGGTCGCCGAGGACCGGGGCCTGGATGTGGGCCATGTGGACGCGGATCTGGTGGGTGCGGCCGGTTTCGAGGCGGCACTCAACGAGGGCTGCGGCAGGCTGCGTGCCTGTGTGATCCAGGCGACCGAAGGTCTCGATGCCGCGATAGTTGGTGATCGCGATCTTACCGGCGGGCTCGGCGCTTTCGCCATTGGTGGGGTCGTTGGACCAATGGTCGGCGCGGAAGTGTTTGTCCTTCACGACCGCCATCTTCTTCCGGTCGCTGGGCGAGCGGGCGATGTTTGTCTCGATGCGGCCGATCAGCGGACGCGGCGCGCCACGCGTAACGGCGAGATAGACGCGTTCGATATCATGGGCGGCGAACATGGCGGTGAGCGCGGTGTGCGCGGCTTCCGATTTCGCGGCGACCATGACGCCTGACGTATCCTTGTCGAGGCGGTGGACGATGCCGGGGCGGGCGACGCCGCCGATCCCGGTAAGGCCTTCGCCGCAATGGTAGAGCAGGGCGTTGACCAGCGTGCCGCGCTCCGACCCGCCAGCGGGATGGACGACGAGGCCCGGCGGCTTGTCGATAATGATCAGGTGCTTGTCTTCGAAGACCACGTCGAGCGGGATGTTTTCGGGTTCCGGCAGGGCCCCGACCGGGGCTGGTCGGTCGATTTCATAGGTGGCGCCGACCACGACCTTGGCGCTGGGATCGGTTGCGGGCTGGCCGTTCACAGTGACCCGGCCTTCCTCGATCAGGATGCGCAGGCGGGACCGGGACATGCCGATTCCGGCGTCAGCCAGCCATTTATCAAGGCGTGCGCCCTCGGCTTCCGCCGGGGCGGTCACTGAATTGGCGTGAGGGTTATCAGGCGTCATGCTTTCGTCGCGGTGTGCTGCGAGGTAGGGATTCGATAGGCTTAGTAAGTCTGGGGCCAGTAGCCCAGCACGAGGGATAAATCCATGACCAGGCTGACGCGGCGCGCCGCTTTGGGTTTCGGGGTTGTCGGCCTGGGGGCTGCCGCGGCCTGCACCACGACCGGGGAAACGGGCGCTTATCGCGGAAAAGCCGCCTTTGGGCATGGCGTCGCCTCGGGCGATCCGACCCAGACCAATGTGATCCTGTGGACCCGCGTGACGCCAACCGTGCAGGAGCCGGTTCCGGTCATGTGGAACGTCTCGCGCGATACGGCGATGAAGGACGTGGTAAAGAAGGGAACCTTCGTTACCGGACCTGAGCGCGACTTTACCGTCAAAGTGGATGTCGACGGGCTCGAGGCGGGGCAGGTCTATTATTACTGGTTCACGGCCGGGCAGGCCGTTTCGTCCGTGGGGACGACGCGCACGCTGCCGAACGGGGGCGTCGCCCAGTACCGCATGGCGGTGGTGTCCTGCTCGAACTTCCCGTTCGGATATTTCAACGTGTATCGCGAGATCGCCAAGCGCGGACAGGAGAGCGTGATCGACGCCGTCATCCACACCGGCGACTACATCTACGAATACGGAAACACCGGTTATGGCGGGCAGTCGGGCCAGGAGCTCAACCGCAATCACGAGCCGGTGCATGAGTGTGTCTCGCTGACCGACTACAGGACGCGTCACGCGCAGTACAAGGCGGATGAGGACCTGCAGGCGGCCCACGCGGTCGCGCCGTGGTTCTGCACGTGGGACGATCATGAGAGCGCCAACAACTCTTACCGGACGGGCGCCGAGAATCATCAGCCGGAAACGGAAGGCGACTGGACTGTGCGCAAGGCTGCGGCTGTTCAGGCCTATCTGGAATGGATGCCGGTGCGCGATCCCGTCGCTGGACGGGCGCGCGAGGCGATCTGGCGGAAGTTCGACATTGGCGATCTGGCGACGCTGTTCCTGCTGGAGAGCAGACTTGTGGGCCGGGGAGAAGACCTGACGTTCGACGAGATGTTCATGGCGCCTGACAAGGATCGCGCGCCGATCGCGGACAAGTTGAAGGCGAAGATCAATGATCCCAGCCGCTCCATGCTGGGCTTCGAGCAGGAAGCGTGGCTGGCGGAAGAACTGAAGGCTTCGACCGCGGCGAACAGGAAGTGGCAGGTGCTGGGCAACCAGGTGACCATGGCCAAGGTGAAGATGCCGAACCTGCAGACCGGCCTGTCGGCGGCGCAATACGAGAAGGTCAGCCAAGGATCGAAGCGTTTCTGGTCAACGGCGCGCTATGGCTTCGAGTGGAACCTCGATGCGTGGAGCGGCTTCCCGCAGGCGCGTGAGCGTCTCTATGCGGCGGCCAAGGCGGCCAAGGCGCGGCTGGTCACGCTGACCGGGGACACACACACGGGCTGGGCCAACCAGCTGCACGACTATACGGGCCAGCAGCGCGGCGTGGAGTTCGGCTGCACATCCGTGACGTCGCCGGGAGCGGGCGACTCGATGCCGTTCGAGGAGATCAACTGGCTGATGGCGGAGGCGAATACCGAGGTTCTGTATTACAACGCCTTCGCCAAGGGGTTCACCCTGCTGACGATGACCCCTGATCAGGTCGAGGGCGAGTTCATCAAGGTCTCGACGGTGAAGTCGCGCGATTATTTCGCGACCACCGACGCCAAGTTCATTGCCCGCCAGAACGAGGTCGGTGACATGGGTCACCTTCAGAAGATCGTCATCTCATCGACGATAACGTCAGGGTAACATTGGCGTTTTTCTGAGGAAAACCAACAAAATACCTATTCTGGGCAGGGCTAATTCCCCGGTTCGGAAAGGCCGCATTAACATGCGGCGCACTAGGGTCTGGCCAGCATATTTCGCAGATATTGCGTCCAGAGGCCTCGACCTTGTCAGAACTTACCGGGACCGACGCGGCAGCGTTGCTTGAGCAGCTTGGAGCGCTCGGGCTTGCTGCGCTGCGTGTCGACGAGGATGGGCATGTTTGCGATTCGAACGAAGCCTTCCGTCAGCAGACCGGTGCGACCACTGACAATCTGGTGGACGTGGGCCTGATCGAGTTTCTGGAATCCGCTTCGGCTGAACACAAATCGTACGGCGAGGGCACGGTCTATCGCTTTGGCTCGCCGAAAGGCGATCGCTGGTTGCGGCCCAAGCGTGGGCGCAGCCAGGCGGCTGGTGTTGTGATCTTCTCGGACGTGACGTCCGAATGGTCGATGCTCGCCAAGCTGGTGGCTTCGATCGATGTGCGCGACCGCCTGATGCGCGACGCGGACATCGGGATGTTCCGCTACAATCCGGACGATGAGACGTTCCACTTCTCCGACGCGCTGGTGCGCCGGGGCCAGGCGCTGTCAGTCTATCGTCTGGACGACATCGTGAAGGATCTTCACCAGGACGACATCGAGAAGGATGCGCAGGTTCGCGAGCGTATCACCACGCAGGGCGGAACCGCGACGCTGCACCTTCGCCGTCGCAAGCCGGATGGGACATGGCGCCATACGCTGGCGCAGTTCACCTCGGGACGGCGGTTGCCTTCGGGCAAGTTCGAGATCTTCGGGCTGTCGCAGAACATCACCGAGCTTGTTGATGCGCGCGACCAGGCGGCGATCATGCATGATCGCCTCGAGATCGCGATGTCGTCGGCGAATGCGGGTGTGTACGAAATCGACCTGAGGTCTTCGGAGCGCTGGACGTCGCCGCAGTATCAGGAGCTGGCAGGCGCGGAGGCGCTGGCGCGTCATGCGATGCGGCCGTTCGGCATGTATCACGACGACGATATCGCTGCGGTGCGTGACAGCTGGGAACGCTGCCTGCGTTCGCCGGGAGTGGAGTCGATCGACGCGCGGCTTTACCGGCCGGGGCAGGACGATCAGTGGGTACGTATCTTCATGCGCGTGCAGCGCAACGAGCACGGCGTTCCGGTACGCGCTGTCGGCCTGATGCTGGACATCCAGGAAGAGAAGCAGGCGGAGCTGGCGCTGATCGAGGCCAAGCAGCAGGCTGAGGCCGCGACGGTTGCGAAGTCGAACTTCCTTGCGTCGATGAGCCACGAAATCCGTACGCCGCTGAATGGCGTGCTGGGCATGGCGCAGTCGCTGGTAAATGACGGGCTGCTGGCGGACCAGCGCGAGAAGGTCGATGTCATTCTCGAGAGCGGCAAGACGCTGACGGCGCTGCTGAACGATGTGCTCGACCTGTCGAAGATCGAAGCAGGCAAGATGGAGATCGCAGCGACCGATGGCGATCTGGGCCAGACGTTCGAGCGCCTGCGCCAGTTGTTCCTGTCGAAAGCGGTGGAGCGTGGACTGAATATCGATCTCGATATCCAGCCGGGCATGCCGTCGATGCTGCACTACGATCCGGTGCGGGTGCGTCAGTGCGTGGGCAACCTGTTGTCGAACGCGATCAAGTTCACTGAGCGTGGCAATGTGAAGATGGTCGTGTCTTCCGAAGAGGTCGGGCCGGCGCAGTGGCGCATCAGCGTTGCGGTGAGCGACACCGGCATTGGCATGACCGAAGCTGTGCGTGCGCGCCTGTTCTCGACGTTCACGCAGGCGGATGCGACGATCACGCGTCGCTTTGGCGGTACGGGCCTGGGTCTCGCAATTACGCGCCAGCTGGCGCAACTGATGGGCGGCGATGTGTCGGTGGAATCGGAGCCGGGTACTGGCTCGACCTTCACGCTGACGTTCATCGCGGATGCCGTGGACGAGATGGCGCCGGTGGCGTCACACGAGCCGCAATTCCCCGTGCCGAGCGATGCGGCGATGAAGCGCCTGCGTGGTCTGAAGATCCTGCTGGTCGACGACAATGCGGTCAACCGTCAGGTGGTGAAGTTGTTCCTGGCGCAGCTGTCGCCGAAGTTCGTTGAGGCGATGAACGGACAGGAGGCGCTGGACCGTTTGCACGACGAACAATTCGATCTCGTGCTGCTGGACGTCCACATGCCGGTGATGGACGGCAAGGAAGCGATTCGCCATATCCGCGGGAGCGGCAATGCGTGGCGGACCCTGCCGGTGATTGCGCTGACGGCTGACGCGATGAGCGGCGACCGCGAGAAGTATCTGGCGCTGGGGATGTCGGACTATGTGTCCAAGCCCCTGGATCAGCGCGAGCTGACGGCGAAGATCGCCGGCGTGATGGGCGTTCGTCCGCTGCTGTCGGAAGCGGCGTAAGTTAACCCAGCCAGATTCTGGCCAAGTCCCATATTGGATGCAAACGGAACCCGACCGGGTGGAGACCGTTCTCTGCCTTGGACAAGGTGGGTTTCATTTTGTGAAATAGGGACAGGTGCGTCTGCACGCGCGCTTGAGAACGCATGCCCAGCAAGGCTCTGCTTTCAAAACTCAAAGGCTACTTCACGGTCTCTCACGACCTGCGAACCGACATCGATCAGCTGGCCAAGAAGCGCGTCTCGCTGGATGTGGGCGAGGCGCTGATCCGTACGGGCGACAAGTACAAATGTATGTATATCGTCGAGGATGGCTGGTTGTTGCGGGCGCGCTATCTGCCGGGAGGGTCGCGGCAGATCGTGAACTTCGCCCTGCCGGGCGATTTCCTTTGCTACAACATGCTGATGTTCGATCGCTCCGAGTTCGACATTGTGGCGCGTACGCCTGCGTCGCTGTGGGAGCTGGAAACGCAGAATTTCCGCCAGATGATGACGCGTCATCCGGGGCTGGCCGAGGCGCTGGTCTGGTCGAACGCGCATGAAGAGGCGCTGCTGGCCGAGCGCGTGGTGTCGTTGGGGCGGCGCGATGCGACGCAGCGGCTGGCGCATGTGCTGTGCGAGATCGTGGCGCGGCTGGAGCTGATCGAGCGGCACAAGGGCGACGTCATCCAGCTGCCGCTGCTTCAGGAAGACTTCGCCGACATACTGGGGTTAAGCGTCATCCACATCGTGCGGGTGTTCAACCGGCTCGAGCAGATGGGCGTGGTTCGGTACAAGTCGCGGCGCGTCCAGATCATTGACGCCGAGAAGCTGAAACGCGTCGCCGGGTTTCACGGCGACTATCTCTACTTCTCGACGCGCAATGACGTGAGACCGCAAACGCCGATCGGCGGCTAGCCTTGCGGCGTTAGCCTCAGGGGGTCAGGACGACGCGGCCGACGATCGTGCCTTCGCGCAGCTGGTTCAGCGTGGCGTCGGCCTGATCGAGCGGGCGCATTTCCACCGGGATCGGCGCGATCTTGCCGGTTTTGACCAGCTCCATCATTTCGCGCGTTTCGCCGAGCGGGCCGGTGTACGAACCGACGATCGAGAACGGACGGCTGGGGAAGGCCGGGATCGGTGCAGCGAACTTGCCGCCGAACAGGCCGACCACGACGACTTCACCGCCGCGGCGGATGGCGCCGTTGGCGAAGTTGAGCGAGGGCGTTGAACCGACGAAGTCGACGGCTGCTGCAGCGCCGCCGCCGGTGTCGACTTTCAGTTTCTTGAGCGCGTCAGCTTCTTTCGAGTTGTAGACAGCGTCGGCGCCAGCGGCCATCGCGGCTTCGAGTTTCTTCGGATCGATGTCGCAGCCGATGATCTTGTTGTTCGGGAACATGGCGCGGGCGAACTGCAGGCCCATCATGCCGACGCCGCCGAGACCGACGATCGCGATGGCTTCGCCTTCGTAAGCGGTGCGGACTTTCTTCAGCGCCGAGAACGCCGTGATGCCCGAGCACATGTAGGTGGCGGCGAGGCCTTCCGGCACGCCGGTGGCGTCGAGCAGGTATTTCGGGTGCGGGACGAGGACGTATTCCGAGTAGCCGCCAGCGACCTGGATGCCGAGCTGGCGCGGCTTGTTGCAGATGTGTTCCTGGTCGCGCTTGCAGGTGGCGCACTCGCCGCAACCGATCCACGGGAAGACGACGAAGCGCTGGCCGATGGCGCGGCCTTCGAGAAGGGCCTGTGCATCCGGGCCAACGGCCGCGAGCGAGCCTTCGATCTCGTGGCCCAGCGTGTGGGGCAGCGTGCGGCCCTTGGACCAGTCGATCTTGTCGCCATCGCCGAGATCGACATGGCCGTCCTGCAGGTGGACGTCCGAGTGGCAGACGCCGGAGTGGGAGATTTTCACGACGACTTGCGTGCCGGTAGGCGTCGGGATGTCGGAGGTCACTTCCTGAAGCGGTTGGCCGTAGGCGACGATGGCTTGGCTCTTCATGGGTAGGCTTCCTCCTCAGGTGTCCTGCTGCGTTAGCAACGCCTGCGGCGGATGGGAAGGGCTTAGCGACGATAGGGCGGAAAGCGGGCATTTGCCGCCGCCCGGCTGAGGGGCGAGGCGGCGGCTTTAGTCGCGCGATAGACGATTACATCAGCGCGCGAGGGCGGCTTTGAAGGCGGCAGGGCTGTCGGCCTGCGTGGAATGGAGCGGGCGGGCGTGTGTGGCGTTCTTGTTCGGCGCTTCGGCAAAGGTCGGAGAGGAAAGCAGCACCGCCATGATGAGCGCTGCGCCGGTGGCGAGAAGAGCGTCCTTCATTGTCATCCCCGTTTACGATGATGAACAATCGCACGCGGCTTTGGCGGATTGAGGGAGTGAAATGAGGAGAAGCTGCGGCGGAACATTAAATCCGTGCGGCAGGCGTCCTTGAGTCTTAATGGGCGCTATCGGCTCAACGCGTTGGCATCACTGCCGTGAGCTTTTCCCAGAGGTGTTCGTCGAACTGGCGGTCGGGCGCAGTCTGGCCGGTGCGGACGATGACGAGCTTGCGGCTGGGGATGATGTAGAGCTTGCGATCCTGTGCGCCCATGGCGGCGACGAGATCGGCGGGCGCCGTTCTGATGAACTGGCCGGCGCGGCTTGGCGAGTTGGGGCCGACGTTGACTGTTTCGGCTGAACCGTTGAGCCACCAGAGATGGCCGTAGGCGGGATTGGTTTTCGTGCGCACGAAGAGTGCATCGAGTTGGGCTTTTGAAATCACGCGCGTGCCGTTGGTGGTGATACCGCCATCGAGAACGAGTTGGCCCATGCGCGCTACATCGCGCGGGGTGGTGACCAGGCCGGTGGGGTTGCCGACATCGGCGAGGGCTGCGGGGCGTTTGCGCCAGGCGGTGTTGGTCATGCCGGCGGGCGTGGCGAGCCAGTCTTGCGTGATCTGATCCAGCGATTGCTTTGATGCGCCTTCGAGGACGCGCTTCAGGATCGCGTAGGCGGGGGTGTTGTAATAGAATTTCGTGTCGGGCGCGGCATCGAATGAGAGGTTCTCGGCGAGGCCGGAGTTCATTTCGAGCAGGTTGCGGACGGTGATCACGGCTTCCTGTTCGGCGCTGGTCTTTGACCAGCCGGCGGCGGTGTAGGCGTTCACCGGTTTGGCGATGTCGAGCTGGCCCTTGTCGATCGCGATGCCCACGAGAAGCGCGACGAAGCTCTTCTGCTGCGAGGCGACGTCTTCGAGCGTCTGGCCATCGGGCGTGACGCCGTGGACGAGGCTGGCTTTGAAGGTCGTGTCCGCCTCGGGAACGGGCCAGATGTTGCTGGTGACGATGCGGTTGTCGTCGATGATGATGAAGCCGGTGGATTTCTGCGAGGCGACCCAGGCGACGACGTCGGAGAGCTCGGCTTTCCAGCCGGCTTCGGTTGCGGCGATGGCGACGGGTTCGCCGCGGCCTGCGGATGGCGTCGCACAGGCGGCGAGCGTTGCGGCCAAGGCGGCGGCGAGCCAAGTTTTCATCTCAGGCTTCCTTGAGACCGTTCGGTGAGGCGATGCGATAGAAGCAGGAGCGGCGGCCGGTGTGGCAGGCGGCGCCGATCTGCCGGACTTTGAGGAGGACGGCGTCCTGATCGCAGTCGACGCGGATCTCGACGATGTGCTGCTCGTGGCCGGAGGTGTCGCCCTTGCGCCAGAGGCCCTTGCGCGAGCGCGACCAGTAGACGGCGCGGCCGGTGTCGATGGTCTGCTGGAGGGCTTCGGCGTTCATCCAGGCGAGCATGAGGACTTCGTTGGTATCGGCGTCCTGCGCGATGGCGGCGACGAGGCCGTGCTCGTCGAAGCGCGGGCGGAGTTCGACGGTTTCGTCTTGAGCCGAGCCGGAAAGGGGCGGTGCGTAGGTCATGGAGGGGGATTAGCCCGGATTGGGCGCGGCGTCATTACACGCGCGGGTGCGTTCCCGCGGGGGCGCGGGGTGGGGATTTTTGATTTTGGCCCTGAGCTTAGGTCAGGGGTTCAGATGATGGGCGCGTTGCGCGCTTTTTTCTGAAGAGGGCTGGGTCCCGGCCTTCGCCGGGAACGCGTGAACGGAGTTCATGCTTCCAGATTGCGGAGTGCGGGGCGAAGCCCCCTCCGTCTTGCGCGCAAGGGCGCGCAATCCACCTCCCCCAGTGCTTCGCACAGGTGGAGGCAAGGTCCCCTTCGTCGCGACGGTGCGCTGTTTGCCTCCACCAGTTGAAAACTGGGGGAGGTGGATCGCTTGGCGTGAGCCAAGCGAGACGGAGGGGGTGGTTGGGCTGTCTTGCGCGACAGCGGTTGTTTCCTGATGGGTGTCGGTCGTCCTTTGGGGCAGATCGAGCGGCGTTGTCGGTGTGGCATTCACCGAGCTACGGCGCGCTTTCATCCGGAAGGTTGAGGCGACGTGGAGCACGAGCATCGCAAGCATGCGCAGCGTCGCATTGATCCAGTGATCAAGCGGCGACGGGGTCCCTAGCCCAATGTGCGCGTGTTTGTGTCGTGTCATGGGTTGGATAATAACCCTGGCCACGGGCGCCGTAGATTCCGGCGCGGAGTATCCTCCAAACTTTAGCGCTAACGCGCTGAGTTTGTTTGGGGTGTGGGGAAGTTGTCCTACGGATTTGCGCCACCGCTATCCCACACTAGCGGGGGCATTCTCGGGCTTGTCCCGAGAATTTCGGTTCTTGCGGCGTGGGGAATAGCTGGCTGTCCCGTTGTTGATCCAACCGGGTTCCTCGGCGCGGGGTCGGGGATGACTGTAGGTGGTGGAGCAGGCGGCTTGTCAGGCTGGATCAGATATCAGTGTGGGCCAACGGCTCTGGGCTCGATCGATCGCGCGGATAATGATGAGAAGCGTGATCGAGGATGCGATGATGCCGATGCTCGATGCCACGCCAATCCAGCTGAACGTGACCATCTTGTTGAAGTCGCCTTCGCTCACTGCGGACTGGATCAGGGTGTCCGCCAGGCGGCCCAGGATGCTTCCGACGAGGTAGAGCCCCCACCATAGCGGCAGCAGGATCGACATACTGTACAAGCCTTGCTTCGGGTCGTGCGAGGCCACCCAGATGCCCTTCATGATGATGAAAATGTAGCCGATGTTCGCGAGCGGGACGAAGCCGAGGCCCACTGACGATGTGGGCATGTGGTCGTGTCCACGGGCGTTGGCTTTCTGGATGTTCGAAGCGGCGCGGTAGATGAAGAAGCAGTAGGCCAAGACACAGAGAACGAACAGACCGGCCGTGATCGGGAAGATGAGATCAGAAAAGGGCCCAAGCCAGCTTGCTTCTTGAAAGTATTGTTCTTCGCTCTCGAAATCCCCCGCCAACGCGCGTTGAATAAAATATTGCGACATGAAGATCAGGAAACAGGCGGCAGCCTGCGCCAGGATGAAGAGTATCTGCGTGCCCTGCATGAGGCGGACGGGAAGAGACAGAGATTTGAAGTCCGCTGGTATGTGGAAGGAAACTGCTTTCGCTGTGCCGCTAGCGGCGAGTTCGTCTGCGAAGCTTGCATCTGTCATGTCGATTGCCCCCTGACTCAAACCCAAGGTTGCAGATCGATGTAACAGTCACAAGCGTGGTCATTTGCGGAAATGAAAAGGCCCGCTGTTTCCAGCGGGCCTTTGTTGTTTGGGTGTCGGCCTGACTAGCCGAGGCGTTTCACGAGGGCTTCGTGTTGGCCCCAGAGGGCTTTCGGCAGGCGGTCGCCGAACTTCTCGAAGAAGGACGGGATGAGGCCGGCTTCTTCGCGCCAGACTTCGTGGTCGACGCCGAGGAGCGTGTCCATTTGTTCGTCGCTGAGGCCGAGGCCCGAGATGTCGATCGACGATTTGGCGGGGACGCGGCCGATGGCGGTGTCGACGGCTTGCGCCTTACCTTCCAGACGGTCGACGATGTATTTCAGAACGCGGCTGTTCTCGCCGAAGCCCGGCCAGATGAACTTGCCGTTCTTGTCTTTGCGGAACCAGTTGACGAAGAAGATCTTCGGCAGCTTGGCGCCCTGATGCTGGCCGATCTTCAGCCAGTGAGCGAAGTAGTCGGCCATGTTGTAGCCGGTGAAGGGCAGCATCGCGAACGGGTCGCGGCGGAGTTCGCCGACCTTGTTCTCGGCGGCGGCGGTGCCTTCGGAGGCAACCGTCGAGCCCATGAACACGCCGTGCTCCCAGTCGAAAGCTTCGGTGACGAGCGGAACAGCCGACGCGCGACGGCCGCCGAACAGGATGGCGGAGATCGGAACGCCGGCGGGGTTTTCCCACTCGGGCGCGATGACCGGGCATTGTTCAGCCGGGCAGGCAAAGCGGGCGTTCGGGTGAGCGGCAGGCTCGCCCATGGCCGGCGACCAGGCGCGACCGCGCCAGTCGGTGAGACCTTCCGGCGCTTCTTTCGTCATGCCTTCCCACCAGACGTCGCCGTCAGCGGTGAGTGCGACGTTGGTGAAGACGGTGTTCTTGGCGCACGAGTCGAGCGCGTTCTTGTTGGTCGACGCCGAGGTGCCCGGGGCGACGCCGAAGAAGCCGGCTTCCGGGTTGATGGCGTAGAGCTGGCCATCTTCGCCGAAGCGCATCCAGGCGATGTCGTCGCCGATCGTCTCGGCTTTCCAGCCCTTGAGCGTCGGTTCGAGCATGGCGAGGTTGGTCTTGCCGCAAGCCGACGGGAAGGCGGCCGCGACGAATTTCACGACGTTTTCCGGCGAGGTCAGCTTGAGGATGAGCATGTGCTCGGCCAGCCAACCCTCATCGCGCGCCATGACGGAGGCGATGCGGAGAGCGTAGCACTTCTTGCCGAGGAGAGCGTTGCCGCCGTAACCCGAGCCGTACGACCAGATCTCGCGCGTTTCGGGATAGTGGACGATGTACTTGTCTTCGTTGCAGGGCCACGGAACGTCTTTTTGCCCAGCAGCCAGGGGCGCGCCGAGCGTGTGGACGGCGGGGACGAAGAAGCCGTTTTCACCGATCTGCTCAAGAGCGGCGCGGCCCATGCGGGTCATGACGCGCATGGAGATGGCGACGTAGCCTGAGTCAGTGATCTCGACGCCGAGGGCGGAGATCGGCGAGCCGATCGGGCCCATCGAGAACGGCACGACGTACATCGTGCGGCCCTTCATGCAGCCATCGAACAGGCCAGCGAGCTTGGTGCGCATTTCGGACGGGTCGGCCCAGTTGTTGGTCGGGCCGGCGTCTGCCTTGTCTTCCGAGCAGATGAAGGTGCGGCTCTCGACGCGGGCGACGTCTTTCGGGTCCGAAGCGGCGTAGAACGAGTTCGGGCGCTTGGCGGGGTTGAGGCGCTTGAGCGTGCCCAGAGCAATGAGCTCAGCCGTGAGCTTTTCGAACTCGGCGTCCGAGCCATCGCACCAATGGACGCGGTCCGGCTTGGTGAGCGCTGCGATCTCCTTGACCCACGCGATCAGCTTCGCGTTCCGGGTTGGCGCCGGCTCAAGGCCCGGCACGGAGAAAGTCGCTCCAAGCGTATCCTTGGACTTCGCAGGTACAGCCGTCATGCTCATATAAATTCCCTACAAACCCACCCAACCCGCAGACGCAGCCAGAGCAGCTCTTCGGCCGCGGGGACTGAATCCTCTTTTGAGCGACGCGGACGCGCCGTTCAGCGAAACTTCAAAACTTCAGCAGGACTTGTGCCACTGCAGACGCCAATTGGCGCGCTCCCAACGCATTGCCTGAAACACGTTTCCCTGAGCTGCCGGGGAGAAGAATCCGGGGCAACTCAGGCGTGTCTGCGGGCGACCATTCGTTAACAACGAAATCTACTCCTACGCGCACCGCTTTGCATCCCCCTGCAAGTTGTTCGCGTTCTTGCCCAATTACTCGGCCCGGCCTCGACGCGTCGAGCGAAATCTACGCGCCTGGGTCGCGGCGCCGCAGCAGCTTTCCGCGGGCGGAATAACCGCGTGTGCAGGGAAAAGTGGGCGGAATTATCGAAATTGGATTGGCGTTGCGGAACGCTCAGCTCTCAAGATAGCCCGGTAAGCGAATTGTTGCGCTGCAGCAAACCAGTTCAATTTTTCACAGCTTGTTGTCACGTGCGGTTATCAGAGCCCGCACGCCCCTGCCTTCTGACGGTCTGCGGCGAGCTGGCGGCCGGTCTTGTCGGTGATGCCGGTAACCAGAATCGTCAGGCCGCCGGAGACCAGCTCCTCGTATTCCGAGCCGTCGCCATCGTCCCAATAGAGAGTGTCGAAGGCGGTGGCCTTTGGTCCGGTTGTGCCGAAAGAGCTCTCGATGCCACGGGCGGAGAGCGCTTGCCACAGATCGGGATCGGGCTGTTCGACGCCGGTCCAGGCGATGAGGGTTTCTGGGTTAACGCCACGCTTGATGAGCGCTTCGGCCTGGGCGGGGCTGGTGATGGTGGCGGTGATCATCAGGTCGGCGGCGGCCTTGTGGACCTCGACGGCCTGGGCGTCGGTGTAGGTGATGACGATGACGTTGTTCTCGGCTTTCGCTGCGCGGATGGCGGCGATGATCGGCGGGTAGGCAGCCGAGCGTTTCTTGTCGAGTTCGAGGACGGCGCCGGTTCTGACAGCCCAGGCGAGAGCGGCTTCGAGGGTGGGCGGGCTGAATTTGGTATCCTTGCTGCCGGTCTGGAGCTTGAGCTTCTGGATATCGGCGAGGGTGTAGTCGGCGACGAGGCCCGTGCCGGTGGTGGTGCGGTCGAGTTCGTCGTCGTGCATCAGGACGAGCTTGCCGTCTTTGGTTTCTGCGATGTCGACTTCCATGGCGTGCGTGCCGGCGTCGTAGGTGCGCTGGAAGGTCTCGATGGCGTTTTCCGGATAGTCGCGGGTCGGGCCGCCGCGGTGGCCGACCAGCAGGACGCCGCCGGATTCGCGCACGCAGTTGAGGCGATCAGGAAGGCTCGCTGGAATTTTCGCGGGTGCGGCAGAGGCTGGCGGTGTGCTCGCTACAGCAGCAGGCGCGGGCGCTTCGGTGGATGCGGTTGCTGTGGGGTCGGTGGGGTTGCCACAGCTGGCTGCGACCAAAAAACCAGTGAGAACGGGGATTATCAGCGCGGTTCTCAAGTTTGTGGACCTCGAAAGAATTGCGGGGCTGGGTGACGGCGTCTAGGATTAGCTGCAATAGCGCAAATGCAGCGCGCACGGGAGGCGGTCGATGTTTGGTTTTGGCAAGGATAAGGACGCGAAGAAGTCGGAGACGGCTCCGGTAGCGCCCGTGGCTCCGGGCGTTGCTTCAGCCGTGCCTAAAGCAACCACTATTCCGCGCGGCCACATGCTGGGCCAGATGCAGGACTGGAAGCTGACCGTCGACAAGGTCATCGAGCACGCTCACTTCAACCATGGCGGCCGTGAGATCGTGACGCGCTCGGTCGAGGGTCCGATCGTGCGTTCGACCTATTCGGAACTCTACTATCGCGCCCGCAAGTGCTCGAACGCGCTGCTGGCTGACGGCGTGCAGAAGGGCGACCGGGTTGCGACGCTGGCGTGGAACACGCAGCGGCATATCGAGACGTGGTATGGCACGATGTGCATCGGCGCCGTGCTGCACACGCTGAACCCGCGCCTGTTCCCGGAACAGATCGCGTGGATCATCAACCACGCCGAAGACACGCACGTCTTCTACGACATCACGTTCCAGCCGATCGTTGAGGCGATCAAGGACAAGGTTCCGAGCGTCAAGCACTGGATCGTGCTGACGGACGCCGCGCACAAGCCGCAGACGTCGCTGAACGTCCGCACTTACGAGGAATACATCGCGCCGCATTCGACCGAGGTTGTGTGGGGGGACTTCCCTGAAGATACCGCGTGCGGCCTCTGCTACACGTCGGGCACGACGGGCGATCCGAAGGGCGTTCTGTACTCGCACCGCTCGAACATCCTGCACACGATGATCGGCCTGCAGAAGGACGCGATCGGCATCGGCGCGGCTGATGCGACGCTGCCGGTGGTGCCGATGTTCCACGCTAATGCGTGGGGCCTCGCGTTCTCGGGTCCGGCGACGGGCTCCAAGCTGGTGCTGCCGGGCGCCAAAATGGATGGCGAGTCCATCTATGAACTGCTCGACAGCGAGAAGGTGACGTTCACGGCGGCTGTGCCGACTGTCTGGCTGATGCTGCTGCAGTATCTGGAATCGACCGGCAAGCAGCTGCCGCATCTCAACCGCGTTGTGATCGGCGGTTCGGCTGTGCCGGAGCGCATCCTGCGTGCGTTCGAAGAGAACTATCAGGTCGAAGTCGTGCACGCATGGGGCATGACCGAGATGAGCCCGCTGGGTTCGCTCGGTTCGATGACCGAGAATGTGCTGGCGCAGGACCACGACACGATCATGAAGTACAAGCTGAAGCAGGGCCGCGCCCCGTTCGGCGTCGAGATGAAAATCACGGACGACGATGGCAAGGATCTGCCGCGTGACGGCAAGACGGCCGGCCACCTGATCGTGCGCGGTCCGGCTGTCGCCAAGGGTTACTTCAAGAATGCCGGCGGCAACATCCTCGATGCGCAAGGCTTCTTCGACACGGGCGACGTCGCGAACATCGACGAGTTCGGCTACATGCAGATCACCGATCGCGCGAAGGATGTCATCAAGTCGGGCGGCGAGTGGATCTCGTCGATCGACATCGAGAACTTCGCCGTCGGCCACCCGGCTGTCGCGAACGCCGCCGCCATCGGCCTGCCGCACCCGAAATGGGATGAGCGTCCGCTGCTGATCATCGAGCTGAAGCCGGGCTCTACGGCGACGCGCGAGGACGTGCTGAACTATCTGAACGGCAAGATCGCGAAGTGGTGGATGCCCGACGACGTGGTGTTCACCGACAAGATCCCGCTCGGCGCGACCGGCAAGATCAACAAGCTGGCGCTGCGTGCAACGTTCAAGGACCACAAGTTGCCAAGCATCCAGGCGGCTGAATGAGCGACACAACGGGGGAACGTCGGGGCGGAGCGTTGCGTGTCTACGTACTCGCGCTTGGCGTTCTTCTTTTCGTTGTAGGTATCCTGCTGATCGTTTGTGGGCCTGCCCTATTCCGTTTGGGGCTGGTTGACCGCGATACGGGCCGCTTCGGCATGACCGGCATTGCCATGTATGTCCTGCTCGGTGCGGTTTGCGTCGGGCTGCTGGGACTCATCATGTCGTTGTTCGGCAAGGTGCATCGCGGCGCGATCGTTGCCGTGTTGCTGATGATCGGCGCGGGCATGGGAGCGGGGACGCTCTATGCGCAGGCGACGATGAAGGACCAGTTGCCGCCGATCAATGACGTGCAGACGGACTGGAGCCTGCCGGTTGCCTTCACCGAGAAGACGTTGCGCCAGCGCGAAAATGCGGACGCCATCCGCGTGCGCGACGATGCGATCGTTCCCGAGGGCAATGGTGACTGGACCGGCCTCAGCTTCGCCGAAGCGCAGAAGAGGTTCTACATCGACATCGAGCCATTGAAGGTGAAGCAGGCGCCGCCGCAGGCGACGCTGGAAGCGGCGAAGGCTGCGCGCCGGCTCGGTTGGGACGTGATGCTGGAAAGCCCGCCGGATGGCATGGTCGAGGCGGTCTATCACTCGCCTTGGTATGATCTGGTGTACGATATCGCGGTGCGCGTTGTGCCGGATGGCGCCGGTTCGCGCATCGATGTGCGGTCAACGAGCCGCACGAATGACCGCGACATGGGCGAGGCGGCTACGCAGCTGAAGCAGCTGATTGATGAGATGGCGCTGCAGCTGAGGTAGAGGGCGGTAGGAATAGTTGCGATCTAATCCCACTCGCTCTATATTCATGAGCAGAGCGGGAGATTGCTGTGGCCAAGATTTCAATATCCATGAGCGACGCGATGGAAGCTTTCGTGGCAAATCGCGTTGGTTCGGGCGAGTACAACAACACGAGCGAATATTTCCGAGACCTGGTGCGCCGGGATCAGGAAAAGCGCGAGGCTGAAGACAAGCTGCGCGTCATGATCGAGAAGGCGCGCGCAAGCGGCGTGAGCGAGAAGACGTTCGACGAGATCTGGGAAGCGGGAGCGGCGGCTTCGAGAAAGAAGCGCCGTGGCGGATGAGGTAAGACTTTCGAGGGACGCGGAAGTCGATCTCGCTGCGATAGCATCCTACACCGCAGATCGGTTTGGCGAAATTCAGGAGCTACGGTATCGCGACGGACTTCGCGGGGCGTTGGAAATGCTTGCGATGTTCCCCGCGATGGGCGCCGAACAATCCCACATCGTGACGGGCCTCCGCAGGCACGTCTATTCGTCTCACGCGATCTACTACAGCCAACAAGCATATGGCATTTTCATAGAGCGCATTCTCGGACCGGGTCATGATCCGGTCCGAGAATTCGAAAGCTGACGCCTATTTGACCCGGCACATGTAGCGCGTGCGGTGGACGTCTTCGGCGTTGTCGGCGTAGCCGGTGATTTTTGGCGAGACGATGTCCTGCGTGACGCGTGTGAGCATGGGCAGGACGGCGGCGTCGTCGAGCATCAGTTGTTCGGCTTGTTTCAGGATTGCGGAGCGTTTGGCGACATCGGTTTCAAGTGCCGACTGATCGAGCAGGGCGTCGTAGGCGGGGTTGGTGTAGTCGCCGTAGTTCATCGGGCCGGTGCGCGAGTCGAGCAGGTAGAGGAAGTTGTACGGGTCGTTGAAGTCTGCGACCCAGCCGGTATCGGCGATTGAGTAGTCCTTGGTCTTGAGCGCATCGTAGAGCGCCTGGGTTTCGACCTGACGGATTTCCGCCTGCACCCACGGCGCGATGTCCTTGAAGTTCTGCTGGATGACCGGGGCGATGCGCGGGTTATCGCCGGTGGCGCGGTAGAGGTATTCGAACTTCAGCGGCTTGTTGGGGCCATAGCCGGCTTGCTGGAGAAGGGTTGCGGCTTCCTTCAGGCGCTCGGGGCGCGGCATGGATTTCCAGGTGAATTCGGCGGGCGTGTAGTCGTTCATGCCGAGCGGTACGAAGTTGTAGGACGGGATCTGGCCGCCGCGCAGGATCTGGCCGGTGATGTATTCGCGGTCCATCGCCATGCCGAGCGCCTTGCGGACGCGAGCATCGGTGAAGGGCTCTTTCTTGGTGTTGGTGACGACGTAGGTGGTCGCCATCATCGGGGAAATGCGCGGCCAGCCGGGCAGGTTTTTCTTCGTTTCTTCGAGCTGCCCCGTCGGGAAGGAGTTGTTCATGTCGATCTCGCCGGCCATGGCGCGGCGGACCATCTGGTCGTGGTTCGAGGTCGGATAGTAGACGACTTCGGAGAAGCAGAGCTTGTCGGCGCCTTCGAAGCTCTCGTTCTTCTTCGAGAGCAGGAAGTCGCCCTTGCGCCACTCGGCCATCTTGTAGGGGCCGTTGACGACGATGTTTGCCGGGTCCGTCCACTTGTCGCCGAACTTTTCGAGCGTGTGACGCGGGAGCGGGAAGGCGGTGTAATGTTTGAGGACGCCGGGGAGATACGGCATCGGGTATTCGAGCTGGATTTCGAGGGTGTGGTCGTCGATCGCTTTGACGCCGACCTGATCGACAGGCATCGAGCCGTCGTTCACGGCGCGGCCATTCTTGATGCCGAACTGGATCGAGGCGTAGGCGACGCCGACAGTCTTGGGATCGAAGAGGCGCTGGAAGGAGAAGACGAAATCGTCTGCCGTGACGGGCTCGCCATCCGACCAGTTCATCGGCTTGAGTTTGAAGGTCCAGGTGAGTTTGTCGTCCGAGACGGTCCAGCTTTCAGCGACGCCGGGGATGGGCTTGGAGGCTTCGTCTTCGGTGAACAGGCCGATGAACATGTCGCCGACAATGTCGTTGGCCCATGTGCCTTCAACCTTTTGCGGGTCCAGCGATTTGGGGTCCGCGCCGATGCCGCGGCTGAAGCGTTCGCCGCCGGAGCTGGTTTCGCCGCCGCAGGCTGCGAGCAGCAGGATCGCGGCGAGCGCGCCGGTAATCAGCCGGGATCTGGAACCCATCAGTCAAACTCCTTTGAACGCGCGCCCACGTGCACATTCTGGTGCGCAGCAGCGGGGCGGCTTTTCCTCGCCGGAAACTAGCGTCAGACTGGAGGGGATTGAAAGGCCTTTGCGCGGCCTGACGCTTTAGTGAGTAGGAACGACCATGCGTCTGTTCATTCTGGCGGCTCTTGTTCCCATAATCGCGGCGCCGGCGATGGCGCAGACGGATCTGATGGGGCGCGTGGTGGCGTGTGCGGGGCTGGAGGACGATGCCAAGCGCCACGCCTGTTTCGACGTGCTGATGCCGGAGTTGCGCGGGCACGGGGTGAAGACGTTCGGCGAGCAGAAGAAGGCTGTGTCGGCGCCTGCTGAGCCGGATCAGATCAGCCTGAAGGTCAGCGCCGTTGATCGTGCGGCGGACGGCATGGTGTTCACCATGGAGAACGGACAGGTGTGGAAGCAGTCGGACACGCGGCAGCTGGGCGGCTTCGGCAAGGGGCCGTGGACGGCGGATATCCGCAAAGGGATGCTGGGCAGCTTCAGCCTGAGTGTGAATGGCGGCGCTTCGATCAAGGTGAAGCGGGTGAAGTGACCCGCTACCTGTCTTTCGGATCGAAGGCGTCGCGCAGGCCGTCGCCGATGAAGTTCAGCGAGAAGAGAGTGATGACCATGGTGACGGCGGGGACCATCAGCATCCACGGATAGGAGAACTCGCGCTGGCCTTCAGAGATGAGGCGGCCGAGGGAGGTCAGCGGCTCGTTCACGCCGAGGCCGATGAAGGAGAGGAAGCTCTCCTGCAGGATGACGACCGGCATGGTGAGGGTGACGTAGACAGCCACGGGGCCGAGCAGGTTGGGCAGGATGTGGCGGACGATGATGCCGATCGGCTTCACGCCAGCGGCGCGGGCGGCTTCCACGAACTCCTTCTGCTTCAGCGCTAGCGTTTGGCCGCGGACGATGCGGGCCATGGTCATCCATTCGACGGCGCCGATGGCGAGGAAGATCAGGAAGATCGAGCGGCCGAATACGACCGTGACTAGGATGACGAAGAAGATGAAGGGTACGGCGTAGAGCACGTCGACGATGCGCATCATGAACTGGTCGACGCGGCCGCCGGCGAAGCCTGCGATTGCGCCCCAGGCGACGCCGATGACGAGGCTGACCATGGTGGCGATGAAGCCGACGGCGAGGGAGATCTGCAGGCCGGTGATGACACGGGCGACCATGTCTCGGCCGTAAATGTCGGTGCCGAGCCAGTGCATGTTTTCAAGCGTCGGCCCGATGCGGAGCTGGTCCTGGTATTGCGTGTCGAACTTGTGGGGCCAGACGAAGGGGCCGATCACAGCAATGAGTGTCAGGATGGCGAGCACGACGAAGCCGGCCATGGCGGCCTTGTTGGCGAGCAGGCGGCGGCGGCTGTCGTCCCACAGGGAGCGGCCTTTGACGGCGGCCTTGTTGAGCAGTTCGGCGTTCTGGCTGGGGGCGGCGGTAATCATTCGAACCGCACCTTGGGATCGAGGATGGCGTAGAGGATATCGGCGATCAGGTTGAGGACGATGATCAGCCCTCCGTACAGGATCACCGCGCCCATGACGCGGGTGTAGTCGCGGGTAACGGCGCCTTCGATGAAGGACGAGCCGACGCCGGGCAGGCCGAACACGCTCTCGATGACGACCGAACCGGTGATGACGCCGACGATGGCGGGGCCGAGATAGCTGACCACGGGCAGAATGGCTGAGGGCAAAGCGTGGCGCATCATGATGCGGAACTCGCTGAGGCCCTTGGCGCGGGCGGTCCGGATGCTGTTCGAGCGCAGGGTTTCGATCATCGAGGCGCGCATCAGGCGCGAGATGATGGCGATCTGCGGCAGGGCGAGGGTGAGCACCGGCAGGAAGATATTGCTGAAGTTCATGCGGCCGAGGTCGAGGCCGCCAGCGGCGAACCAGTGCAGCCAGACGCCGAAGACAAGGGAGAGTAGCGGGCCTGTCACGAAGGTCGGGATGGAGATGCCGACCATGGCGACGCTCATGGCGGAGTAATCCGCCAGCGAGTTCTGTCGCATGGCGGCGATGATGCCGAGCATGACGCCGAAGAACAGGCCGAGCGTGATGGCGAGCGCGCCGATGGTGAGTGAGACGGGCAGGCCTTCGCCCAGCAGCTGTGAGACCGACTTATCGTAGATCTGCATGGAGGGGCCGAGATCGCCCTGCACGACTTTGCCGACATATTCGAAGTATTGCTCGTGCAACGGCTTATCGAGGCCCATCTGCGCCTTGAGGTTGGCCTCGACGGCGGGGGTAAGTTTGCGTTCGGTTGAATACGGGCTGCCCGGGGCGGCGCGCATCATGAAGAAGGCCACGGTGATGATGGCCAGCATGGTCGGGATGGCTGCGAGTATCCTGCGGCCGGTGTAGGCCCAAGGGATACGCGACATCAGACGGGACACTGCCGATGAAGTTTGGGCGGAAGAGGTAGACTGATCAGACAGGGGTTACGTCCTCCGCGGGTGCGGGCTTATATGAGGCGTAGGATGGGTCCGGGCGCAAGAAGGCAAAATTGCCGCGTCTGACAACAGTTTGGGAGCGCGACATGGCCGATATCAGGCAGGTTACCGAGCAGTTTGCGGTCGCGCCGCAGGTCGAACTGGACGAATTCGCCGAGTTCGCGGAGATGGGCTTCACCCACATCATCAACAATCGCCCGGATGGCGAGGCCGGTGACCAGCCGAGTTCCGCCGAGGCGGAGGCAGCCGCCAAGGCCGCGGGGCTCACCTATGTTCACGCACCGTTCGTGGGGCAGCCGACGGCGGAGGCGGTGAAAGCTGTGATGAATGCCACCAAACAGGCCGGGGGCAAGACGCTGGCCTATTGCCGCTCTGGCACCCGCTCCGTGACGGCGTGGGCGTTTGCGCAGGCGACCGAGAACGGGAATGCCGAGGCTATCGTCTCGGCGGCGGAAAATGCCGGCTATAACCTTGGACCTCTGGCGGGTCTTCTGAGGCAGTTGGGAGCGCGGTAATCGTGGCGGGCATCCCCTTCGTTCGGGATCTTCAGTTCAAGTATGGCGAAGTCGCGCGCGTGAGCCCGCTGATCCGCCGCGTGATTGCGGAGAACCCCGGCCCGTTCACCTATCTAGGCACGGGCGTCTACATCGTCGGCAATGGTGAGGTGGCGGTGATCGACCCCGGCCCGGTGATCGACGCGCATTTCGAGGCGATCAAGGAAGCCACCAAAGGCGAGAAGATCACGCACGTATTTACGACGCACACGCACATGGATCATTCGCCTTTGGCGCATCCGCTGGCGGCGTGGTCGGGGGCGAAGGTCTATGGCCTGCCCGATCCCAGCAAGGTGCATGATCAGGTGTCGCTTGAGGAAGAGGGCGAGTCCGGGTTCATGCCGGATGTGCTGGTGAAGGATGGCGACGTCTTCAAAGGCCTGGACTGGACGCTGGAGGCGATCTTCACGCCGGGGCACATGTCGAACCATGTCTGCTATGCGCTGAAGGAAGAGAGCGCGCTGTTCTCCGGCGATCATATCATGGGGTGGTCGACGACGGTGATCTCGCCGCCGGATGGCAATATGCGACAGTACTTTGCGAGCCTCGACAAGATACGCGCGCGTGGTTTCTCGACGCTGTGGCCGACACATGGGCCGCCGGTGACCGATGTTGTGCCGTTCATCGATGCTTACGCCGCGCATCGGCGCGGACGCGAGGCGGCGATCCTGGGACGGATACGCGCGGGCGATACGCTGATCGCTGAAATGGTGAAGGTGATCTACAAGGACGTCGACAAGCGCCTGCATGCGCCAGCCGCGCATTCCGTTCTGGCGCATGTGATCCAGCTGGTTGAGGAAGGTCGCGTCGTTGCGGATGGTCCGCTCGACCTGTCCACCCACTACCGGCCCGCGGCATGATCTATTTAGTCAGACACGGGCAGACGGCCTTCAATGCCGAAGGCCGGTTGCAGGGTGGCATGGATTCGCCGCTGACGGCGCTGGGCGTCGAACAGGGAAAAGGTCTCGGGCGGGCGCTGGCTGGCGTCGTGCCGAAGGGCAGTCGGATCATTGCGAGCCCGCTGGGGCGCGCGCAGCACACGGCGCGACTGATCCGCGAGGCTGGCGAGTTTACGGCCGAGATCGAGACGGACGCACGGATTGCCGAGCTTCAACTGGGCGAGTGGGACGGGAAGCTGAAGCTGGATATTGCGCAGTCCTCGCCCGACTTTGATGCCGGACGGCGCAGGTGGTCGTGGTATTTCGATGCGCCGGGTGGGACTTCGTTCGAGGGGATTTCGACGCGGATTTCATCGTGGCTGGATGATGCGCGAAAGTTCGAGGCTCCGACGATTGTGGTTTCGCACGGCATTGCCAGCCGCGTGTTGCGTGGCCTGTTTCTCGGGCTCTCGCGCGAAGAGACGCTGATGCAGGACATCCCGCAGGATGCCTGCTTCCATCTGAGCGATGGAAAGATGCGCCGGATCGACTGCGCGTAAGGTCTAGCGCTCGGAGACGGGCGGCATCCAGACCTGCGCGCCATTGCCGGGCTGGCTGATGCGGCGGAACTGGTCGATCAGCATCGCGGCGCGGTTTTCACCGACGATGCTGGCGAGTGCGCGGGCAATCTGGAGATCGGATGAACCCGCAGCCTGTGCGCCCATCATCGAGCCGGTCAGCAATTCGAACGGCGTCGTGCGATGGATGTTCAGACGGATGTCGATCTTGTCCTCTGGTTTGAAGCCAGCGAGGGTGCGGGCTTCTTCCAGCGCGGTGACGATGTCGCCTGTCTTGTTGACGAGGCCGTTCTCCTGCGCGTCTTCGCCTGACCAGATGCGGCCACGGGCGATCTCCTGCACTTGCTGCGTCGGCAGCTTGCGGCCTTCGGCGACGATGCCGATGAAGCGGTCGTAGGTCGCTTGCAGCCCTTCATGCATCTTGGCGCGCTGGGCGGGCGTCAGCTTTTCCATCGAGTAGGCGGAAGCGAATTCGCCGCCGACCGTAACGGCGTCCGGGCTGATGCCGAATTCGCGCAGAGCGTCGGCGATGGCGAACTTGCCGCCGAAGACGCCGATTGAGCCGGTGATGGTCGAGCGTGCGGCGACAATGCTGTCTGCGCTGGCGGCGGCGTAGTAGCCGCCGGAGGCGGCCATCGAGCCCATCGATACGACGACTTTCTTGCCGGACGCCTGAACCTTCTTCACGGCGTTCCAGACCTGATCCGACGCGGTGGGTGAGCCGCCGCCCGAGTCGATACGGAAGACAACGGCGTTGATTGATTTGTCCTCGGCGATGTCGAGCAGGGATTTGGCGACGCGGTCGGATGCGAAGGAGGGCGTTCCGATAGACGTGATGTTCACGGGCCCGCCATCGCCGGTGACGATGTCGCCTTCACCGCCGACAATGGCGATGACAGCGCGACCATCACTCAGGTTGGGGTGGTAATCCTCGATCTTCAGGAGTTTGCCGCCGGCCTGCTTCTCGGCTGCGGCTGCGGCTTCTTCCGGGTAACCGAGCCTGTCCACGAGCTTCAGCTCGGCGGCGGTCTCCGCCGTGTAGGGGCTGGCCTCGAGCAGGGCGCGCATCGTGGTCGCGTCAGTTTTGCGATCGGCGGCAATGTCGGCGATGGAGTGGGTCCAGACGCTGGTTGCAAGCGCCGTCATCGCCGTGGCGTTGGCGGTTGTGTAGCCCTTCTGCTTGAAGGTATCGGCTGCGCCCTTGAACTCGTAGAACTGTTCGATCTCCGGCGTGACCTTGAACTTTTCCATCGCGCCGCCGAAGAACATCGTCTCGAAGGTGATGCCCGGGGCCTCGAAGCTGGTGCCTGGCTGGAGCCAGATCTCGTTCGCGGCGGAGATGGCGCGATAGGCCGACGGGCCCGAGGCGAGGAAGCCCTGGCTGTGGGCGATGACGAACTTGTTCTTGGCGCGCAGACGCAGGAAGGCGTCACGCAGTTCCTCGGCGCGGGACGAACCCAGGTTCATCTCTGCGGCGCGAACGAAGACGCCCTTGATCGACGGGTCGTCGGCGGCGGCGTTGAGGCGTAGCAGGGTTTCAACAAAGGACGTGCCGGAGAAGGCGGCGGCCAGCGGCTCGGAGGCAGGCTGGTCGTTGGGGCTTTCGCGCAGGTCGATCTGGAGGACGGCATTCTGGACCCGCGCCGGCTCGCCCGAGGGGACGAACGACATGATCAGGACCAGCGGGATAAGAATGAAGAACACCACCAGGGCGGCCAGACCGCCAAGGAAAGTGAGCAAGAAGGTGCGCATACACTCGTCTCCGCGCCGGAAAGCCGCCCGGCCGACAAAGCCTTAACGGGAAACGCGGACCCGCGAAACCGGGGGATGGCTTCCCGGGCGAGACAACGGATCATTTCAGGGTGGGAGCATTAACTTGGTCGGAGTAGCTGGATTCGAACCAACGACCTCTTGCTCCCGAAGCAAGCGCTCTACCAGGCTGAGCTATACTCCGACGGAGCGGGGCCTATAGCGGCTTTCATTTCCGGGCGCAACGGTCGAAAATGCAATGGAAATAGCATTCTGACGTCCAGCTTGTGGATGAGGGCTGCGGGGTGGCTGTCGGCGGCAATGGGTTGAAACTGCGTCAAAACAGGGCCGATTCCGGTAGTTGCTTTCGTCGCGCGAATTGCATAACA
Source organism: Hyphomonadaceae bacterium (assembly GCA_036733305.1). Lineage (GTDB taxonomy): Bacteria > Pseudomonadota > Alphaproteobacteria > Caulobacterales > Hyphomonadaceae > UBA7672. The sequence goes on from DAINAT010000001.1 coordinate 28,592, forward strand.
GTCCGCCTCTCCCTGCACTGGGGCGTCGCCAAGTGGTAAGGCAGCGGTTTTTGGTACCGCCATTCCGGGGTTCGAATCCCTGCGCCCCAGCCAGGGAGAATTAGTCTCTGGCCCGCCCTGAGCGGGGCCTCTGAATAGAGGCGTACTGTCCGGGACTTAGCTTCCACGAAATTTGCCAGAGACTGCGTTCCCGTTCGCACCGGACGCAAGTTGGGCTCGTTTGCGCGAGCCAGTCTCCGGCATCGCCTCGAGTTTTTCCAAGACGGTGGGATAGCGAGAGACAGAGTCGGTACCGGGGTACCTGGTGCGCAGACGAGGTAGTCATTCGGTCCGGGCTAAGTCCGGCTCGCGGTAGTTTGAGACCTGCGCGAACCAATCTCAGCTGCTCTGAAGGATGTGCCCAATCTAAAAAGGGGGAACGAAGGTGTGGGCGGCTTTGCACGCCTGTGCCTTGACCCTCTCGAACCACACGGGTGTTCCCAGTTCGGGGCGGGTGTGGGACCAGCCGATCTGGGCGAGTTGGCGTGCGAGCACGAACATGGGGACAAGTGAAAGATCCCGGTCGGATATCCTGCGGCGAGAGCGATAGCCCTTGATCAACGCGTCGTGGAAAGCATCAAATCTGGGCGTGCCGGCATATGGCTGGAGCGCAACTGCGAGATCGTATTGATGCCAGCCGAAAGCGGCATCGTCGAAGTCGATGAGCGTTAGGCCTTCGGCCGCAACGATCACGTTCTGCGCATGCGGATCGCCATGAATGAGGGTGAAGGTACTTTCGGGCTCGCCGTATTTCAGCAATGCTTTGTGAATCGTGTCGCGTGTTCTTTCGAGCAGCGCGCGTTCGGGGGCGGAAAGCGCCTGATGCTTCCAGAAGGGACCCCACAGGGGTTGCCCGCCAATCAGCGCATCCGCGTCGAGCCTGTGGCGGCTGAAGCCCCGAGGAGGCGTCCAGCTACTGGCCTGGCAGTGAATCGCTCCGATCAATGCGCCGAGTGCAAAAAGGTACGAGGTGCACGTCTCGAGGGGCGTCTGCTCTGAGTCGAGGTGTGAACTAAGAAGGTCGCCCTTTACCCACAAGGAGAGCCCGGCCCATCGGGTTTCAGCAGCTTCCGGTATGGTGACCGAAACATAGTTCTCGCCGGTCAACGAGCAGATCGCTTGCGGGGCACGAATGCCGTCGTTCAAAAGCGCGTTGGTCCACAGGCGTTCGGAATTCAGGGCCGATAGCGCGTTGTAACCGGGGCGATGCAATCGGAGGACGTAACTGCGTTCGCCATCGCGCGCGTAAACGCGATAGGTAAGATTCTCGCCGGCGCGAATGAACTTCATGTCGCCAGCGTCGACCGGGAAATGCTGCAGGGCGCGCCGTGCTGCTGCGGCATGGATTTCGCCGTCGGGAATGTCAGGCACTGACGTTTTCCATCACGGCATCCCACGCGGCGAGGAAGCCTTCACCATGAACCCGCTCAAGCACAAGAGGCGGGCGGATCTTGATCACATTGCGAAGTACGCCGGCGCTGGACGTGAGGAAGCCCTTGTCCTTGAGCCGGTTGCAAATCCTGACGGCCGTTTCCTGCGCAGGCGAGCCATCATCCGGATTGATGATCTCCACGCCAACGAACAGCCCCTGGCCGCGAACGTCGCCGACCACCGGCGAGAGCGCGATGCGCGACGCAAGCTCGGCCTTCAGCCAGCTGCCGATGACGGCTGCGTGTTCAATCAGGTTTTCCTGTTCGACGACGTCAAGCACCGCCATGCCGGCGGCAGCTTGTAGTGGGCTTGCTGCGAACGTGTTGAAGTAGCGCGTGGCGGCTCGGAATGTCTCAACCAGCTTGCGGCTCGCAGCGGTCGCTGCCAGCGGAACGCCATTGCCCATCGCCTTGCCGGTGGTGACGATGTCCGGGGTGAAGCCGGATGTCTCATAGCCCCACCAACGGCCGGTACGCCCATAGCCGGCCTGGATCTCGTCCACGATCATCAGTCCGCCGGCCGCATGCACAAGATCACGGCATTTCGCCATGAAATGCGGGGGCAGGTTGGGCAGGCCTTCATTGGCAAAGATGGAGCAGACGACAAGGCCTGCGAAGCCAGCGGTGGAGTTTTTCAGCTCTTTGATCTTGTCGCTGACAGCAGACAGGTAGAGCTCGCAAAATTGGTCTGGATCGAGGCCGGGCTGGATGGGTCGGTAGAGGTCGGGGAATGGAAAGGCGCGAACTGTTTCTGTCTCCGGCCTCGTGCGGCCAACATGGGTCAACATCGACAGCAGCGTGCTATTGCCGTGATAGGCGCCGTTGCTACAGATGATGCCTTCGTGGCCGGTCGCGATACGTGCCATTCGGATGGCGACCTCGTTCGCCTCCGTTCCACTGCAGCTGAATACGACCGACTCAATTCCTAGTGTGTGAAGCGCGGTAAATCGCTCGGCAAAAGCGATGGCAGATTGGTGGATGTAGCGGCTGTGGACGTTAAGTGTCGCCATTTGACTGGAAACGGCTTCCGTTACCCTTGGGTTCGCATGCCCGACGCCAGGAACATTGTTGTACAAATCGACATACCGCTTCCCGTCGGCGTCGAAGAGATAGACGCCTTCGCCACGGACGATATGCAGCGGCTCGTCATAAAAGAGGGGCGCGCCAGCGCCGAAGGCTGCATCGCGGCGATTGATGAGACGCTCCGGATCGCCCATGCCGCTCTCCGTCATCCCCACAACTCGGGATCGGATGGGAAGACCTGGCCATCACGGAAAGTCAGTGAAGGCTGGCGATCGCGCGTAAGGGCAAGTGGTCCATCGAGGTCCACGTAACGCGCGCCTTGCGCCGCGAGAACGCCGGGCGCCATCGCCAGCGAGGTCCCCAGCATGCAGCCGAGCATTACGCCCATCTCGTGCATCTCTGCCGCCCAGCCAAGTTCGAGTGCACCGGATATGCCGCCAGCCTTGTCCAGCTTGATGTTGATGAGATCGTACTTGTCGACCAGCCCCTCGACGTCAGCCGCGACGTGGCAGGATTCGTCCGCACAGATCAGGATCGGCAGCTTGAGGTGGCGCAGGCCTTCGTCATCGTCTGCGTGGCAAGGCTGTTCGACCATTTCAACGCCGAACTTGGCAAGTGTACCGGCGTAGTTGTCGAGCTTGTCAGCGCTCCAGCCTTCGTTGGCGTCGCAGATGATGCGTGCATCCGGCCGGGCGCGGCGGACCGCTTTGACGCGTTCCATATCCTCGTCACCCGTACCCAGCTTCAATTTGATAAGCGGGAAGCCGGCATATCCGGCGGCATCTGCGGCCATGATCGCAGGTGTGTCGAGGACGATTGTTGCAGTCGTCTGCACCGCTTCCGGGGGCGGCCGGCGAAACAGTTCGTACGCGCGTACGCCCTGAAGCTTGCAAGCGAGGTCGACAAGAGCGCAATCCACGGCGTTACCGGCGGCGCCGAGAAGGCCAAGCCGGGACGCGGTCATGGCCGGGTCATACTCGATGGCTTCGCGGCACGCTTCAATGTCGGCCATCACGCTCTCGGCCGTCTCGCTATAGCGCGGATAAGGCGTGCTCTCGCCCCAGCCGCGCACGCCGTTCTCTTCGATGCACACCACCACGACCGTAGCCGTCAGGTCGGCGCCGCGAGAGATCACGAACGGTTTGATCAGTGGCCAGTGCTGGATCTCGACGGTCATCGAGCGCAACGGTGTCATCACAGCAGTTCCTCAACGATGGACTCAACGCCGAAGCGGATGGGGTCGCAGCAGGGCAGGCCAAGCGCGCGCTGGGTTTCGCCGATGATGTCGTGCGCCGTGGCCTCGTCGAGCTTCGATGTGTTCAATGCAATGCCCGCACAGGCGATGGCCGGGTTGGTGAGACGTCCCATGCCGATGGTCAGGTCGATGATCCGGGAGATCGAAGGGACGGGATAAGACGTGCTGGTCATGGTCGTGCGTGCGGGATCATGGCAGACGATGAAAGCATCGGGCTGCGAGCCGTGCAGCAGGCCTAGCGACACCGCGGCGTAAGAAGGATGGGCAAGCGATCCTTGTCCTTCCACGATATCCCAGTGGTCGGCAGGCGCGTCGGGGGAAAGCCATTCGGCGGCGCCAGAGACAAAGTCCGCCACCACCGCATCGATCGCTACGCCCGCGCCGCTGATCAGGATTCCCGTCTGGCCCGTCGCGCGAAAGGTGGCTGGTATTCCTTTGTTCTCGAGAGCGCGGTGGATCGCCAGCGCTGTGTATTTTTTTCCAACTGCGCAGTCCGTTCCGACGGTGAGCAGGCGTTTGCCGGTCCGCTTTAGGCCCTTGCCGACAGCGAACGCGCGGGAGGGAATGCGGACGTTGAACAGTTGGCGTTTGTGACGCGCGGCAGTTTCGGCAATCTCCGGAATGGCGTCGAGGCGAATATGCAGGCCGCTGGCGATATCCAGCCCCGCCTCCAGAGCCTCAACAATCGCACTGATCCAGGCAGGCGGAAGCGCGCCCCCGGCTGGCGCGATGCCAATCACCAGCGTGCGGGCGCCGCTCGCAGCCGCCGCCTGGGGTGACATGCGAGGCAATCCCAGATCGATGGCTCCGCTTGCATCAGTTTGCGCCAGGCAGTCTGAGGGACGCCACTGGACAATGCCCAATGCCGTCTTGGCGATGACCTCGTCAGAGATATCGCCGACGAAAAGGTAGTAAGGCTTCGCAATCTGGTCGGTTTCGCTCACGTCCGCTCCCACAATCCGTAATTCATCACATCAATGCCGCCCAGCCGGTCAGCGTCTCGTCGCGCGCAAGGAGCGCCCTCAGCGACGCGCCAAAACCTTGCAGCGCTTCATCAATCGCGCCGGCGTCGTGGGCCGAGCCAAGAAGGCCGCCAGGCCACCCGTTTATGTCGACGCCATTCGCCAACAGCTCGAGGCGGAGATCGTTGATGAGACGGGGATGACGCGCGCCGAGTTCGGCGCCAGTGATGCTGGTCGCATCGAATTTCTGCGGATCGATCTCGCGGCCAAACGGGTTGGTAAAGATGTGGAATCCTGAAGACTGGCCATAGGCCGCCCACGGGAGGCCCAGTTCGGCAAATCCCGCATTGAGTCCTGCTATAAAGAGGCCGGTGGCCCGATCGGCAGACGCAACGGCCTCGCCGTCTGCCAGCGCCGTCAGCGTTGCTAGGCCAGCAGCGGCAACCACGGGATTTCCGTTGCCAGTCCCCATGTGGGAAATGAAGGCCGTGCCCGGCTCTGTTGTCCGGCGGTTGTCCAGGAATTCCAGAAGGTCCCGCCGACCTCCAAGCGCCCCGCAAGGCAGGCCGCCGCCGAGAATCTTGCCGAGGATCGTGAGATCCGGCGAGCAGCCAAACAGCGCCTGCGCGCCGCCCGGAGAGACGCGGAAGCCGGTGATTGTTTCATCGAACACGCAGAGGCTGCCTGCGTTATGTGCGATCTTCGCAAGACCAACCACGTCTGGTCCGGCAAGAAGGCTGCGCCCGAAGGAGGCGCCAGTCGGTTCAAGGATGACCGCAGCAAAGCGGCGGCTTTGCAGTGCTGTCGTGGCCTGCGCGATATCCGACGCTTCAACGACCTGCAGGCCATTGCCATGCGCGGTGGTGTTCAGGAATGTATCGATCGTCTCACGTTGTAGAACTGCGGGAGGCGCCCAGCCGTGATAGTGATCCCTGAGCTTCAGGATTGCGTGACGGCCGGTCGCCGCCCGCGCTATCGCAAACGCCAGCAGGCAAGCTTCATTGCCAGAAGAGGTGAAGCGGACCTGCTCGATGCTCGGCATGAGCGTGCAGACTTTTTCAGCCCACAGCAATTCAGCTTCGCTTCCGGCGCTGAAGTGGAAGCCATTCCGGACTGCAGCGGTCACCGCCTCGACCGTTGGCGGATGATTGTGTCCGAGCATTATGGCGCCGTTGCCGCAGGCAAAGTCGACATATGACCTACCATCGCTGTCAAACTTCCGCGCGCCCTTGGCGGATTGCACGAATAGGGCGGGGGGATTGAGCTGGCGGCCTTCATGGCTGGCGCCGCCCGGCATCCTGCGTAGAGCCCGTTCCACGAGCCCGCCCGTCAAATCATCGCGATCGAGCATTTCAGTGCGCCCGACGGGCTCTGGAATGCCGTGTCGAGCGTGCGTCAGGTCGTGCTGGCGGCGTGCTCTGTTGCATAGGGAGGCATTCCTGATCGGAAAATGAGCTTTCGAATATAGAAAATCCTATGACAAAATTTCTTCAAGCGAAAGTATTGCTATTAGAGAAAAATACCGCAGTCTCGTGACGGTCGGTGTGCGGCAAGCGCGATGGGGGCGCGAGGCATGGCCGATGGCTCGCGGAAGATCTCCGGCTAGCGCGGCGTGAATGGAAAAAGGGGTGTCGTGATATGAAACAAACTCTAGAGCGCGGGCACGCAAGAAAGCTCAAGGCTGGCGTTTTTCTCGCGCCACTCGCAGCCGTGTGCCTTGGCGCATTGCAATCGCCGACCGCAAACGCGCAGGCAGCGCCAGACAACAAGAGCGTTGCGTCCGATCCGATCGACACAGTCATCATCACCGCCAACAAGCGCACGCAAGCGCTTGAAGATGTGCCCGCCTCGATCACGGTGATCAGCGAAGACGACTTGCGCCGGAGCAGCGCCGACAGCATCGAAACGCTCGCCAACGCGATCCCGGGCTTGCAACTGCAATCATTCGGACCGGGACAGACGCGCATCACGATCCGCGGCGTCTCGCCGGATGAGCAGACCGGCGTTTCAACGGTTGGCTACTATATCGACGAAATCCCGATCATGGCGCCGGACCAGAGAAGTCAGCCCGAAGTGTGGCTCTATGACGTTGATCGCGTCGAGGTTCTGCGCGGCCCGCAAGGTACCCTGTATGGCGAAGGCGCAATGGGTGGCGCGGTGCGGATTATCACAAAGAAGCCAGACACTTCGGCATTTGCTGCTTCGGTGCGGGGAGGTCTCTACTCTGTCGAAGACGGCGAAATCGGTCACAAGGTCAACGGCATGGTCAATGTCCCGATCATCAAGGACATGCTGGCCGGCCGCGTCGTCGTTGAGAGCCGCTACAATGCCGGCTGGATCGACACAACGCTGCTGACGATCCCGGTTCCCACAGCGACGCCGCCGGGCCGATATGTCGTGAGTTCCGTCCAGGAAGACGCCAACAATTCCGAAGATACGTCTGTCCGGGCAATGCTGCGCTTCACGCCGACCGACAAGCTGACGGTGGACGCAACCTACATCAGCGGCGATATCGATACGAACACAACGAACATCGGCACGGTTGATGCGACTCACAACCGCGATCTCGGCCTTCGTCCACGCACGGACAAGAGCGAGATGTGGAATCTCACGGCGGCATATGATTTCGACAGTTTCTCAGTAACGTCGGCTTCGTCCTATGTTGAACGCGAAAGGGCCTGGTCGCTGGCGCAGGAGCCGATCCTGCTCGGCAGCACGGCCTTGGCGCAGTACATCCAGAACGCCACAGCCGAAGGTGAAGCTTTCACCCAAGAGATCCGCGCTGTTTCAGACGCAACCGGTCCCTTCCGCTGGACGGTCGGCGCCTACTATCGCAACAGCTTCGAGTCTTCGCTTACGAGAGCGGTCGGGTTCGTCCCGGCATCAACGACTTCCGTGCCGTTGTTCGGCTTCGGCGGCACGTCGCATTACCGCTCGCAAGCAATCTTCGGTCAGGCGGAGTACGACATTACCGACGCGCTCACCCTCATTGGCGGTGGACGCTGGTTCAAGGAAACCGAGAACGTTGGGACAACAGAACGCGATGCGGACGGTTTCTCGCCGCTCGCCACGATCCAGTACAGGATCGCCCCCGGCTTCCAGGCATATGGCACCTACTCGGAAGGCTATCGCTCGGGTGGTTTCAACTTCTCGGCCGGTCCGCCAACCTATGACCCCGACACGACCAAGAACTACGAGGTCGGATTCAAGTATATCTCGCCGGATAATGCTCTGTCGCTTGATGCGTCAGCCTACTTTGTCGACTGGTCCGACATGCAGTTCACGCAGATCGACACGGGTGGTTTCTTCACCTTCGTCGGCAACGCCAACAAGGCGTCCAGCCGCGGTATCGATTTTATGGGCCAGTACAATTGGAATAACGGGTTCTGGGCGCGCGCCAATGTCAGTCTCACAGATGCGCATCTCGACTCGCCAGTCGTCGCCAACCTCGGGGGTGACACCAGCGATGGAACGGCGCTGCCGTCGACTCCCGACTACAAAGCGAACCTGACTGTCGGCTATTCCACGATGGTCATGAATGACATCGGCATGGAGCTCACCGCGGATTGGTCGTTTGTCGGCTCGCAAGATACAAAGCTCGAAAAGGGCGGCTCGTTCACGCTTCCTGCCTACGGCACATTCATCATCGGCACGCCGATCGACGCCTACAACACCGCCAACGCGCGTGCTGAATTCACGAAGGATAACTACGCGCTTGCCTTCTATGTTCGGAATCTTTTCAATTCCGACGAGCCGATCGGAAACGACAACTTCTTCCCGGCTCTTGGCCAACCTCTGCACTACGTGACCCCACGAACTATCGGTGTCGAGGTTTCTGCAGCTTGGTAGAGCAGGCTGGCCCGAGGCGTGTGCCAACACGTCTCGGGCCACCGACTGCTGTGTTTGATGGATGTTAGAGGTGGTGGCCGTGGCGCAACACAAGACGACCAAGCGGCTGTCGCTCTGGTCGATGATTGCGTTCGCCAGTCCCGGATTGCCAGCGACGCTTCTTATCGTTCCAGTGTTTGGCATTCTGCCCACCTACTATTCACTGAATACGAAGATCGGACTCGCTGAGATCGGAACGGCGTTTCTCATCGCCAGGATTATCGATGCGTTGCTCGATCCCTTGATCGGAATTCTGTCGGATCGCACGCGTTCCCGGCTGGGTGCGCGACTGCCATGGATGATCGCCGGGGCGGTCATTGCGTTGCCGTCCGGCTATTTCCTGTTCCTGCCGCCGGCTGACGCGGACATCTATTACTTCTTCTGGTCGTCCTTCATGGTGATGGTGGCGTGGACGCTGCTGTCCATTCCACATGGCGCCTGGGCGGCTGAGTTGAGCGACGACTACGATGAGCGCTCCCGGATCTTTGGCTGGAAAAGCATTCTGGCCACCGCCGGCTCTATGAGCTTTTTCCTGCTTCCGTTGGCTGTGGCGCCGTTCACTCATTCGACCGAGTTCCAGCCCCCTACAATGTTTGCGCTTATGGGCGTGCTGACGGTGCTGCTGCCTGCAACGCTGGTATGGGCAGGTATAAGCCAGCCGCGCAGCCAGGCTTTGGGCGCCGGGGCCGTGGCCACCACGTTTTCCCTCAAGGCCGTTTTGCGATCGGTTGTCGCCAACCGGCCGTTCCTGTTGTTCGTCGGCATCACTACGCTGGCAGGCGTATCAATGGGCATGACCACGACGCTGAGTTTTCTTTACATGCAGGACTATCTCGGTGTGGGCGATTACGCCTTCCTGCTAGGAATGCTTCCGGCTCTGGTTGGCATTGCCTCGACGCCGCTCTGGCTGCGCTTGAGCAAGCGCATCGACAAACACCGGACATGGGCAATCGGGCTGGGTCTCAGCGCCATAGTTGGCTTGTTCATCCTTGCCCTGCCTCCGGGCCGGGACTCGCTGATAGCGCTCGGCGTGATCCTGACGACCATGGGCGCCTTGCAGGGCGCCGGGATCGCGCTGCCTTCCGCCATTCTCGCTGATGTGGCCGACTATGAGAAATGGAAGGAAAAGGCGAACGCGACCGGAAATTACTTTGCTCTGCTGACCCTGCTATCAAAGGGGACCACGGCGATCGGCGCAGCGATAGCGCTCTATCTGAGCGACGCGCTCGGCTATATCCCGCGCGCACGCGGAGGCACGGGCGACTACCTTGCCCTGATGACGCCGTTTGTAATCGTTCCCACAGTTCTGACCCTCCTGGCCTGCGTCCTCATCGTGCGCTTCCCGATCGACAGGCGGCGGCATCGTCTGATCATGCGCAGGCTGGAAGCGCGCGACCGGCAAGCTGCCGCTGCGACGGCGGCTCCGTAGATGCTCGTCAGCCCGGCTGATCTGGAAGAGCGCGTCGCGGAGGCCCGAAATGAGGCGGGCGTGCCGGGTCTGACGGTTGCCGTCCTTTACGGAGGACATCAGATCGCTGCGGCCGCAGGTGTGCTCAACGTGGACACGCGGGTTGAAGCGAGGGCGAGCAGCCTCTTTCAGGTCGGGTCGATCACCAAGGCGTTCACGGCCACGCTGGTCATGCAACTTGCCGAGGAGGGGCGTCTGGATCTGGACGCGCCTGTCTCGCCCGTGATCGGCGCCGATGTGGGACGCGGACCTTTCTCGGGCGTCTTCACGGCTCGCCAACTGATGGCGCACACCACCGGGCTCGATGGCGACCTCTTCGCCGATACGGGTCGCGATGCGGATGCGCTGGCGAAATACGCCGTGGTGTGCGGTCAACTCGAGTTCATGTGCGAACCGGGGCAGGCCTACAATTACTCGAACGCTGGCTATGCGATGCTGGGCCGTGTGGTCGAGATTTTGCGCGGTGCGTCGTACGATGATGCATTGCGCGACCAGATATTAAAATGCATTGGCGCGGGAAGGGCGACAACGTTCGCCGAGGCCGCTGTATTCCATCGCACGGCCACGGGGCACGTGCGTGGTGAAGACGGCCGGCAAGTGCTCGCGCCGCCAATTCGGCTGCCCCGTTCGCTTGGGCCGGCTGGGTTCACGTTACATTGCAGTGTCGAAGATCTGATCGCGTTTGCCCGCGCGCATATCGATGGTGGATCGCTGGTGTCGCCCGAGGCTGCCGCCGAGATGCGCAAGCCGGCGATTGGCTTGCCGGACGGCACGTCGTGGGGGTTGGGCTGGAAGATCATTCCGTCCGCCGACGGCGACTTCGTCGGTCACGACGGAGGAACGATCGGTCAGTCGGCCAGTCTCTGGATGTCGCCCAAACACGGCCTTGCGGTGGCGATGTGCTGCAACGGCGGGCGGGGCGGACTGGCGTGGGAGCGCATAGCCTATCCGATCTTCCGCGAAGTGTGTGGTGATGTTCCGCGTGCAAAGCCGCAAGCGCATGCACCGGCGCCGCGCGCGCTTAACCTCTATGAGGGGCGCTACGACAACGCTGGCGTCGCCGTCAGAATACGCGCGGAAGCAGATCACCTGGTCGTGGATGTCGAGCAGAAGCAGCTTTCGCAGCCAGCCATGTCGTTTGCCCTGCACTCTATCGGAAGCGACAGGTTCCGCACCACATTGGGCGATGACGACAATGTGGTCATGGCTTTCATGGAGCCTGACGCGAACGGCGTGCCTCAGCTCTTTTACGCCGGCAGGTTGCACCGGCGCCGCGAGGAATCGCGATGAGCTTGAAGCGAGCATGGGCAGAGATTGCCGGTACGCTCGAGAACGCATGCGCGTCCGGAAAGATAACGGCTGCTTCGCTGGCTCTCACTACGGGTGATGAGTTGCACGCTGTGGCGGCTGGAATGGCAAACCAGCCTGAAGGCGTATCCGCCACAACGGACACGCTTTTCCACATCGGATCGGTCACGAAGGCGATGACTGCCGAGATCATTTGGAATCTGGCAGAGCAACGAAAACTGTCAGTCGACTGGAGTGCTGCAGAAGCCGCACCCGAACTTGCACGAATTTCCGGCTTGGATGATCCGCGCCTCACACTCCGGCATCTGCTGTCTCATACAAGCGGGCTGGACAGCGATATCGTATTCGATGCCGGGCTCGGGCCGGATGTGCTGCGAAACTTCTTCGGAAAGGTCGATCGCATCGGCGCATTGTTCGACCCCGGTCAGCACTTCTCCTATTCGAATGTCGGCTACGGCGTCCTTGGCCGGGTCGCGGAGCTCGCAGGCGGCGCACCGTTCGAGGAACAGCTCGCAAGCCTGCTGCGCAACCAGCACGGGCTGACCCATTTCGCTATCCATCCCGCTGACAAGATCCGGCAACAGACTGCGGTTCTGTTCCACGATGGTCAGCCGGTTCTCTTTGGGCCGTGCTCCAGTATCGCATCCGGAACCTTACTCGCAATGAGCATGTCGGATCTCGTCAGGTGGGGCGCGAGCCACGCAAGCGGTAAGCTCACATCAACGTCGCTGATGCGGGCCGCAGCGATCACTCTTCCCCACAATCACCGCTACGAAGGTTGGGGCAACGGCTTCGCGCTGATGGACAATCTGGGCGCTGGCTTGTTCGGCCATGACGGCGGCACAGCCGGAACAGGAACCTTCCTCCGGATTTGTGAACAGGCGACCTGGGCGATGTCAGCCACGGGTCCCGGCGCCATCGGTGTCTATCGCGAGATAGAACCCATGCTGCGTGCGGCTCTTGAGCTTGCTCCATCGCGAAGGCAGGGCGTCCTACAAGAACTGCCCGGCCCGCTGGACGTGTATGAGGGCGTCTACTCTCGGCACGGTGCAGACTACGCCGTCAGCAAATCAGACGATGGTGGGCTGATCGTAACAGCAAGCGGGACGATGGTGGCGCCGATGTCGCTCTCGCTTAGGTCGCTGTCTGCGCGCGTTTGGGAAGCGATCCTGCCGGGGTTGGGTCTGTCGATCTGGGTATCGTTCCACGCCTTCGATGCGCAGGGACGGCCTGGGCTGATCTCTGTCTTCGAGCGAATGGCGCGGCGTCGCGAAGGTCACGCGGCATGAAATTCTTCTGTGCCTCGCTGAGCCATGAGACAAGCAAGTTCTCGCCGATCCCAACCTCGCTCGATAATTTCCGCGAGGAGGGGCTCTACCTGCCGTTCAGCGGCGAAGGGACAGGGCACAGGCAGGCGATCGAGGCGTCGTTCAATTTGGCGAAAGGCGTGCGGAAACGCGGGCATGAAGCCGTTGTCGGTCCTGTCGCTTTCGCACAGCCTGGACGCCCAGTAGATCGCGCGACCTACGATGCCATCAAGAACGATATCCTGCGCTCGCTTCAATGCGCCATGCCGGTAGATGGCGTCCTGATGTTTCTCCACGGCGCCCAGGTGGCTGAGGGTGTCGATGACTGTGAAGGCGATATTGTTGCTGCGGTTCGCGCGCTGACGGGGCCAGGTGTTCCAATAGGCGTCGCCAGCGATCTCCATGGCAATTTCACGCCTGCGATGCTCCGCAATGCCGATCTCGTTATGCCATGCCTCGAATATCCCCACACGGACTTCGATAGCCGCGCTGAGAAGCTGATCGATCTGATCATCCGGTACGCAAGACGAGAAATCCGGCCGGCCTTCGCACACCAGCGCGTGCCCATGCTCGGCACTTACTACACCACGGCGTCGCCCATGCGGGAGTTCGTGGACTGGGCAAAGAGCTTCGAAGACCAGGACGGCATACTGAGCGTAGGCGTTACGCACGGCTTCGCGTGGTCGGACATTGAGGCATGTGGCGCCTCCGTCATGGTTTACACGGACGATGACGAAGCACTGGCCGCGCGGACGGCGGCGCAGATTGCTGAACGGTATTTCCATATGCGGCAGGAGATTCGCGGTCCGCATGTCAGCGTGGATGAGGCCGTATCACAAGCGCTGGCGCATGATGGCCGGCCCGTGATCATAGCCGACATCACCGACAATCCCGGCGGCGGAGCAGCAGGCGATTCCACATTTCTCTTGCGCGCTCTGATTGAAGTAAACGCGAGCGACGTCCTTGTCGGCATGCTGTGGGACCCCGCGGCGGCCGAGTTGGCATGCCGCGCAGGCGTCGGCGCCCGTTTAGCGCTCCGTTTAGGCGGGAAAGCCGGACCCGCCTCCGGCACGCCGCTCGACATAAACGTCACGGTTCTCGCTTGCCGCGACGACGTAAAGCAGATGGCGCAGGGATCACTCGCGCCGCTGGGACGGGCCGCGCTGGTGCAGGCAGGCGGCATCGGCATCGTGCTCAATTCCATCCGGCAGCAGGTCTTCGATCCTGCCTGCTTCGAGGCCTTCGGCGCATGTCCGCGCACGGCCCGCATCGTTGTCGTGAAGAGCCAGCAGCACTTCTATGAAACATTCCATCCCTTCGCATCGAAGATCATCTACGCCAGTCCACCGGGCGCCGTGAACATGGATTACCGGAGCGTTGGGCTCCGCAATGTTCCGCGACCCATGTTTCCGATCGACCTGCCGCCATTCTCGGCCTTTGGCCGCACCTGGAGCATCTGATGCGTCTTTTCTCCGCCAGCTTCGCGCATGAATCGAGCAGTTTCTCGCCGATCCCGACGAACCTTGAGAATTTCCGTATCGCCATGCTGCACCGGCCATCGCGCGGAGAGATCGTGCCGCCGCGCTTCAAGTCGATCGAATGCGGCATTACGGCCAAGGCGATTGAACGTGGGCATGATGTTGTCGAGAGCATTGGCGCAGTCGCCACACCCAGCGGTCCAATGGTGCGAGCCGACTATGAGTCTGTTCGCGACGAAATTCTGTTCGATCTTCGCAACGCCATGCCCGTCGATGCCGTCGCGCTCTTCCTCCATGGCGCACAGCTTGCTCAGGGATATGACGACTGCGAGGGCGACCTGCTGGCGGCGATACGGCAGATCGTCGGGCCTGACATTCCGGTCGGTGTGGAGTTTGATCTGCACGGCAACGTGACGCCGGCCATGTTGCAAGCCGCCACCGTGCTGCTGGCCTGCAAGGAGTATCCCCACACGGATTTCCCCGAGCGCGCTGTGCAGCTGCTGGATATTCTCGAGGCTGCGGTTGCGGGCAGGGCGCGGCCCGTGTGCGCGTCACAGAGCGTACCCGTAATGGGGATCTACCACACAACGCGACAGCCTCTGCGCGGGTTGGTCGACAGGATTTCCGAAATGGAACGCCAGCCCAATGTACTTGGGATCTCCATCGCGCACGGTTTTCCCTGGGCCGACACGCCATGCATGGGCGCAACCGTCATCGTCGTAACCAACGAAGACGAAGCGCTTGCCGAAAAGCTGGCGGCGCAGATTGCGGCTGAGTTCTATGCGATGCGGGAAGAGATCGCCGTTCCGTTGACGACGATCGATGCAGCGCTCGATCAATACGGCGCCGGCGCGAACGGTTTGACCATCATCGCGGATACCGCGGACAATGCGGGCGGCGGCGCAGCGAGCGATTCCACGTTTTTCCTGCACGAATTATCCCGGCGAAAACTGGAAAATGTGGCGCTGGGAATGCTGTGGGATCCTGTGGCGGTGTCGTTCGCTTTTGCGGCGGGCGTCGGCGCTACCTTGCCTCTGCGCATCGGCGGCAAGACGGGTATCCAGTCCGGCGATCCCTTCGATACCGAGGCCACGGTGACGGCGCTCAATCCCAAGCTGCGTCAAATGGCCTTTGGCCACATGCAGACGCTCGGCAAGGCGGCGGCCGTTCGAACGGCGTGCGGCATCGACATTGTGCTTGCTGCAGAGCGCGAGCAGACGCACAGCCCCGAATGCTTCACAGACATGGGAATTGATCTTGGCGCGAAGCGATTGGTCGTCGTGAAGTCGGCGCAGCATTTCCACGCGCGCTTCAGCCCGATCGCGAGCCGCATCATCTATGCCGTAGCGCCGGGTGCAACCAGCATCGACTTTTCAACATTCGTCTATGAACGGCTGAAGCGGCCAATCTGGCCGCTTGACACCCTCCCGCCCTTTACGCCCAAGCCCATTGTATGGCGGGCATGATGCTTGCCCGCCTTTCCGAACAAGCCAGCGCAATTGCAGCGTTCGTATTGGACCGTTTCGAGGTTCCCGGCGCGGCTCTGGCTGTTGTTTCGGCAGACGACAGTTTTGCCTGGGGTCACGGCATATGCGAGATCGGTGGCGACAGCCCGGTGATGCAGGAAACCACCTTCACGATCGCATCCTGCAGCAAGGCATACACCGCAGTTGCCGCTGCGATCCTTGTCGACCGTGGTGACCTCTCTTGGGACACGCCTGTCCGAACCCACTTACCGGAATTTCAGCTTCACGACGAAACACTGTCACGCACCGCCACGGTCCGGGATCTTCTCGGCATGCGGCTCGGCTACCGGAACGAGAGTCTCGTCAACTGGGGACGCAACACCGAGCTTGACCTGCGGTTTGTCTTCGAACGACTCCGCTACATGGAGGTGGCCAGCGGCTTCCGCGAAACCTTCACTTATCTCAACCCGGCCTATTCGCTCGTCGCAGAGATCATTGCGCGCATAAGCGGTGAAACCTTCCCGGCGTTCCTGAAGCGAACGGTCATCGACCCGCTGGGCCTCAAGCAAACATTTGTCTGCGAAGGTCGATATCTTCCATCCTCAAGTCACGCTATGCCGCACGTCACGCTACCCAGCGGGCAAGTTGCGTCTCTTGGCCAGGCCCGATGCGGCGGGCGGATCGGTGAGGCGTGCGTATATTCCTCCGCAGAAGACGCAGCCCTATGGATGCAGCTGTTTCTGCAGAAAGGCATGGGGAAGGGCAGTCGGCTGACCTCCGAGGTCGCAGTGGCTGAGCTGTGCTCGTCCCAGATCGCCGGCGCGCCTGTTCCGGCACTCGATCATTCCCGGCTGGATTACTGCATGGGATGGCAGCGCCGCGAAACGCCAGACGGTCCAATCCTGTTGCACGAGGGCGCGGAGTTTGGCGCCTCCACCTATACGCTTCTCGATCCCGAACGCGGGCTCGGCGTCAGCGTCTATGCGAACCTTGCAAATTCCGCTGCGGCGAAAGCCTGCGGCTATGCACTGCTCGATCTGCTTGCCGGGCGCCCCGCACGCGACTGGGCCAGCGTGTTCTCCCGGCTCGTTCAGGAAGACAGCAAGGCAACACAAGCCAGGATCGACAGCAGGTGCGCCGAGAGCCGGCTGGTGTCCACACCGGAAGCGCTCAAAGGCGCGTACTACAGCCTCACCAACGGTGTCGCGGATCTCGCGCGTTCTGGAAACGGTCTGCGATTCCAGCTACGCGATGGCTGGGTCTATGACTGTGATCTGGAGCAGATCGGCGATGGCGTGTTCCGGATCGGCAATCGCTATGCCGGCATGTACAGTTTCGCGCAAAAGGTAGATTTGAAGGCGTGCTTCTCGCAGGACGCGCGCGGTATCAGCCTCTGGATTCCCGGCCTCGGAAACTTTCGCCGGCTCGACATGCCGGAAGGCCCCTAGCGCTTGGTGGATGAGCGCGGGCGCTTGGTGCGCTCGGGCGTTGCTGGTTGTGCCACAACTTCCACGCTGGCCGCTTGTCGCGCGATCTGAATTTCGTGCGTGCAAACGGAGAGTATCTCAGAGGTTCCTTTGCTCAGAGTAATCATCGCATGCGGCATCGAACTGTCGATGTAGAGCGAGTCGCCTTCCTTGAGGCGGACCGGGCTGTAGAACTCCGTGTGCAGTTCGATTTCGCCCTTGAGCACGAGAATGAACTCTTCCCCCGTGTGCTGCGACATCGGGCCGAACTCTTCCACCGAGCGATGCTTTACGGTGACGATCGCGGGGATCATCTGCTTCTTCGAGATGTCGGTGTTGAGATACTTGGAAACGTAGTTCGCGTCTTCCGCGACCGAACCTTCGCCGCTCCGGTTGATGCTGCGGCGTGTCGTCACCACAGGTGGCTGGTTGCCGACATCGCCGTTGGTAAGCTCTGTGAGATTGGTGCCGAGCGCTTCGCTGATCGCGATCATCCGCGTGTAGCTGAGTTCGATAATGTTGTTCTCGATCTTGGAGAGCGTCGACACGGACAGGCCGGTCGCATCGCACATGTTCTGCAGGCTCATGCGCTTGGCGCGTCGGCGGCGGCGGATTTGCTGGCCGATCTCATCCTTGGCGGGCATCGACATGCTGGGTTCCTGATCTTACCGGGCGGGGCGACACCGCAGTTTTCTGCAATAGCGCACGTTTACATACGGGAAAATCCATCGCGGCGAATGGGTATCCGCAAGCGATTTCCAGTCGGGCATTTTCTTCTCGCCAGTTGCCGCAACCAGAGTTGCAAATCAAGAAAAAATTTCCTTAATGGAAAAAATCGGCAGCGCATGGTTTGCCGCTGGGCAGCATGAAATGTCGCTTGATCCCTTTCATCTCGCCATTCCCGTGACGGACCTTGGCGCTGCGCGAGCTTTCTACGGCGACGTGCTTGGCTGCCCCGAAGGGCGCAGCACGCCCGGGTGGATCGATTTTGACTTCTTCGGGCATCAGCTGGTCGTCCATCTGTCGCCCGATGCTCGCCAGGCCGGAAGAGGCGCTGTCGATGGCCACGGCGTGCCCGTGCCGCATTTCGGCGTCGTGCTGACCATGGAGCGCTGGGAGGCGCTCGTGGAAAGGCTTCGCGCGGCAAATGTCGCCTTCGCGCTGGAACCGCAGATCCGCTTCAAGGGAAAGCCCGGCGAGCAGGCGACATTCTTCTTCCTCGATCCGTCCGGCAACGCCCTCGAGATCAAGGCATTCCACGATCGCGGTCAGCTCTTCGCAACATGACGCCACGGAGGCGAGTGCCCCCAAGCTCACGCCGCTATTGCGGCAGGAATTTATTGCAACGGCGCGATCATTATACTCTGATTGCGCATGACTCGCTCGGCGGAGCAAAATCTGCCCTGCACAGGATCGATCATGACCGTTTCTCCTCTGCGTTCCGCATCAGGTCGTGAACCCGACAGGGTCAACCGGCCCGTTGCCACTTTCGAGGCGCTTGATGCTCGCCTTCGCTGGCTGTCCAGCTGGATGATCCATCACGCCAATAACATTCGTCCCAACCGTGATGGACTGAAAGTCGGCGGCCATCAGGCGTCCTGCGCATCGATGAGTACGATCATGTCGACGCTGTACTTCGGCGCGTTGCGCAGCAATGACCGTGTCGCTGTGAAGCCACATGCCAGCCCCGTGCTGCACGCGATCGAATATCTGTGCGGGCGGCAGTCGCGTGACCAGCTCGAACGTTTCAGGTCGCTTGGTGGCGCCCAGTCCTATCCATCGCGCACCAAGGACAGGATCGACGTCGACTTTTCGACGGGGTCGGTCGGTCTGGGTGTCGCCATCACGGCGTTCGCATCGCTGACGCAGGACTACCTCAAGGCGCATGGTTGGCTCGATCCGGCGCGAGAAGGCAGAATGATCGCCTTGCTTGGCGATGCCGAACTCGATGAAGGCAATATCTATGAGGCGCTGATCGAGGCCTACAAACACGATATCCGTAACACGTGGTGGATCGTCGACTACAACCGCCAGAGCCTTGATGCGACCACGGCCGACCGCATGTTCGACCGCTTCGAAGATATTTTCCAGACAGCCGGCTGGCGCGTCCTCACACTCAAGTACGGCAAGAAGCAGCAACAGGCGTTCGCCGAACCCGGCGGCGAGGAGCTACGCGACTGGATCGATAGCTGCTCGAACGCGGACTACGCAGCACTCACCTATCAGGGGGGCGACGCCTGGCGAAAGCGACTTGAAGTGGATCTTGGCGCTGCGGGCAGGGCGCTGATCGCCCGTGAAAGTGACGATGACCTCCACGCCCTGATGACGGGCCTTGGCGGGCACTGTGTCGAAACGCTTCTGGATGCATTCGCCGAAGCCGGGGCGGACGATTGCCCCACACTGTTCACGGCCTACACGATCAAGGGATACGGGCTGCCCTTTCAGGGCCACAAGGACAATCACGCCGGCCTGATGACATCGGCTCAGATAGAGGCGCTCCGCGCTTCACTGGGCATAGCCGCGGGCGCTGAATGGGACCCGTTCGCCGGTCTATCGACGAAGGAGTCCGAAGCCGCGCGCAACCTCATCGACGCGTCCCCCTTTGCGCACCGCCCGCGCGCCGAGACTCCCGCGCACATCGATGTGCCAGACGCAGCCACGTTTCCGATGCCCGCCAGCGAGGAGATGTCTACCCAGGCCGGGTTCGGGCGCATCCTGGTCGATCTTGCAAAATCGCACGAGGATCTTGCGCGCCGCATCGTTACGACGTCACCCGATGTCACCGTCTCCACCAATCTCGGCGGGTTCGTGAACCTGCGCGGCCTGTTCCGGCGGCGCGCCATGCGTGACACGTTCCGGGACGCAAAAATCCCGTCCATGCAGAAATGGTCCGGCGACACAGCGGGTCAGCATATCGAGTTGGGCATTGCCGAAAGCAATCTCTTTCTAACGCTCGGCGCGCTCGGCCTGGCCGGCGATATCTGGGGCGAAAGGTTGCTTCCTGTCGGAACCCTGTACGATCCCTTCATCGCGCGTGGCCTCGATTCCCTCAACTATGCTTGTTATCAGGGCGCGCGGTTCATGCTCGTCGCAACTCCGTCCGGCATTACGCTGGCGCCTGAAGGTGGCGCCCACCAGTCGATCTCCTCACCTCTGATCGGTATGGGCCAGCCGGGCCTCGCCTATTTCGAACCCGCCTATGTCGATGAACTCTCGGCGATCATGCGCTGGGGCTTCAGCCATATGCAGGCCGACGACGGTGGCTCGGTCTATCTCCGCCTGTCCACGCGCGTCATCGAACAATTGCCGCGCAAGCTTAGCGAAGCGCAGGCGGAAGAAGTCATCGCCGGCGCCTACTGGCTGCGCCGCCCCGAAGGATCAACGCCACTCGCGATCGCCTATACTGGCGCCGTTGCGCCCGAGGTGATGACCGCCCTTGCCCAGCTGGCCGGTCGCTATCGCGGCCTTGGCGTGCTGGCGATCACGTCGCCCGACCGTCTCTATGCCGATTGGCAAGACGCTCGCCGTGCCAGCGCGAACGGAGAGCCGCGCCTCTCACACGTCGAACGTCTGCTGGCCGATCTCGCCCCCGATGCTGGCATCGTCACAGTGGTGGATGGCCATCCCCTGACCTTGAGCTGGCTTGGAAGCGTGCAGCGCAATCCCGTGCATCCGCTAGGCGTCACGCGCTTCGGCGAGTCAGGCGACCTTTCCGATCTCTATGCCAAACACCAGCTCGACGCAGATTCAATCATTGCCGCGTCTGCAACCGCCGCCAACTGGCTGCAACCGCGACGACGCATGTAGCTATTGTCGCTGACCGGCCTCCGGCTGCCAGACAGGACGCCGGCCTCCGCAATCCGACAAAACCGCCGGTTGGCGCGCCAAACACGCCCTGGGTGTAAATGTAGGGAAACTTAAAGCCGGTCGGCCTCTATGCGCCTGGTCGGGCTGGTTGCGACCGGGCGATTAAGCAGCGTTATCGCGGATTGTTTCCTGATCGCCCTGAACGGCCTTGGCCCCGACGCGTAGCAACAGACGTCCAAAGCGGGAACGTGTTCAACCGCAACGCCAATCTGCACCGGGAAGGGCGAAAGCAGCACGTCCTGCAAATGTCGCGTGATCGACGCCCGCTGGGTTTTTCTGATTGACCGGGCTTCCATTGGGAAGGATGTCCGCGCCAGCGCGCCGATGAATTTGGTCGGGCATGTCTGCTTGCGACATGGATCGGCGGTACAGGCCAGCGACCCAGGTAGATTCGGAAGCGGTGTATCGCGCTTCGCGGCCAGACTGACACAGGCCAGCTCCGGGAAGGGCGGTGGTAACGTGTGGCGGTTGCCTGCGTAACATCGCGTGTAACGCGCTGAAACGTCAGCTGTTGCGGTAATTCACCTGCCGCGCCCATCGTAAATCGGCACGTTGTCCGCAGAAATTGACGCGGGGAGCGGATTTATGAACGTGCACACCAATAACGGGGCGGCTGACCGGCTGCGCTTCAAGACGGCGAGGGGGCTGTCGCATGTATCGGCCGGGGCGCTCGTCCTGGCGCTCAGCGGCGCGGTCGCCGGCCCGGCATTTGCCCAGACCGTCCAGAACCAGCGCGACGTCGTCGTGGTGACGGGAACGGCAACTGCCACCGAATACGAAAAGGTCGGCAGCTCTCTAACGGTCGTGACGGAAGAGCAGATCGAAGACGGCGGCTATGTTTACGTGCCGGACGTGCTGCGTCAGGTGCCGGGTGTCGCCGTCAACCGTTCCGGTCCGGCCGGGGGTCTGACCCAGGTCCGCATCCGTGGCGCTGAAGGTAACCACACGCTGGTTCTGCTCGATGGCATCGACGTCTCCAGCCCCGATCAGGGCGAAACGGATTTCGCGACGCTTCTGTCGGGCGACATCTCCCGAATCGAGATTCTGCGTGGTCCGCAGTCGGGTCTCTATGGTTCGAACGCGCTGGCCGGCGTGGTCAACCTGATCACCAACCGCAAGGTCAACGGCCACTACGTGAATCTCGGCGCCGAGGTTGGCTCGTTCCAGACGCTGCAGCTCACCGCCAATGGTGGCGTTGGTAACGGCACGGACTACCTGTCGGGAGGCTTCCAGACCCTGCGCTCGGATGGTTGGGATATCTCGCCCAATGGCGGGGCTATGATCTATCCGTTCGTGGGTGTTGGCGGCTCTGCGGGTGACAAGGAAGGCAACCAACTCGGCACGCTTTATGTGCGTAGCGGCAAGGAGATCAGCTCGATCCTGCGCGTCGACGGCATATCGCGCTTTGTCAGCAAACAGTCCGATCTCGACGGCCAGGCTTATAACTTCCCGATCGGCGGCATGACCTATGACGACGCCAGCTTCACGGACGCCAAGCAGTGGCTGGTTGGCGCATCCGCTACCCTGAGCCTGTTGGATGGTGCGTGGAATACGATCTTGTCGGGTTCTTACGTGGACGAAGAGCGCCGTGGTGGCGGTACGAACTTCCCGTTCGTATCTGGCCCGCCCGCACCGACAGCCGCCGCAGTGGCAATACTTGGCGTCAGCCCGTACGGCACGAATGCTTCGCGCCAGAAATTTGCGCTGCAATCAACCTACGAGTTCGGCGGCCCTGGCTTCGTCAGCTATCTCTCCGGCTTTGTTGAATCGAACGAGCAGAAAGCCAGCAATCCTTATAACACAGCGGCTGGCGAACAGTCGCGCAGCCTGCTCGGCTATGGCGCACAGTACCGCGCCGAGATCGCTGACCAGCTCTATCTCGCGGCAACGATCCGTCACGACGAGAACGACAACGCTTCAACCGGCCCGTCCAGCCCTGTGCCGTTCGAAGATGCCGACACTTACAGCGTTGCCGCATCCTGGGTGATCCCCAATGTCGGCACACGCCTGCACGCCAGCTATGGCACAGGCATCACCAACCCATCCTTCTTCGAGCAGTTCGGCTCGGGCGCATCCTATGCCGGCAACCCCGACCTCAAGCCAGAGAAGGGCGTAGGCTGGGACGCGGGCGTCGAGCAGACCTTCCTCGATGGCCGCGTCGTGCTCGATGCGACCTACTTCAAGGCAACGCTGGAGGACGAGATTTCGTATTTCTACAATACGGCCCTCCTCAAGAACAGCTATCGCAACAGCACGGCGGAGAGCGACCGCAAGGGCTTCGAGGTCACGGGTCGGATCTACCCGACCAACGACATCGACATCATCGCCTCCTACACCAAGCTCGACGCAACCGAACCGGCTGGCATCGAAGTGCGCCGTCCGAAAAACCAGGGCGCGGTGGACGCGAACTGGCGCATCGGCGATCTCCAGCTCAATCTGGGCGTGACCTACAATGGCAAGCAGATCGACACGGACTACGGCACCTTCCTGCGTACTCAGCAGGACGCCTACACGCTGATCCGCTTCGGCGCATCGTATCAGGTCAACGACAATCTCGAGATCTACAGCCGCATCGAGAACGCCACTGACGAGAAGTACGAGGAGGTCATTGGCTATCTCGGCCAGCCGCAGGGCCTCTTCTTCGGCCTTCGCTTCAAGGATGCTGCATCGAAGTAAAGACTTACGACCCCATGGCTCGAACTGCCGTACTCCTCCTGTAGGGAAAGCCATGGCCAACTGCCGCTGCGGGTGCGAGAAACGCCCGCAGCGGGTTGTTTTGGGTGAGCCGGTAACTTCAGCTTGATGTGCTGCGAAAGGCTTCGCTGCTTTCATCAGGGCCGCTATGAATTGGAAATAGAGTTACGCAAACCGGGTCCATGCCGCTTCTCGTTTCGATCATGCTGTTCCTTGCGCTGCTTGGCGCCGCTGCTCACGCAGCGCGGCCGATCGTGCGCGTTCAGAGCCTGATCTGGCTTGCCGGCGCGTTTACCATCGTGATCCTGTTAACTCGGTTGGTGTCGACACAGGTGGAGTGGGTGGGCATAGCGTTCGCCGCGATGGCTGGATGGCGGCTTGTACGCGGCGGTTCGATTGAAGAAGGTCTGGTGCTTTCGGGTGTAACGGCGGCGCTGGGTGCTGCTCTCTATGCCGAAAGCGGTCTGTCGATCTGGATCGCATCTGCACTCTGCCTTGCGGTAGCGGCTGGAGCTGCATTGCTTGCGGGGAACAGACGCTTCGTGAGTGTCGCCGTACGCGACAGCGTGTTGCTTGTGATCGCGTGGGTGGCGCCTGTTCTTGCAGCTTCTCCCGGTGTGCTGGCAGGTTGGGGCTCGGCTCAGGCGCTAAATCAGACTGCAGCCACATCGACGATTGATTTCCCGCTCTGGGCCTGGCTTGCGCCATTGGCGGCGTTGCTAGTGGGTGGGTTGCGGGGGTACTGGGTTCGCAGATGAGTTTGCTCGACGGTCTTGAGAATGGCCTGTTCGCTCTGGGCCAGGTGCTTCGCCTGCCGGTGATGGTGCTGCTGTGGGCGTGCGTGGCGGCGACGCTCTACTATGTCGGTTATTCGCTGATGGAAGCTGTGCGGCGCAGGCGCGAACATGCGGGCTTCAATCTAAAGGCGTGGCTGCAGCAAGGGCAGGTCCTTTCTGCCGATGACGGGCGCAAAGCCAAGTTGCCGACCGGGCTGAAGCGCATGCTTGGAATGATCCAGATCCAGAACCAGACAAGCACTCTCCGCCACGGCGGGCTTGAGAACATTGTGGCCGAGCACGAAGAGAAGCTACGCCATAATCTCGATGGCCCTCGCGCTCTGGTAAAGCTGGGCCCAAGCCTCGGTCTTATCGGTACACTTATTCCGATGGGCTCGTCACTGGCCGCGATGGCGAGCGGCAACCTGCAGGCGATGGCCGGGCAGATGGTTGTCGCCTTCACGACCACCATCGTCGGCCTCGCGACCGGCACCATCGCCTATGCTCTGGTTGCTGTTCGGCAAGGCTGGAACAACTCGGCCATCCGCGAGCAACGGTATCTTGCTGAAGTCGTCGCTGCCGAAATGGAGGCGCGTTGATGGGACGTTTCCTGAAACTCGCAACTCCGGACGAGCCGGCTGAGGAAGATCCGCTTGCGGGCGTCGCAAACCTGTTTGACGTGTCGATCGTGTTCATCGTTGGCCTGATGATCACGATGTTCTCGGTCTACAATATGGGCGACCTGATGAACGCCGAGAGCGATGTCACCATGGTCAAAACCGACGCGAACGGACAGCAGGAGATCATCGTCAAGAAGGGCGAGACTATCACCGCCTACAAGCTCAGCGGTGAAACGGGGAAGGGTGACGGAACGCGCTTGGGAACGGCGTACAGGCTTGCCAATGGGCAGGTCATATACGTGCCGGAAACAGGCGATGGCGGCGAAGCGCAGACCAATGTTCCGACCGCTCCGGTTCCTTAGCCTCCTCCTGCTGGCGCTTCTGGCGCCTGTCATCGCGCATGCGCAGGAGCGTGTGCGGCTCTCTTACCTTTTCTCTGACGGAAATATCCCCGGCACGCTCGCAGCTTTCGAGCAGCTGTTGAACGAGCGGCCCGAGCTGCGCGGGCTGGTCGAGCTCAATCTGCTGGCGGAGTCGACTTTCGACGATGTGAAGGCCGCGGAGATCGAAAAAAGCGACGTCCTCGTTTTCGACACGATGAACGAGCAGATGCTTGCCCGCTTCAACACCGAGCAGAAAACCGATCTGCTGAAAGATGTTCTGAACGGCGGCAACGTCCTCGGTGTTGGCGAAAGCCTGATCGGTCAGGATGTCTACAAGGGGCAGGGCGTCGAGTTCGATGGCCAGGCGCGTGCTTATTGGCAGCACTCTGGCCCGCAGAACCAGTTGGCGCTGATGAAGCTGGCGCTGACGCGCGCCGGCATCCGCGGCCTGTCCCTCCCGCCACCGCAGACCTCGCTGGACTTTGGCTACTACTACCCGGACGGCAAGACAGGCCGCGTCTTCGCAACATGGGACGAGTTCGACGTATGGCGCACAGCCAACGGCAAGAAGCATCCGGGCGCAGCGCAAGTGGCCGTCAGCTTTTTCAAGGCGACTTACTACAGCGGCGATACTGCTCTCCTGAATGCGCTCATTACCTCGATCGAGCGGCAGGGCGCAGACGCAATACCCGTGTTCGGCTATCCGGGCGCCGTTTCGTTTGATCTCTTGTTGAAGGACAAGGACGGCAAGCCCCGCGCAGACGTGGCGCTGGGCGCCAATTTCCAGTTTACCGACGCGCAAGCGTCGAAGCTGATGGAAAAGATCGACATTCCGACGATCAATTTGATCAGCCTTTATGGCCGCAGTGAGAAAGACTGGCGCGAGTCGCCTACCGGCCTGTCGTTGTTCGAAGGCACCTTCAATCTAGCGGTTCCCGAACTCGCCGGCACAATCGCACCCATCGTCGTCGGCACGAAGGAGAAGGTGTTCGACAAGACAACCGGTCTCACCTCCGTCATCACCAGCCCGGTTGTCTCGCGCGTGGATACAGCTGTTGCGCGCGCGCTTCGCTATGCCGAACTACGCCGCAAGCCCAACGCAGAGAAGAAGATCGCACTAATCTATTACAACTACCCGCCCGGCAAAGCGAACATCGGCGCCAGCTATCTCAACGTCGCGGAGTCCCTCTCCAACATCCTCCAGCGCCTGAAGGCCGAAGGCTATGACGTCGGCTCAGCACCGCTCGATGCGGACAGCATCCTTGCCGACATCAGCACCAAGGCGCGCAATGTCATGGGCGCAGCGCCCGGAGAGTTGCAGGAGATGATCGCGACGGGCGGCGCGGAACGCGTCTCCGTTCCCGACTATCAAAAATGGCTCGACGCCTACCCGCCTTCCTTGCGCGACAAGATCCTCAAGGATTGGGGGCGGCCCGAAGACAGCAATCTCATGGTGGTGCGCGAAGGCGGGCAGGCAAGCTTTGTCATTCCCGGCGTCCGCTATGGCAACATCCTGCTGACGCCACAGCCATCACGCGCCTGGGGCGAAGACGCCGACAAGCTGTTCCACGCCAAAGATCTGGCGCCTCATCACCAGTACGTCGCCGCCTACGCCTGGTTGCGCAACGGCTACAAGGCGGACGCTGTCGTTCACATCGGCACGCACGGAACTCTCGAATGGCTCGATGGCAAGGATGCAGGCCTTAGCGAGGAAGACGCGCCGGATGCGCTGATCGCCGATCTGCCAGACGCCTACATCTACAACGTCGACGTCGTTGGCGAAGGCCTCGTCGCGCGCCGCCGCGGCATGGCCACCCTGATCGACCACATGGTTCCACCTTTCAAGGAAAGTGGCCTGACCGAAGATCTCGCTCGTCTCAGCGAGTCGATGAATAACCACTCGCAGAACGAGACAAAGAACCCCGAACTGGCCGCAGCCTTCGGCAAGGAAGTGCGCGATCAGTCAGTCACGCTCGGCATCGCCAAGGATCTCGGCCTCGCGCCCGATGCGGAATGGAGCGACGAAGATCTCCACCGCATCGAGAACTATCTGATTGATCTGAAAGCGCAGACCATCCCCTACGGTCTCCACGCTTTCGGTCGCACGCCGGAGCCCGATGCAGTCGATAGCACGGTCAAAGCCATTGTCGCTGTGGACCGTTCGGCCTTGCCCGACGCGCGTAACGTGATGGCGTCCGACATGGAGCAGCGCATCCTCGCATCAGGTGAGCGCGAGCTTGATAGCCTCGTCAAAGTACTTGGCGGCCGCTTCGTACCCGCCGGCATGGGCGGTGAGCCGATCCGCAATCCGGACGCCTACGCCACCGGCGCCAATTTCTACGGTATCGACCCCGACAAGGTGCCCAAGCCCGCAGCCTGGGACATGGGCGCCAAGCTCGCTGAACAGATGCTGCAGGATGCACTGAAGAAGAACGGCAAATACCCCGAAAAGGTGTCATTCGTGATCTGGGGTGACGAAACCATGCGCCACGAAGGCGTGATGGAATCGCAGATTTTCTACCTGCTCGGCACGAAGCCCGTGTGGAACGAGCGCGGCAAGGTCGTTGATGTCGAGGTCATCCCCCGCGCCCAGCTCGGTCGCCCGCGCGTCGACATCGTCATCGCCTCTGCTGCCGAAGGCATGTTCAACAACGTAACCGTGCTGATGGACAAGGCCGTACAGCGCGTGAAGGGGATTGATGAAGCCGACAACCTTGTTCGCAAGCATTATCTGGCGACGAAGCGCGCGCTGATCGCCAAGGGCTACAAGGAAGACGACGCCGATCGCATGGCTGGCGTACGTATCTTCGATGAGCCGCCGGGCAGCTTCAACCTCAACACGTCAGGCATCGCCGCCGCCAGCGGTACGTGGGACAGCGAAGCCGGCATGGCCAACGAATACATCCGCAAGATGGGTCACGGCTACGGCAACGGCTTCTGGGGCGAGTCGATGGAAGACGCCTTCCGCCTGTCGCTCTCCGACGTCGACACGGTTGTGCACTCCAGCTCCACCACCCTCTACGGTGCGCTCGATAACGACGATATGTTCATGTACATGGGCGGCCTCGCGACAGCCATCCGCTCGATCAGCGGCAATGATCCCGAAACCCTCATCACCAACACGCGTGATCCCGGCAAACCGGAGATGACCAGCGTTGACAAGTTCATCGGCCAGGAATTCCGCACCCGCTATGTGAACCCCACCTGGATACGCGGCATGCAGAAGGAAGGTTATGCCGGCGCCGGCGCCATGCGCGAGTTCGTCGAATACATGTGGGGCTGGGACGCCACCGTCGATAGTGCGATCGACGACGCGATGTGGCAGCAGACCTTCGAAACCTATGTCGAGGATAAGCAGAATCTCGGCATGAAGCAGTTCTTCGAGGAAAAATCGCCCTTCGCCTTCCAGGACATCACAGCTCGCATGATCGAGACGATCCGCAAGGATCACTGGAATGCCGATCAGGCGACGCGCACGCGCCTGCTCGAAGAGTACATCAACAGTATCAACGAGCACGGTGTCAGCTGCACCGAAGTCAGCTGCGGCAATGGCCGCTTGCTCGAATACGTGATGAACGAAGCGGCAAAAGCGAACATTCCTGCGCCTGCTCTGGCAAATGCCCGTGCTGCGCTGGAGCAGGCGATGGGTAAGTCGATCGAGACTGCCGCCGACGAACTGCGCGCCTTTGCCCAGCGCAATGACGCACGCGAAGAAGCAACGCAGGCCGCCAGTCGCGCTGACGTCGCCGCCGCCCGCGCCGCGAATACTGAAACACCACAACCCCAGCAGCCATCACAGCAAACATCGGAGCCGCAGCAGGTCCCCGCCGAAAAGCCCCCAGAGCCCGTCGCTGAAGCCGCTCCCGAACAATTCGAAGGCATGGTGATGACCGAGGAAACACGCACCACGCCGCCCAAGCTGGAGCAGGCGAGCGCAACTCTGAAACCGGTGCAACTCTCCGGCTGGGAACTCGCATGGCCCGCGATCGCCGCGATCGCCCTGATCCTCGGCTGGCGCTGGCGCGACGTGGTCCGGCGCGCCTGACATGATGCGGGCGCTGGCTCTTGCGTTTTGTCTGCTCGTCTCCGCCTGCGCCACCGTGCGCCCCATCAGTCCGCCCGGCATGAAGGCTTTCGAGCTGTCGCTTGCAACGTCGGGCACAGACATGATGGTCGCCTGGCACGGCGGCGCGACGGGCCGCGATTCCATCTACATCCAGTCGCTCGACAACGCGGGCCGTCCACGCGGTAGCCCGCACCAGATCACCAACGGCGCACGCTACGCCTATGAGCCCGACCTCCAGCTCATCGACGGCGACGCGCTTGTCGCCTGGTATGAAAAGGACGCAGCCACCGGCAAGCTCACCGCTTGGCTCTCGCGTGTGGATCGCAACGGCCAGTCAATCTGGCGGCGGCAGCTCAGCGCCAGCGAAGGCTATGCCCGCAACCCTGTCGTCCGCGTATTCGGCAACACAATCATGGTCGCGTGGGTCGAAGCCTCAAAAGGCGAGATACCATCCGTCTGGATGTCTCGCTTCGACTTGGCTGGAAAGTCCAAAACCCAGCCTTATTGCGCGGGTTCCGCCAGCGCGAACACCTGGAATCTAAACGCCACGGTCGATGCCGCCGGAACCTTTTATGTGACCTACGATGCTCGGCTCGACACGCAGGAGAACGAACTGCGCCTGCTGGCAATCACTGACGACGGCGTCCGCGATATCGCCATCAGCGCAGACGACGGCTTCGCGTCAGTTTATCCAGACATCGCCATAAACCGGTCCGGTCTCGCCGCGCTGACATGGTTCGATGCTAAAGACGATAACAAAGAAGTTTACCTCATCATCATGCCGCTGGCGGACCTGTTGGCGGGCAAATCAATTCCCGCCACCCGCATCACACACACACCCACGCCGTCTATCGGCGCCTATCTCGCCTGGAACGAAGACCGCCTGGCGCTCGTTTGGTGCGACGTCGCCGAAGGGCAGCAAGAACTCTACCTCCGGATGTTTAAACAGGGGGATCTCGACCAACCGATCCAGCGCCTGACACAAACGGCGGCCCAGTCGTCCATCCCATCCGTCAGAGCTCACGACAAAGGTTTCGCCATAGCCTGGAACGAATACCAAGCCACAGGGCACGGTGGCCATCGCGACATCCAGTCGTCGGAAGCGAGCCTGATGTTGGTCCCGTGATCGCCATTACAGGCTACGGAACAAGCGGTGTGATCTCGGCCGTGTGGGCTTCGATCTGTGGTCGTTGCAGCCAGAGTTCGCGGAACTCGTGATTGGACAGCATTTTCAACTGATCGCTGTAGTGTTTCGTGCCGGGTTGGCGTGAGTTGCCGTAGCTCATCAACCCGTAGGCCTTGATGGGCGTCGAAAACTCGATCATGCCCACCCAGGTTTCGCCGTGCTGCGGATAGCGGTGACCGCTGGCATCCAGCGCTCCCCAGGTGATGACGCGGAACGGTCCGAGTCCGCCGACATGACCATCGCCCGGCACATCGACATCGCCGAGCTTGAAGCGCGACACGTCTCCGAACACGCGATCAATGGCGCCATACTTGGTCTTGGTCGCAACGATCGCCTTCTTCAGCATATCGACCGCTGCAGCCGGGTCCTTCAGGCCGTAGGGTGTGGATGTCGCCTTGTCGGCGGAGAAGGGAACGGCGTAGTTCGACGTGTCGCCAAAGCGCGAGCCTGCGAAGAGGCGCGCCCATTCTTCAAACAGCAAACCAGCGCGCGTGTCCTTGGAATAGGTGTGGTCCCACTCCATCAGCAATTTCACGGCTGCCTGCATTTCAGAATCTGAATCGCCTTTGGCCGCGCTGATGAGATCAGGGAGCGTGCGATCCGCCAGCAACGATCGGGTCGAGAGTTTGAGGGATCTGAACTTGTCGAAGTCGATCTTCTCATTTTCGGCGATCATCTTCAGGGCGTTCTGTGCACGCATGGATTCCGGCGCGTTCACGGGCGCGAGATAGGGCGGATAGTCCGATGCCTTGATTGGCGTCGGCCATGACGGGAACCATGGCGCGTCATTCGTGTTCTGGACGAAGCCAGCTTCGGGATCAGTGACGCGCGGAAGGTCTTCGTAGGCGTGCGTTTCGGTCCACAGGAACTCTGAGCTATCGCCGGGTACGAGGCCTTGCCAGAAGGTGAGGTCGCCCGATTTCCGCTTGGGCGCGAGGCCGTTGAAGACGTACTCGATGTGACCGTCCCGATCGGCGTAGCTGATGTTGAACGTCGGCACCTGCAGGCGCTTCATGGCGCTGGTGAAGTCTTCATAGGATTTCGCGGTCACCATATCGAAATACTGGTGCAGCATACCGGGGCGATCGAGCCCGGCGACGCGCAGGGCAGTAGATGTTCCGTCTTTGCGGTCGAAGACCGGGCCATGCACGGTCGACTTAACTTCGATGGTCTTCTCGGTGAACGTTCCGTCCGCATTGCGAACTTTGTAGCTCGCCTTACGGGTGGAAAAGGGCAGCACCTTGCCATCAAACACATAGCCGTCGTCTTTCAATGTCAGCTTGTAGTTGGTTGATCCAACCATGCCGTTGACGGTGTTCGAGATGCCCATCTGCTGGTTGAAGGCAAAGCGGATGATCGGCAGGCCGATCTGCGTTGCTCCGTAGGTCTCGAAGTCAGGACCAACGAGGTGCGCTTCGTAATAGATGAAATATCCCGTGTCCCAGGACAGGTGCGGGTTCTGCAGCAGCATGGTTGTGCCATTGGCCGTCTTGGTTGGGCCGACAGCCCATGTGTTGGAGCCGTCTTCTCCATCGACAACATCCTTGATGCCGAGGTCTTCGTCGGATGGTTCGCCTTCGCCGCCGCCGCGTCCCGGCGGTGCAACGTAGACGAAGTTCATCAGGCGGTGGGCGTGGGCGACAACATCAAGGCCTGAAACGGGCAGGACACCGGCAACCTCCGCCGAAATCTGGTCGGGGTGGGCTGCTGCGTAGTCGTTCATGCCTTTGGCAAAGGCATCTAGGTTGGCTTTGAACTTGGGCTTTTGCGTATCGTACCAGACCTTGGCGCGGGCGGGCACGTCGTTCTTGATCAGGTAGACGGCGGTGTCTTCGTACTTCTCGCCCCAGTACTCTGCGCCCTTGCCGCGGGACTCTCCGTAAAGGCGCAGGATTTCATTGGCGTGGCTTTGCGCCTGCGCATAACCGAAGCCATAGAAGACAGCGGCCGCGTCCTTTCCAAAGACGTGAGGCACGCCATAGTCGTCCCACAGGATCTCGTTTTTGACGGGGGCTGGCTGGGCATACTGCCGTGAGGGCGCCGACGCGATCGTCGCGCAGCTGGTGAGCGAGGTAATCGCGGCTGCCAGGAACAGACCTGCAAACGCCCGCCTTACAATCTTCATCTGTTCGCCTGTCTGTCTGCAGTCCGGGATACCGGATTGGGCAAAGCCCGCCTCGCGCTCTTCTTTCGAGTTAGCCGAGTTCCGGCGGTGTCACCATTTGATTGCGTCTGCAAAGACCCGACATCGGCTGATCGGGCTCCCGGCGCCAAAACCTTGTACATGCTGGAACCATTTGGGGCGCCGGACGCGCCAAATGCCCGGGCTGTGGCCTCCGGCTTTTGTGGCTGCGGATTGTGTGTGTTTTGGGTATCTGCGGCCTTTTGGTCAGGCTGTGGTGAGCTGCGCTTGAGGCAGGTCAAGCGGCCGACCGGCTTGCGGGCTGATGCTCCTGTTTATTGAAACAGGGAATTAGCCAATGAGATCCGTAATCAGTTGCATCGTGGCCGCGGCAGGCCTCTCCGTTCTGGGCGTTGGCGCAGCGTCCGCGCAATTGCCGCACAATCTCCAGGTCAAGGTCGGCGTCTCCGCAGTCCTGCCGGATGAAAGCGCTTCGGTGTCCCTTATCGGCGGCGATGTCGATATTTCCGACGAGTATGTGCCGACCCTGCAACTGGAATGGTTCTTCACCGACAACATCTCGGCCGAACTGCTGTGTTGCATGGCGCGTCACGATGTGATCGCGAAGGGTACTGCGCTGGGTGATGTAAATCTCGGCAAGATCTCGCACTTCCCGCCGACGCTCACGCTCAAATACCACTTCAACACCGAACAGAAGCTGCAGCCCTATATCGGCGCCGGCATCAACTACACGCTCTTCTTTGACGACAAGGTTCCTGCTGGCGGCGCGGTCACGAGCATTGACTACGATCCGTCGTTTGGCGGCGCGCTGCAGGCCGGCGTGGATTACAAGCTCGACGATCACTGGTCGCTGAACGCAGACGTTCGCAAGGTCTGGATCAATTCCGATGTGACCATCATGGCGGGCGCCACCCGCATCGACGCAGATGTGGACGTTAACCCGATGATCGTGACGCTAGGCGCAGGCTATCGCTTCTAAGCTACGGGAAGCTGCCAACAAGGATCAGACCTTGTTGGCAGCTACCTGGTCTCCGCATCCGGCGCCGGTGTGTTGTGTTGGAATTATGCCGCAGTCAGCTCGCCCGCGCAGGGCGGGCTGATTGCTTTTCTGGCGGGCGTCGGCTTGGCGCCGCTATCGCATTCCATCTGCCCGGCAACTTGTAGACCGAGACCGCATTCGTCGCGGACCGCCCGTCACCTCTGCAATCAGTGACACGCCGAGCTCTTGGAGTGAGCTTTCGGGATGGGTGGGCGGGGAGAGGTGATCGAAGAAGCAGGCGAGCCGCCGCCGAGTCGCAGAGAATTGACGATCACCGACACCGAGGAAAGCGCCATCGCCCCCGCCGCGATCATGGGAGACAGCAGCTGGCCTGTCAGCGGATAGAGCAGGCCTGCGGCGACGGGGATGCCGAGAATATTATATCCGAAGGCGAAGATGAGGTTTTGGCGGATGTTGGCCATTGTTGCGCGTGATGCGGCTCGTCCCTTCACCACGCCGGATAGGTCGCCGTGAAGCAAGGTGACGGCGGCGCTTTCGATGGCGACATCCGTGCCGGTTCCCATCGCGATGCCGATATCGGCCGCGGCAAGGGCCGGCGCGTCGTTGACGCCGTCGCCGGCCATGGCGACAACTTTTCCTTGCCGCTTGAGCGTTTCGACAATGCGCGACTTGTCCTCAGGGAGGACCTCCGCCTCGATATGTGTGATGCCGAGCGTGCGGCCGACAGCTTCCGCGGTGGTGCGATTGTCCCCCGTCAGCATGACGAGCTCGATGCCCTGCGCCCTGAGGCTTGCAAGTGATGAAGGCGTTGTGGGTTTTATCCGGTCGGCAATCCCGAACACGCCTGCGAGCTTGTTGTCGATCGCGACGAAAATGGCGGTGACGCCGTCCTTGCGGAAGCGCTCTGCTTCTTCGTGCAGCGCTTCCGTCGCGACGCCGATCTCTGACAGATAGCGCTCAGCGCCGAGCGCCACGCTGCGGCCGTCGACAACGCCAATCACGCCTTTCCCTGTCGGTGAATCGAACTCCGACGGCTCAACCAATGTCAGCGAGCGTTCTTTCGCCGCCGAGACGATGGCCTGCGCAAGCGGATGCTCGCTACGTTGCTCCAGGCTGGCTGCAAAACGCAGGAGATCGGAGTCCGTGGCGCCAGGAGCGGCGTAGATGGCGATGACACCGGGCCGGCCTTCCGTCAGCGTGCCGGTCTTGTCGAGGATCAGCGTATCGACCTTTTCGAAACGTTCCAGCGCTTCGGCATTGCGAATGAGGACACCTTCGCGCGCGGCGCGGCCGATACCCGCCATGATCGACATCGGCGTAGCCAGCCCAAGCGCGCACGGACAGGCAATGATCAGCACGGAAACGCCGGCGATCAGCCCGTAGGTAAAGGAAGGCTGCGGGCCAAAGATCCACCAGCCGGCGAAGGCGGCAATAGCGATGCCGATGACGGCGGGGACGAACCAGCCGGAGACCTTGTCCGCAAGGCGTTGGATCGGGGCGCGGCTGCGCTGAGCGTTCGCGACAAGCTGGACGATCTGGGACAGCATGGTGTCATGCCCGACACGCCTTGCCTCGATCACCAGCGCACCCGTCTGGTTTAATGTGCCGGCAACCACAGTATCGCCCACGCCGCGGGTCACCGGCATTGACTCGCCTGTGACCATGGACTCGTCGATCGTTGACCGGCCATCGATGACAACACCGTCTACAGGCGTTTTTTCGCCGGGGCGCACACGCAGGCGGTCGCCGACGACGACCGCATCCAAGGGGATTTCGGCGTCTTCTCCATTGCCGATACGTCGGGCTGTTTTGGGCGCCAGATCCAGAAGCGCGCGGATCGCACCACCGGTGCGTTCCCGTGCGCGCAGTTCGAGCACCTGACCGAGCAGGACAAGCACGGTGATGACTGCTGCGGCTTCGAAGTAGATCGCGACCTGGCCGTGATGGTCACGGAACTCCGGAGGAAAAGCTGACGGGAACAGCAGGGCGGCGAGGCTGTAAGTCCACGCGACGCTTGTGCCGAGCGCGATCAGCGTGAACATGTTGAGGTTACGCGAGACGAGCGATGCAAAGGCGCGTTCAAAGAAAGGCCAGCCAGCCCACAATACCACCGGCGTCGCGAGGGCGAACTGCATCCAGGCGTTGATGTGGGGCGGGACAAGCCCGTCTATGTTGAAGAGATGGCGGCCCATCTCCAGCGTCATCACCGGCGCTGCGAGTACAAGGCCGATCCAGAACCGTCGCGACATATCTTGCAGTTCGGGGCTCGGTCCTGCGTCATTGGTTGGCGTCATCGGCTCCAGAGCCATGCCGCAGATCGGACATGCCCCCGGACCATCGCGAACGATCTCGGGGTGCATTGGGCATGTCCATTTAGCGCCCGGCGTCACGGATGCCTCATGTGAGGTCTTGGCTGGTTCCGGCTTGGCGGCGACGGGGTCGCGGCTGGGGGCATCGCTATGGTGATGCCGGCCGAAGTCCGTTTGTCCGGACGTCTGATAGTGCGTCGGATCTGCCTGGAACTTTGCACGGCAACCGGCGCTGCAAAAGAGAAACTCATGCCCGTCGTGCGTCAGGCGATGGGGCGTGTCTGGCTTCACGGTCATGCCGCACACGGGGTCCTTGGACGCCGGCTGCGATTGAAGCTGTTCGACCATGATGCGCCCCTGGGGCTTGTGCTTGGCCGTCGAACATATACCCTCCACGGGTATAAATACAACTACCCGGGAGGGGTATACGTGGAAAAGGCAGCGGCAGACAAAGTTTTGAGGAGCCTCAATCGGGTCGAGGGTCAGGTTCGCGGTATCGCCAAGATGGTTGAGGCCGACAGGTATTGCATCGACGTTGTGACTCAGATCGAGGCGGCGCGTGCGGCTCTTGCTCGGATCGAGAGCGATCTCTTACGCCAACATCTTGGCCATTGCGTTCACCGTGCGATGAACTCGAAGAACACGGCCGAGCGGGAAAAAGTCATTGAGGAGCTTGTGGGCGTATTTCGCCGGTAGTTAGCAAGCTTCAAAGTGGCCCAGCACGCGTGTGGACCTTCCCGCTTCATGCTGCGGGCGCGACTATTGCGGAACCGCTATCGAGCGGTTCAGTCGGCGCACAGGCCTGAACGGACTTCGTTCCGATGCGTGGCAGCATGACACCCAACGCGGGAACATGCTTCGTTATCGGGGGAGCGCATCCTGCGCTCTCCCCACGTCTGTCATCGATTAAGCATTTCGTTCCAGATGCGCGTAGATGGGATCGTCCGGAAAGCGTCCGCCGACGGGTTGACGTTTTCCGAAGCGCTCGGGGTGCGCTCCCGGGGTGGGGGCGGTTTCCTCGACCCAGTCAAATACGACGGTGCGGTCTGCAATCTTCCACACGCCATCACGTTTTTCGAACCAGTCGAGATAGCGGCCGCACATGTGGAAGACGGCCAGTTTGCCTTCGGCATTGGGTTGTCGGTGCAGCGCCGTGAATTGTGCCTCAACCGCCGCTCCGCCTTCCTTGAAGGCGATAAGGATGTTGTGGACGTGGTGAACGCTGCGCTCGATGTGCGGTAGGGTCTTCATCGCGTAATCGACAAACCCGGAAGCCGTTCCTTCGAACGCGCCATGACGATCCTTGCCTTCCGGCCAGGCCACGGAACGAAGCATTGCCTCATCCATCCTGTCGATTCCGCGGCAGTAACGATACAGGCAATCCGCGATCGTCTGCCGGTCCCAGAGTTCCTGGATGTTTGGCTGGTCCGTCATTCCGCGCTCTCCCTGAGTGTTCATGTTCGCGTCTTATATGCCGTCAGGCACAAGCGTATCTTGATGTTCCGGCGCATCGCAAATCAGAAGCCCCATAGTTAGCTTAGCGACTGCAATGCGGCCCGCGAAAAGCCGATCAGTCCGGCCGCGTCTCCGGACCGGATCTTCGCGACCCATTCCGGATCGGCAAGTAGCGCGCGGCCAACACCAACCAGATCAAAGTCTCCGCGATCGAGCATCATTTCGAGTTTGTCGAGTGAAGCCGCGCCAGAAACTTCAATGCCTTGCCTGAGCGACGCGACCACATCCCCATCGAGGCCGACTGACCCCACGGTCATGACCGGCTTGCCAGACAGCTTCTTGGTCCAGCCTGCTAGGTTCAGATCAGAGCCTTCGAATTCGGGCTCCCAGAAACGGCGTTGCGAGCAATCGAACACATCCACGCCCGCATCGGTGAGAGGCTCGACGAAGGCTGCCAGCTCGTCGGGAGTCCGGAAGAGGCGCGCCTTGTAGTCGACCTGCTTGAACTGGGAGAATCTGAAGAAGATCGGGAAGGTTGAGCCTACCGCGTCGCGGCAAGCTTGCATCACGTCCAGCGCAAATTGCATGCGCTTGCCGGCATCGCCGCCATAGCGGTCGGTTCGTTGATTGGTGACGTCCCACAGGAACTGGTCGATCAAGTAGCCGTGAGCTGCGTGAACCTCGATCGCATCGGCTCCGATCGACTGGGCCGCTTTCGCGGACCGGGCGTAGGCGGCGATAATGTCCGCAATCTCGTTGTCGGTCGCCGGCTTTCCGAAAGCCGAGCCCGGCGTGTAAATGCCCGAAGGTGAGATCGACTGCAGTTCGGGCGAAGGCGGAGTTGATGTCAGCGACCTGTGCCCGCCAATGTGCCAAAGTTGCGGGATGAAGGCGGCCCCCGCTGCCTTCACATCTCGAGCAATCTTATCCCACGCTTGTAGGGCCTCGCCGTAAATGAAGGGGATATCCGAGTGGTCCACCGCCACCGGATGATCGATCGCCAGGCCTTCTGTGATGATTGCCCCCACGCCTGCCTGGGCGCGGCGGACATAGTACGACGCAACTTCCGGCGTCGGTACGCCCCCGGGAGAGAAGCGGCGGGTCATCGGCGCCATGACTGTGCGGTTGCGGAGCTTCAGGCCCGGCAGGTCTATCGGAGAGAAGAGCGTCGTGCTGGACATTTAGGCTCCGTCGCATCGGCAGTTGGAGGGCGTTGTGTCTGCTGTCGGCAGATCACCTCTCGCGCTTCAGCAGTTCATAGAGTGGATCGTTGGACGATGGTTCGCCGACCGGGAAGCGTTTGCCGAAACGGTCGGGGTGAATTCCCGGCGTCGCTGATGGCTGTTCGCACCAGTCAAACACCACGCGGCGCTTAGCGATACGCCAGGCGTCGCCGCGCTTTTCGAACCAGTCGAGATACCGGCCGCATATGTAGTCGACACCCACTACGCCGTATGCATCGCGACGCCGCGAGAGCGAGGTGAAGGAGGTTTCGACGGCAGCGCCCGGCAGGTCAAACTGGAACAGGATGTTGTGCATCTGGTGGGTGGATGCTTCGAATGTCGATCGAAGCGCCAAGCCCCAGGTGACGAAATCCCGCGCGGGACCTTCGAAGGCGCCATGCGACTCGTACGCGTCCGGCCAGTAGATGTCTTCAAGCCCGGCCCTGTCAGCGCGTTCGACGGCACGATGGTAGCTATACAGGCGCTCGCGGATTGCCTGTCGGTTCTGAAGTTCTTCCAGTTTCTGGGCCTGCATCATCCCGCCGCCTGCGAAGCATCTGGGTTGGGGGCTGGGGCTGCAACGTGTGCATCTTTCTGCACCGTACGGCCTGCCAAATAGAAGCAACCAGCAGCTATCAGCAGGAAGACGACTGACCATGCCATCGCGAGTTGCAGGCCTGCCGTGCTGCCGTGAGCCGCTGCGAATACGTCGCTAAGGGCCCCGACCGCGAGTGGCCCAAGCCCCAGCCCGATGATCGTGCTGATGAAGAGGTTCACAGCGGCGGCCGTTGCGCGCACGCCCGGACTCGTCAGCGACTGGACCGCAGCATAGACGGAGCCATAGGCAAGTGCATGCGCGAAGGTCGCCGGAACGATGCAGGCCAGCGCAAAGACGGCGCTATCAACCAGGTTGAACGCGATGAAGAACGGGGTCGAGATCAGCATGCCGACCAGCGGCACGAGGACGTAACCCTTGATGCTCTTGCGTGACGCGCGATCTGCTATCTGCCCGCCGGCGAAAGTACCGAAGCCGGAGCCAAGGCCGAGGAGCAAGCCAAGCGACAACCCGAGGAAAGCGGAGGGGCCCATGCCCAAGGACTGAGCGAGTGCGTTCACCTCCTCAGTGTGGGCGCGCATGAACAGCGATCCCATGAAGGCGGTTTGGCTATAGAAAACGAGCGATCCGAAGCCGGTCGCGAACGAGATCCACCAGAAGGACGGCTTTCTCACCAGTTCCGTAAGCGCACGGCTGAGCGAGATTTGTGATTGTTTGCTGGCGCTTGCCGCCTTGGCCTTCCTTCGCGGTTCGCGGAGTGTCGTGAAGGCGATGACGGCGACGATCAGGCCGGGAGCGCCAGCGACGATGAAAGCCATGCGCCAACCGAATGCGTCTGCAATGATGCCGCCCATGGCGAGGCCCAACAGCGAGCCGATCGGGATGCCGAGCGAGTAGAAGGCTAGCGCGGAAGCGAGCTTGTTGCGCGGCGTGGACTCGGCGATCAGCGAGTGGGCCGCGGGGGTGCAGCCAGCTTCACCGAAGCCTACGCCCAGACGGGCGAGAACCAGCTGCGGGAAGTCGCGCACAAAGGCGCAGAGAACTGTGAAGGCGCTCCAGATGGCGAGGGAGCCAGATATCAGCCAGACGCGGTCGGAGCGATCCGCGAGGCGGGCGATCGGCAAGCCGAGACCGGTGTAGAAGACCGCGAAGGCTAATCCGGTGACGGCGCCAACCTGCCAGTCTGCGAGATTCAGATCTTTCTTGAGTGGCTCGGCGAGGATGTTGACGATCTGGCGATCGAGCATGTTGAGCGCGTAGATGATCATCAACAACAGCAGGGCGTATCGTTGATAACCTTTGTCGATGGTCGGCTGGGCGCTCCCGGCGGTCGGCGACATGGGTGCGGACATGGCTCAGATCGCAGCTTCGTTCATCGCGCCGTGCTTGGGCGTAGTGGTGCTGACGAAGAGGAAGTTGTCGTAAGTAGCGGCAGCTTCGCGACAGGCTTCGGAAAAGCGCAGGAAGCCACCCATGTACATGGTGAGGCCGCGCGGCTTTCCAGAGATATTGCCGCCCGTGTACCAGGTGTTCGCCTTCGACACCAAAGACAGTTCCGCGAGAGACGCGACGGTGTCCATCCACTGCTGTTGCGCGCTGGGCGTGGGCTCCATAGCCGTCAGCTTCTCGCGGCGCATGTAGTCGATGGCGTCTGCGATCCAGTCCACGTTCTGCTGGTCCAGTGCGATCAGGTTGGCGAGAGCGGCAGGGCCGTTGGGACCTGCTACGGTGAAGAAGTTCGGGAAGCCGGATAGCATGATGCCGAAATGGCTCTCTGGGCCTTCGCGCCAGACGTCGCGGAGGGGCAGACCGCCGCGACCCGTTACTTCGAAGCCGAGCAGTGCGCCGGTCAGGCCATCATAGCCGGTGGCGAAGATTAGCGCGTCGAATTCGGCTTCGCCGCTTTCCGTCATGACGCCTTTTGGCGTCAGGCGCAGAATGCCATCCGAGAGGCAGTCGTGAAGGCGGACGTGGGGTTCGTTGAAGGTCTCGTAATAGTTGGTGTCGAGGCAGGGCCGGCGTGCAAATATCGGATAGCCGTGCGGCTTCAGCTTTGCCGCAGTCTGTGGGTCCTTCACGACTTCATCGATCTTGCCGCGCACGAAGTCGGCCAACTCATCGTTTGCGGCAGAGTTTGTGAGGATATCCGAGAAGGTTCCGAGAAGGGCGAGGCCGCCTTGGTCCCATGAGTCCTGCATCAGGGTCCGGCGCTGGGCTGGCGTCACGCTGAAGAACGGACGCGTCGACTGAGGTCTGACGCCGCCGATTGCGCTGTTGCGTGCAGCCTGACGTATGCCGGCGTAATTGCGTTTGATCTCTGCGACATAGTCGGGGTCGAGGGGCACGTTACGCATGGGCATGGTGAAGCTCGGCGTGCGCTGGAAGACGACCAGCTCTCGCGCAGTCTTCGCGACTTCTGGTACGATCTGGATACCGGTCGATCCCGTGCCGATGAGCCCCACACGCTTGCCTTCGAAGCTGACGGGTTCGTGCGGCCATTTCGCGGCGAGGTAGATGTCGCCTTCAAAGACGTCAGCGCCTTCGAATGGTACACCCTTCGGAATAGACAGGGGGCCCGTCGCCATGACGCAATAGGTGGCTTCGTAAACATTGCCGGCATCGGTTTCGATACGCCATGTGTTGCGTTTGTCGTCGAAGGCTGCGCGATCGACGCGAGTGTTGAAGGCAATCAGGGGGCGGATGGAAAGGCGATCGGCGACGAAGTTGGCGTAGGCCAGAATTTCCGGCTGGGCCGCAAACTGTTCGGTCCACGTCCACTCCTGTTCGATCTCGGACGAGAAGGAATAGCAGTAGTCGAGGCTCATCAAGTCGCAACGCGCGCCCGGATAGCGGTTCCAATACCAGACGCCGCCTACGTCGCCGCCGGCTTCGATGCCGAGAACCGACAGGCCCATCTCGCGAAAGCGGTGAACGGCATACATGCCGCCAAAGCCCGCTCCCACAACCACGACATCGTAGCGCGCGCCAGGCGAGCGTTCCTTGATAGATGCTTCGGCCATCGTGTAGCTCCGGTGCAATGAGGTCGACGTTATCGAGATGCGGGTCGAGTTTGGGCTAGCGGTGTTGCCTCATGTCGACTTCGCTTGTTCAACGAGTGCGATGGTTGCGCGATAGTCGGCTTTGCCGCTTTCGTGCCGTGGGACGTTTTCGACGATCACGAAGCGCTTGGGGTGCTTGTAGCTGGACAGGCTCGTCGAGAGACCGCGCCTGACTGCAGCTTCATCGAATGCGCCGGCCACCTTGATGACGGCGACGACGATCTTGCCCCACTTCTCATCAGCCTGGCCGACCACCAGCGCATCCGAGATTCCAGGCTGAAGCTTGAGCGCTTCTTCGACCTCTTCGGGGAAGACCTTTTCGCCGCCCGTATTGATCGAGAGATTGCCGCGGCCGATCAGTGTGAACTGGTTTGGCGGCAGCCATCGTGCAAAGTCGCCTGGAACGGCATAACGATCGCCGTCGATGATGCGGTATGTCGCTGCCGTCTTGTCCGGGTCGCCATAATACCCGTTCGCCATCGGGCCGTGGCGGGCAATGAAGCCTTCGACAGGCTGATCCTTCGGAAGGACCACGCCGCTGTCCGCATCGATAAGTACTGTGGTTGCAGGTGCGTCGAAGATGCCGGTTTCCGGGATGTTGCCGGCTCTGGCGACTGAGTAGCCCAGGCCGGAAGCTTCCGAAGCGCCGAGAATATCGACAAGCATGATCTGCGGCAGCTGCTTGAGCAGGCCCTCTTTGACCGTGCGGGACCAGGTAAGTCCCGCCGAACTGATTGCTTTCAGGGCCGACAGGTCGAAGCCGCCTGGATTGTCTTCCAGGGCTTTGAGCATTGGCTTTGCAAACACATCTCCAACGATCGCGACACGCGTGGCCTTGTGCTTTTCAGCTGTTCTCCAGAGTTCGACGGCATCAAACCGGTCACTGGTAAGAATGATCGCCGTGCCGCCATTCAGCAGGTCTCCCATCGCGGCGTTGCTGCCGGAGCCGTGCATGAGGGGGCACGCGGGAATGATGCGGCTAGGGGCTGGGTTCGCCTTCACCATCTGCGCATGTTCAGCCATCGACTGCGGCGGCTTCAGGATGAGCGGGGATTCAAGTTGAACGCGGCGGGCCTGGCCAAGCTGCCAATGCACGCCTTTCGGCTTGCCGGTGGTGCCGCCGGTGTAGAGCAGATAGCCGTCTGAAGATGCTCGCTGGATTTTGAGGGGCGCGCCATCCCCACGTGTCGCCAGTGTTTCGTAGCTCAACCGGTCTGGCTCGACTGGGTGGGGAATGCGATCCGACTCGATGCGTATCCAGGTGCGGACGGTTGGGAGCCGCTCGCGCAGCGCCGGCAGCATGTCTTCAAACCGGTCCTGATAAAGCATGCCGGTCGCGCCGCAGTCGTTCAGGACATAGGCGATCTCATCGACCGTGTAGCGATAGTTGAGATTGACCGTGAGAAGGCGCGATTTCACGCCGGCTACCAGAAACTCCATGTAGGCCGGGTGATTGAAGCAGAGAATGCCGACGCGATCGTCGGGCTCGTGGCCCAGCTTTATGAACTCACTGGCGAGGTTGTTGGTTCGGCGCGCGAAGTCTCCCCATTCGACGATGTGGTCGCCCCAGATCAATGCGGGACGCGATGCCGGGACCACTTCGGCGACGGCATCGAGAATGTCTCCAAAGTTCCAGTCCATGTCAGGCTCCGAGCATTGGAAGCCATGTCTAGGGCATGCAGCCGCCAGAGCGGGCGTACGTGACTGCGCAACTCAGGAAATCACCTACGTGATAACCGCCGCATGCAGCTGCGCGCTTCCACGCCGATCGCTATTTCGTGGGACATCTTCCCGACAGTCTCGGTGGCCTTGAAGGCGTTCCGGGCTCTCCTGGCTGCCGAAGAAGGGTGTCGCATTGCCGGAACTGGCTTTGGTTACAGGAGCGGCCCAAGGTATTGGTCGCGCGATCGTCGAACGCTTGGCTGCCGATGGTTATCGCGTGCTCGCTGTCGATGCCGACCCCGCGAAGCTGGCTGACAGCGAAGCGGCGTGGCGTCAGTCAGGGCTT
Organism: Hyphomonadaceae bacterium; assembly: GCA_036733305.1. Lineage (GTDB taxonomy): Bacteria > Pseudomonadota > Alphaproteobacteria > Caulobacterales > Hyphomonadaceae > UBA7672. The sequence continues at coordinate 73,027 of DAINAT010000001.1, forward strand.
CCGGTCGAGGTTCGTGTACTCGACGTCCGCGACCGCGCCGTGGTTCGCGGCATGCTGGAGGCGCACTCCGAACTGGACGTTCTGGTCAACAATGCCGGGGTGAGCGGCGCACTCGATCCCATTCAGAAAATTGACCGTTCCAGCTGCTCGCGGGTGATGGACATCAATCTTGTCGGCGCATTCAAGGTGGCCCAGGAGGCTGTACGGCGCATGCGCGCCGGGGGGCGGGTCATCAATGTGGCGTCCCGTGGCTATCTCGGCGGCTCTGGCGCTGCGCACTATGTTGCGTCCAAAGCGGGGGTCGTCGCGATGACGCGCTCCATGGCTGTGGAACTCCGCTGGCGGGGCATAAGAGTGAACGCGGTCGCGCCAGGAATGGTAAAAACGCGCCTGCTCGACGATTTCGGCGATATGCTGCCCGCTCTGAAGCGCCTTGAGCCGTCCGGCGGCGCTGCTTCGCCGGAAAAGATCGCAGCGATCATCGCAAACATTGCCAGCGCCGACGCCGATTTTGTGAACGGCCAGGTTCTGCTTGTCGACGGTGGTAAGTCGATCGGGGTCCCACCGCTATGAGTGTTTCAAAGGCCATTCTCGTCGCAGGCGATGGCGAACTCAGCCAAGCCATCGCGTCAAGTCTTGAGGGGCAGGGATATCGCGTTGTGCCAATATCCTCGAGGCTGCCGGAGGCGGTTGGAGCGTTCGTGCAGAACGATCCTGTTGTCGGAGGGCTCGTCATTGTTTCCCCGGCGCCTGCTCGGGACAAGCGCTTTCTGGACATCACTGATGCAGATCTGGATGAAACGCTCGCCGCATTTCTCGATCTCTTCGAGTCGCTATCGATCGCGACGCCGCATCTCGCGGATGCTGCGCCCGTGGTCTATGTCGGCCATCGGGGTCATCTGGGAGCTTGGCAAGGCGCTCATGAGAACGCGTTTGCCGGGGCTGTTGCTGGCCTGATGCGGTCGCTGACGCTGGAAGGCGCCTCCCGCCATCTCAGGGTGAACATGATCGCCACCGATTTTGCAGACGATGCCACGCGACTTCAACCACAAGAGCTCGTGCGTCAGGTAGCAGATCTCGCGGCATTCCTTGTCTCCCCGGCATCGGCCGCTTTGAGCGGCGAACTGCTGTTGGCAAACCGTGGCGCTAGTCTGCGTTTCCGCGAGGCGCGCGAACGTTCGCCTGCCGACGCGACAGCGGACAGGTCTGGAGCCATACGATGAGCCCAACTGTCACGATCATTGGAAAGACGCGGTGCAAGCTCGGCGAGTCACCGCTTTGGGAGCCCGATAGCGCGAGCCTGTTCTGGGTCGACTCTGTCGCGCCTTCGATCTGGCGCTATGATGCGACGACCGGCGAGCAGTCGGAGATGCCGGCGCCGGACAAGATTGGAAGTATTGTCCGCGGCCGTCCGGGAGAGCTGATCGCGGCGATGGCTGATGGCATTTATCGTGTCGAACTGGCGACGGGATCGTTCCAGCCGATTGTACGCCCGTCGGAACTCACAGCGCATGAGCGGCTGAACGATGGCAAGACAGATCGCAGTGGGCGTTTCGTTACGGGCTCCATTACTCACGGCTCCAGTACCCATGTCGGCAAGTTGTTTCAGTTCTCGAGGGGGGGCGCCTACAAGGTCGTACCTACCGAGCCCATCGGCATATCAAACGCGATCTGCTTCAGTCCGGCTGGCGACATTCTGTACTTCGCCGACAGCTTGCGCCGCATGGTGTGGGCATACGCGTATGACACAGAAAGTGGCGAGGTTGGCGCGCGCCGGGATCTGATCGACACGAGCAGCCTTGGCAGCGCTCCAGACGGCGCAACTGTTGATGCCGAAGGCTTCCTCTGGATCGCGCTTGTCCAGGCACAGAAAATCGCTCGCGTTGCTCCGGATGGTCGTGTGGACAAGGTTTTCGATTGCCCGACGCCATTCCCCTCATGTCCCGCATTTGGTGGGGCAGAACTGGACGTCCTTTACGTCACATCGATTTCGAACAGCGGCGGCATGCTGGTCAGCGAGGCTGATCAGGCTGGACGTCTCGTTCAATTCCAAGGCTTGGGCGTACGCGGGTTGGCAGAAGCCCGCTGTAGCATTTGAGAGGCTGACCTCATGAATCTCGATCTGACTCCCGAGCAGGAGGCCTTCCGCGAAGAAGTGCGGGCTTTCTTTGCCGAGAACACGCCGGCGGAATTCAAACCGCGCGTAAGGGCGGGAATGCGCCTCGAACCGCCTGAATACATTGCGTGGCAGAAGCTGCTGCATAACCGTGGTTGGGGGGCGCCGTCCTGGCCGCGCGAGTATGGCGGAACCGGCTGGAATCCAACCGAACTCTATATCTTCGAGTCCGAAGCCTCGCGCGCTGACGCACCGCTTCAGTTTCACCAGGGACTGGAATTGATTGGTCCGATCATCTTCACGTTCGGGAGCGACAGTCAGAAAGCCAAATATCTGCCGGCCATTGTGTCGGGCGATGACTGGTGGTGCCAGGGGTATTCCGAGCCGGGCGCCGGCTCCGATCTCGCATCGCTCTCGACGCGCGCAGTCAGGCAGGGGGACGAGTACGTCGTCACTGGTCAGAAGGCTTGGACGAGCTACGCCCACGTGGCCAACCGCATGTTCCTGCTGGCGCGGACCGATCCCGATGGTCGGAAGCAGGGGCGCAAACAGGACGGGATCTCGCTCTTCCTCGTCGACATGGATACGCCCGGTATCAACATCCGGCCGGTCATTACGATCGACGAGATCCATCACACGAACGAAGTGTTCCTCGATGACGTTCGATTGCCCTTGACGGCTCTGCTCGGTGAAGAAGGCAAGGGGTGGGGGTACGGCAAGGTGCTGCTTGATCGCGAGCGCAGCGTGACGGCAGGAACGACAATCCGCCTGGCTCAGCAGCTTCGTGGTGCGCGTGATGCAGCAACGCAGGCGAAAATCGGCAACCGCCGTCTGATCGATGACCCGCGCGTCGCAGACCGTCTTGCCCAGCTTGATGTCGAGGTCCTTGCGCTTGAAGCCATGGTGATGCGCACGATGGCTGAGGCTGCCTCGGGTATCGATTCAGGTCCGCGCGCCTCCATGATCAAGGTGCGTTGGTCGGAACTGCTTCAGCAGATCACCGAGTTCTGGGTCGAGCTTCAGGGATACGGCGCAATGCACTTCGCATCCGTCGGCAACCAGCCGCAAGGCGAGGGCGATCCCTGGGCGGCCAAAGGGATGCTGTATTCCCGCGTCACCAGCATCTACGGCGGCTCCAACGAGATTCAACGCAATATCATCGCCCGCCGCGCGCTGGGCCTGTGAGGTAGGTCATGGATTTCAGTTTGTCCGAAGAGCAGCGCCTGCTGCGTGATAGTGCGCAACGCTACGGCGCAGAGAATTTTGAATTTTCGGCGTGGCGCGCGCGTGCCGCTCGCGCCGAGCCGCTTGATCGCCAGGGTTGGGGGAAGCTGGCTGACCTTGGATGGTTGGCGCTGAATGTGCCGGAAGATGATGGTGGGCTTGCTGCGACCCCCGTCGAAACCATGCTGATCTGCGAAGCAATCGGACGGAATCTCATGCTTGAGCCGTTCATTTCCAGCTGCGTGATTGCTCCGGCGCTGCTCACAAACGGTGGATCATCGCTCTGCAGCGAACTGCTTGCCTCCATCGCGGCAGGTGAAACGCTGGTATCGCTGGCGGATGCCGAACCGGACGGCAGGTTCGATCTTGGTTATGTTGCGACGCAAGCTGAAGCGATCGGGACGGGTGGGTACCGGCTTACCGGCCTCAAGAGCCACGTCATGGATGGCGCCGGCGCGGATTGGTTCATCATTCCGGCTCGCACGTCAGGCGCTCCTGATGACGCAGCCGGTATCAGCCTGTTCCTGGTTCCGTCCGGCGCGGCGGGTCTTGTCGTCGAGCAAAGCAGGGCGATGGACAACCGCCTGAATGCCAGCCTTCGCCTTGAAGGCGTTGTAGTTGAGCCGGGAGCTGTGATTGGTGAGATCGGAACAGAATATGGCCGCCTGACAGGCGCCGTCGATGCCGGCATCGTTGCGCAACTCGCCGAATCCGTTGGCGCGATGGATGCAGCCTATGAAATGACGCTGGCTTATCTCAAGACGCGCAAGCAGTTCGGTCAGCCGATCGGAACCTTCCAGTCGCTGCAGCACCGCGCCGTTGACATGGCGATCGCGTGCGAAGAAGCCCGTTCGATCATGTATCTCGCAACGCTGTCGCTTTCACAGCCCGAGCGTGAAAGACGCCGCATGATCTCGGCCGCCAAGACGCGTGTTGGCCAGACCAGCCTGTTCGTTGGCCGCCAAGCTGTGCAGCTCCACGGTGGAATTGGTTTCACGGAAGAGCTGGCAATCGGACACTATCTGAAGCGTCTGATCATGGCGGATGTCCGTTTTGGCAACGCCGATCACCACCGCACGCGTGTGGCAGAACTCAGCGCTGCCAAATAGGCGGCTGTTCTTCGAACGGAATTTTCCAGCCACACTCCTTCTCACGAGAGGGCGTGGCTGGAATTTCGCGTCGTTTACAGCGAGTTCGCCAGCCCGCCGTCGACGGTCAGAAGCTGGCCGGTCACGAAGTCACTGTCGGCGCTTGCGAGATAGCGAACCGCTTTTGCAATATCGAGCGGTGTGCCCAGGCGGGCCAAAGGTGTTTCGGCAATACGTTGCTGAATGCGCTCTTCCGGGATCAGGCGCCTGACGCCTTCGGTATCGATGGTCGACGGCGCGACGGCATTGACGCGGATATTGCTCGGCCCAAGCTCAGCTGCTGCCGCGCGCGTCATGCCCGCCACTGCTGCTTTCACGCCGCAATAGACAACACCATTCGGCATTCCGAGCAGGGCGCTGACTGAAGCAATGTTGACGATCGATCCGCCCTTGTTCGCAGCCATGTGTGGTGCGGCCGCCTGCATGCCCCAGATCACGCCGGAAAATCCGACTGCGACCATGCGATCGACAGTTTCGGGTTTGATGTCGGGAATTGCCTCGTAGAGATTCCACATCGCGTTGTTGACCAGAATATCGAGGCGGCCGAAGGCTTCGACGGTTTTGGCGGTCGCCGCTTCAACGGCTTTGCGGTCGGAGACATCGCAACCAATTCCAACGGCCATCCCGCCCTTGGCGACGATCTCGGCAGCCGCAGCTTCCGCCCAGTGAGCTTTGAGGTCGATCAAAGCAACTGAGCAACCATCTTCGGCCAGAAGTTCCGCAATTGCTTTACCCAGCCCTCTAGAGGCTCCGGTAACGATCGCCGTTTGTCCTTTTAGCCGATCACCCATGGCTTGCCCTGCTGCTTCGTTGAGTTGATGGGATGGGAAGGTAGTCGTCATAACGACTGCCCTGCCTGCTGCCCCACGCCCATTGGGCGTGCCGCAACCATAGGCGACCGGATCGCGCGCGCTCGCGGGTGGGCGGTTCCGCACCCCAACATCACCAGTGTGATGAACGCAGGGCAAGACCCACAAAAGAACAGCGGCGATCTTTCGATCGCCGCATGCAGTTTGGGGAGGAAACGATTGTTGGAAATGCCTAGAAGGTCTTCTGCAGCGAAATGCCGTAGATGCGCGGTTCCGTGAACACGGCGTTCGGCATCAGCGACAGGGCCTCATCGACCGGGAAGATGTCGGTGATCGACCGCTTGTTGAAGATATTGTGCGCAAAGGCTTCGAACTCGAGACCATTTTCGAAGTTGACGAGACGCAGCGACAGGTTGGCGTTGTCCCATCCCTTGATCTCGTCGATTGGCGTGTTGAAGACGCGCGCCTCGGATTTGTCCTGGCGATAGTAGTCCGCGCGCGCTGTCGCTTCCCAGCCTTCGAACAGGTCCCACGAATATTGCCCGCCAACAGAGATCGTCCACGGCGGGGAGCCGGGAAGCTTGTTGCCGGCCAACTGCGCAGCGATGCCATCCGTCGGCGTGACGCCATAGCTGGCAGCGTATGCGCCCGAGCACGCGCCGAGGATAGCGGCCGGGTTGCCCGAAACGCCGGCAACGGTCGGTGCGCCTGGGCCTTGCTGGATAATGTTGACTAGGTTCGCAAGCGCAGCAGTCGGAACCGTGCAACCTGCGGCGGACGAGGTCTTCACGAAGGTGAGGTTCGGGTTGTGGTTGGTACGGTTGAACGGATCGATGGATTCGCCGTTCTTGATTTCCGTGTTCAGCAAACCAATGCTGGTGTTGAAGCGCAGGCGATCAACCGGCTCCCAGGTTGCTTCGAATTCCGCCCCGTAGATCTCGGCATCGATGTTCTCGGTGACGGAGATACGGTTCACGAATTTGGAGATCTGATAGCCTTTATAGTCGTAGAAGAAGCCGGCAGCGTTCAGCGTGAGGGCGCCGTTGAGCATGGTGTTCTTGGTGCCGATCTCGTACGCGTTGACGAACTCGGGATCATAGGTAGCACGCAATGTTGCAACCTGACCGACGTTGTTCGGACCGCCACCTTTGTAGCCGCGCGAATAGAACGCGTAGAGCAGGGTGTCGTCGGTGAAGTCCAGATCCGGCTTCCAGTCGAAACCAGCGCGGCCGGTAACTTCCTTGAATTCAGCCGAGATGGTCGCCGGAGTTCCTGGTATCAGGTTGGCGCCCGGTGTGAGGAAGCGGACCGGATAGTTCTCAAGCGTCTTCTTGTCGTGCGTGTAGCGGAGGCCGCCGGTGAACTTAAGGTCCGGCATAATATCGTAGTAGACTTCGCCAAAGATTGCCTTCGAGTCGAGGTTGTAGGGTTGGCTGCTGAGATAGTTACCGTGTCCGTCCGGACGAAGCTCGCGGCTCGGGTTGATGAACACGCAGGTGCCGCCCGCAGCGCAGTTCGCCCCACCGTTCGCGGCCAATGCAGCGTAAGTGAAGGCGTTCGAGTAGATGTAGAAGCGCTGGCGCAGGTCATAATCGAGCGCGAGTGCGCCGATGCTGAAGTCGAGCGGACCGGCAAAGTCGGCTGCAGCCGGATTTCCTGGCTGGTCTGGCGTGAAGGTGTCTGGATCGAATCGGCGATGATCAGCCGGTTGGATGCGCCCAGCTGCGGATCGTTGATGACGCCGCCCGGCGCCAGAGCGGTGCTGTTGAAGTTTACTGCAGGTGAGAAGCGGTTCTCTTCCTGACGCGCATCCAGGAAGCCAACATAGTACGACGTCAGCGAGGTGAGCGTGAGTTCGTCGGTGATGTCCCAGTTCGCTGTCAGCGTCGCGACATCTTCGCGAGCCTTGTATTCGGGATCAATCGCCGCATCAATGACACTCAGGCTGTTAGGCTGGCGATTGCCGTAGATGTCGCCGCTTGCGAGGCCTCGGCTGTAGGCAAGAAGACCGTACAGTGAGGTCAGTGAGTTCGGCGTGCCGTAGGCGGCATCAGTGTAGACCGATGCATCCGCACAGCCCTGGCTCAGGAAGCCGCGAACGACGGCATTGGTAACGGCCGTTGTTCCGACCGAGCTCGGGCCATTGTCGCGCGTGCACAGACCCTTGCCGGTGCGAAGGCGGTTATCCTCCTCGTTGAAGTGCTGCCAGACGAGATTGAAATCGAGTTTGGAGGTAGGTTCCCAGAGGAGGCTCGCGCGAACCGAATACAGGTTGCGATCGTCGACCTTGTTGTCGGTCCCAAGGTTGTCGACGATGCCGTCACGTGTGAACGATGCGCCGGCAAGACGCAGCGCAAGCTGGTCATCGATGAGCGGGATGTTGACCATGGCGCGCATCTTGCGGCCGCCAAGGGATGTTGCTTCGGCGCGGACCATGCCCTCGAAATCGTAGGTCGGCCGTGCGCTGATGACGTTGACGACGCCGCCGGTGGCGTTGCGGCCATAGAGCGTGCCCTGCGGGCCACGAAGAACTTCCACACGCTCGACATCGAAGAATTCAGCTTCGAAAAGGCGGTTGGAGGTAAGCGGTGCGCCATTGAAGTGCACACCGGTCGAGGAGTCGCCGGTCACGGCAGTCTGCTTCGTGCCGATGCCGCGAATCTGAAAGTTGTAGCCGCTGTAATAGCTCTTGGCGAAGGTCACGTTTGGAACGGCCAGCTGCAGGTTGGGGCCACCATCAATGCCACGCTCGTTCAGCAGGTCATCCGAGAACGCGGAAACGGAAATTGGAACATCCTGAAGTCGTTCCTCGCGCCGCTGCGCGGTAACGACAACGACATCGCGGTCAGGAGCTTCAACGGCGGTTTCCGTCTCCTGGGCAAATGCCGGAGCAGCCGAAAGAAGGCTGACGGACGAAACGCTTGCCGCGAGTGCGGCACGAAGCAATTGCGATTTCAAATACACGAAATGACCTCCCTGCTTGTTTCCGCAGGCGCTAAAAGATGCTCAACCGCGGCGCGATCTTTGGACCACTGCGCATGACGTCGCTCATTTACGATGTGCGACCTATTGCGCCCCGCTGGGCACGCCGTTTATCTCACTTGAGATAAACGGCGTGTCTGCTGCCGGAGGCTCGAAAGCGCTTGGGCTATGCGATGGGATTGCTGCGACGGGCCTCGGATAGCAGTTTTTGCCATGGCGGCAGGCCAAGCCGGGTGTAACGTAACGAACCGATTTTTCCCCCGAAGCCACAATGCATCGCGACCCGATCAAGTCAGCCGCTCGTACACTGAAGGTTCTGGAGCTGTTTCAGGAACAGCGACAGCCGCTGAATCTGACATACATCTTCGAAAAGCTGGGCTATCCGCAATCCAGCACCACGACTCTTCTGAAGAGCATGGTCGTGTTGGGCTATCTTAACTACGACCGGGCAAGCCGGACGTATTTCCCGACGACACGGGTCGCGGCGCTCGGCGACTGGATCAATCACCATCTCTTTGGCGCTGGAGACATCGATCGCCTGATCGCGACGATATTCGAGCAGACCAACGAAACGGTGGTTATCTCGTCCCAGAACGACATCTTCATCCAACACCTCCGCATTCTACAGCCGAGCCATCCGCACAAAATCGCGATGACAGAGGGAAGTATGCGCGCACTTCCACATTCGGCGGCCGGTCTGGTCCTCATGAGTCAGATGCCACGGAAGACCGTCGACAAGTTGTGCCGACATGTAAACGCGTATCTCGGCGGCGCCGCGGGCAGGATCGATATTCCGCAGCTGCAGACGCAGTTGGAATGGATCAAGCGTGAAGGCTACAGCTTGCTTGCCGCGTTCCCGTTTCCGAATGCTGCAGCGATGGCCATGCCGCTGCCGCCCACGCCGCATGGTGTGCGCCTGACCTTGGGAGTTGGTGGTCTCAATAGCCGGATCGCACGCAAGAAGACCGAAATCCTCGATATCATGCGGGCCGGCATCGCGGATTATAAGCGAGGTCTGGATCGCGCCGGTGTGGCGGATGAGCCCGTGGCCAATGAGGTGGACGAGTAGGGGGCACTCAGGCTTCCGCGTAGAACTCGCGATAAGTCTGACGCAACACGTTCTTCTGCAGCTTGCCGGTTGCGGTGTACGGCAGCGACTGAACCAGGATCACGTCGTCCGGAATTTGCCAGCGTGCAAATCGCGTGGCGAGATACGCCAGAATGCCTTCGCGATGCGGCAGGCATTCTGGTGTGGGCACCACAAGCAAGAGCGGCCGCTCCTGCCATTTTGGATGCGGCACGCCGATAACAGCGGCTTCGCGAACATCGGGATGCGCAATCGCAGCATTCTCCAGGTCAACCGAAGAGATCCACTCGCCGCCAGACTTGATGATATCCTTGGACCGATCGGTTAGTTGCAGCGCTCCGTTCTTGTGGATCTTCGCCACATCGCCCGTAGCGAACCACCCCTCGCGATCAACGGACGATGTCTCGGACTTGAAGTATCGCTCGACCACCCAGGGGCCGCGAACCTGAAGGTCCCCGGTTGCTGCGCCGTCATGGGGCAGGGCGATTCCATCCTCATCGACGATGCGCAGATCGACACCGTAGATTGCCCGGCCTTGCAGCACCTGGAAATCGTAACGGCGCTGGCTGTTAATATGTGCATGCTCGGGCAGCGGTGCGCCGACTGTTGCGAGCGGGCTTGTCTCGGTCATTCCCCACGCGTGGATCACATAAACGCCAAGCATGTAGTCGAACCGCTCGATCAGGCTCCTCGGCGCAGCGGACCCACCAACGAGGACACGCTCCAGCGCCAGCCCGGACAGGTCCAGCCGCTCGCGATGCGTTGCAATGTAATCAAGGAAGCTGAGCCACACGGTAGGAACGCCGAGGCTGAACGTGCAGTGTTCGCTCTTCATGAGATTGAAGATGCTTTCGCCGTCCACAGCAGCGCCAGGCAGGATCAGACGTGCACCGCACATGGCGGCTGCAAACGGGATACCCCAGGCATTCACGTGAAATAGCGGCGTAACGAGCAGTACGCAGTCACGCGTCGAGAGCGCCATGCCGTCGGCAGCCAACACGGTATAAGCGTGCAGGATCAGTGACCGGTGGCTATATAGAACGCCCTTGGGGTCCCCGGTCGTGCCCGAGGTGTAGCAAAGGATCGCCCCTGCATTCTCCACGACGGGAGACCAAGCATCTGCGTCGTCCTCGGAAGCGATCAGGCTTTCATAGCTTTGGAGCCCTGGAAGTTCGATGCCTCTCAAACCAGAATTGTCGGACAAGCAAATATAGCCACGAACGTTCGGCAGCATCGGCGCCATCTTCTCAAGCACCTTGCCGAATGCCGGGTCGAAGAAGACATAGCGGTTCTCGGCATGTGCTAGAATGTAGCTTATCTGCTCGGGGAACAGCCGGGGGTTCACCGTGTTGAGAATCGCTGCGGCTCCCGTTACGCCGTAATAGAGCTCGATGTGGCGGCTATGGTTGAATGCCAGGCTGGCGACACGTTCGCCATCCTTGATGCCCAGCCGACGCAACGCGGAGGCCAGCTTTCGCGATCGTGACCAGAGTTCACCGTAAGTAGTCCGGCTCATGCCCTCCGGGCTTTTGGAGACGATCTCGCGACCACCATGGAAACGCGCCGCATGGTCCAGCAGGGACGATAAAGTCAGCGGTACGTCCTGCATCAAGCCCAGCATGGCAATCCTATTGCTGATCGGGTGGTCGCGCATCCTTAGGTCAATGAAACGCGAGCTTGCGTGAATGAACAGGGCCGAAGCCGTTTTTCACGTACGGGATACTTGCGCGCCCCTCTTCCCAATCGGGCGATACCGAGGAAGCATCGTCCGCGCGCTGATTGCTTCACGTCGTGGCAATGCGCGCATCCGGAAATCCGCGGCACAGCGGACTATGAAAATAGACCGGTAGGGAAGGAAAATGGATTTAGCCAAGGCAGAATTCGCCCGTAGTGCGCTTGAAGTCCGCCCCGCTCGGACGTCTGCTGCTGCGCAGCGTAAGGTTGCGCAGCTTAAATTGAACTGTCCAGCGCCAGGGAACTGGGACGCCCAGCACACCGACGACTTTCTCGCCATGCTGCGGAGCCACGCGGCTGACCCGGACGTCGGCGCGATCTTGCTGCAGGGTAAGCGGCTCTTCCGCGACAAGCCGACAAGGACGGCAGGTCAGGCTGCAGCCGATCTCGATCGCATCTATGCGGCCGTAGCTGGGTTCAAAGTTCCCGTTTTCGCCCTCGTGTCAGGCGAATGTTCGGGGACGGGGTTGGAGCTGGCAATTGCCTGTGCAGGGCGCATAGCTGCGCCCGGAACTGTCTTCCGGGACCTCATTGAGAGCAGGGGGCGGCTTCCAACGCCCGCCACGCTGAGCCGCCTCGGCGAGGTGATTGATGTCCAGCGAGCGGCGACTCTCGTTGTTCTCGGAGAATCATGGAGCGCCAACGAGGCAGTCTCGGCTGGGTTGGTCGATGTTGTCACATCGAAAAATCCGGTGGCTGCTGCGGAGGCGCTGTTGTCAGCCGGCCAACTCCGCGAGCGTATGAGCGCGGAGCGATCCGACGCCATCGAAACGCAATTGTATGTAACGCGGGTCAATGTCCGCCGTGATCTACCCAACCGCGATGGCCCCCTGATGCGGTTGCGAGCTCTTGAGCATGCCGTGCAGCCATTCTCCGGTCGCAAACCGCAGGACACGCAACAGCTTCACATCGCCTATGAAGGCTCAACAGAAGCTGCCGCGCTCGCTTATGCCGCCTACAGCGAGATGGCCCTCAAACGACAACCCCAGGGTCGGGATGTTGTGTCTGAACTCCGTTGGGCGCTGCTGCGTGAAGCCGTCCACCTTCTCGATGAGGGTGCAACACCCGCCCAGATTGATCGCAATTTGAAAGAGTTCGGCTTCCATGAATCTCCCTTCGCGCAATCCGACCGTGCTGGAATGGAGAATGTGTTCACGCGCCATGGTGTGCTCGCCGGTGGCGACGACTGGTTCACCTACTCGCCGACCCTCGATTTGATGGCCGACGCTGGCCGGCTGGGTGGTGACCACCCCGGCTGGTGCAGGTACGGAGCAGATGGCCGCATCTGGGACGATCCCGATGTGGAAGCGTTGCTGCATGCGTCAGCCAACTTCCAGATGCTCATCCGCAAACAGGTGCCAGACGATCAGATCGTAAGCCGCTGCCTGCACGCAGCCATCAACGCCACGTCGGACCTGCTTGAGCGCTCGCAAGACGCCAGCGCCGAAAGCCTGGATGCAATCTGGGTGGCCGAGTTGGGTTTCCCACGTTGGCTGGGAGGGCCGCTATTCTGGGCGCGTCAACAGGGCGATGCGGTCATCAAGACGCTTGAAGCCAACGCTCGCAATCGCAACACGGCAGGCACGCCGTCCCGGCTTCTGCGTCGTCTGGTATCCCGCCCTTAGCGCAAACGAAAACGGGCGCTTTGGGAAAAGCGCCCGCTAGTCAGATTGATAATTGTCGCCAAGCGACAGAGGCCGTCTACCGCCCCTGGAACACAGGCGGGCGTTTCTCGACGAAGGCGCGCACGGCTTCCTTGGCGTCTTCGCTCTGCGAAAGCTTGATCGTGTTGCCCTGCTCGTACCGATAGCCGTCACGCAGGCTCATATTGTCGATCACGCGCAGGCTGTCCTTGGCGGTAGCGACCGCCATCGGGCTTTTGCTGGCAATCTCGCGCGCAATGCCTTTCGCGAACTCGAAAAACTCGTCATGCGGCAGGGCAGCCTCGATCGCGCCACGGCGATAGAGTTCTTCGGCGCCAACGCGATAGCCGGTCAATACCATGCGGCGCGCCAGCGAGTAGGGGATGAAGCGCAGCGTGTGCTTGGCGCCGCCCGCCAGACCAACATCGATCTCCGGCAGGCCGAAGACTGCCTTCTCCGATGCGACGATGATGTCCGCGCTCGCGACAATACCGAGCCCTGCGCCAAGTGCTGCGCCGTTAACGGCGGCGACGATCGGCTTGCTGCATTCGATCATCGACCAGCTCATTTCGCGGGCCATACGTTGCCGTGCGTAAGTCGTGCCCTTTGGCGAGTCCGGCGTCGGGCGGTTCTTGAGATCCGCACCCGCACAGAACACTTTGCCTTCGCCCGTAAGTAGCACGACACGCACGTCCGGCCGCTCATTGAACGAGTCGAACAGCGCCATGATCTCCTGCATCATTTCGATGCCGACGGAGTTCACGGGCGGGTTGCTGAGGGTTACCGTCGCGATGAAGTCTTCAACTTCCACTTTCAAGGACGACATTTTCACTCCATCGGCAAAGGGTTCATTCTCGTTTACCTGGGGACATTCGGTGGGGCTTCATCTTGCTGAACGAAGCGCCCTAATCACATAGGGGATATTTGAGATTGCCCGTGGCGCTTACAAAGCAACGCCCGGCGCGGGCACGAAGCCCGATCCAACCGGTTCGTGCCCGCCCTGGTTGCTCGTGAATCTGCAGCCCTTGTATCCGGAGGAGGCGACGTTTGTGCACGTTTCCGCATAGCGGTTCAGTCCGCCAGCATAGACGTGGAACCCTCGCGGCTTCCCGGGGATGTTCGCGCCCGTGTACCAGGTATCCGCCTTCACATAGAGCGTGCGGTCCGCAAGCTCCGTAACCGTCTTCTGCCAGCTGTCTTCAGCGTCTGCCGTAGCTTCCACCGTCGTATAGCCATTTGCCTGCATGTAGCTGATGCAGCCCATCATCCAGTCAATGTTCATCTCGTCGAGGCGAATGTAGTTGGCCAGGATCGAGGGGCCTTCAGGTCCGCCAATCACAAACAGGTTCGGGAAATCCTCCATCAGCATGGCGAGGAACGTCCTCGGCCCATTCGCCCATTTCTCGCTGAGCGTCCGGCCCGAACGGCCCTTGATATCGATAGCCAGCATCGGGCCGGTCAGCGCGTCATACCCGGTCGCCAGAATGATGGTATCCAGCTCGATATGCTGCGTCCGCGTCTTGATGCCCGTCTCCGTGATCGCCTCGATCGGGTCGACGAGGCAATTCACCAAGGACACATGCGGCAGGTTGAACGCCTCATAGTAGTTCGTGTCGAGGCATGGCCGGCGGGCGAAGATCGGATAACCATGGGGCTTCAACGCCTCAGCTGTCTCGCGGTCCTCAACGATTGTGCTGATCTTGTCCCGCACGAAATCGGCCACGACGTCGTTTGCGGCCTGATTGGTTAGAACGTCTGAGAATAGGCCGAGGAAAGACATGGCCCCGCGCTGCCAGGCGTCCTCCATCAGCTCATTGCGCTCTTCCACGCTCACGCTGAACAAGGGGCGGGTCGACGTGGGACGAACCCCGCCGCCAAATGTCGTTCGTGCGGAAGCGCGAAGGCTTGGCATATGTGCCTTGATCTGCGCGACATAGTCTGGCGTCAGGGCGTGGTTGCGCATGGGAAGCGTGAAGCTCGGCGTTCTCTGGAACACCGCGAGCGATTTGGCGGCATCTGCCACAACCGGGGTAATCTGAATCCCCGTCGATCCCGTCCCCACAAGACCTACACGCTTTCCTGCGAAGGAAACCTCGTGTTGGGGCCAGCGGGACGACCGATAGAGTTCACCCTTGAAGTCGGATGCTCCATCAATGTCGACAGGTTTGGGCAGGGAAAGAGGGCCGGTGGCCATCACCACATAGCCTGCCTCGAAATGGGCGCCCTCAGCCGTCGTCACATGCCAGCGGCGTGCCGCATCATCGTATTCGACGGCAGCCACCTTGGTGTTGAAGTGATAGGCTGATCGAATGTCGAGTTGGTCGGCGACAAAATTTGCGTAGGCCAGGATTTCCGACCCGGCAGCAAAGTTCTCGCTCCAGGTCCATGTCTGCTCGAGATCGGAAGAAAACGCATAACTGTAGTCTAGGCTCATCACATCGCAACGCGCACCCGGATAACGGTTCCAGTACCACGTACCGCCGACATTGCTTCCCGCTTCGATTCCTATCGCGCGCATGCCGGCGCGGCGCAGGCGGTGAATGGCGTACATGCCGCCAAATCCTGCACCAATGACGATCGCATCAAGGCGCTCAGCCGAAGAAGCCGAATGCGAAACTGAATCCATTGTCACGGATAACGGCCCTGCCTGATTGGAATGATGGCAGGACTCTAGAGCTTTAAAGTCTCATATTCGCAGCAAGCGGTCTGTGTCTCCACAAATCACATGTGTGAACTCGGTTACCGTTCAAGCGCGCCGCACCGACAGCCGACTGGCCGTGCCTGATCAGTACATCAGACTGCCGGAGCATCTCCTTCGGCTTGCAAAACATAGCCGGGGGGGCGGATTACGGTGGGCAACGCGAATGCGCCGCCCACCGAAGCCGTTTATCACGCAACGCGATCGGCAATGCGGATCAGCGTGTCGCGCAGTGCAGCCAGGCGTTTGGCCTTTGCGCTGTCGCCAGCCGTATCGAGCGCGCCGGCGGCGGTCCGAAGGTCCTTGGCGACCGATGCATCCTTCCGGTTGCGATCAACAAGCGGCGTCGCCTTGTCCAGAAGGGCGGTCAGGCGGGTCGCTGTCTCAGTCGGCAAGCCGCTTTCACGGGCAAGCTGGTCCATATAGGCGCGCGCCACGACGGGGTGGGCGGGCCAGGTGACCGGGTATTGCTGCTGCGGGTTCACCGTGCGGCCCTGTTGGCCCATGCGGGCAGCGGCGATTTCGTTTGCCGACAGATACTCGCTGGGCGTCAGTTCGAACACATCGAGGCCACGGGCAATCTCAGTGCCGTAGATCTTGCCTTCATACCAGTAGATCGACCAGTAGCCACCGAGGATCTCGTGATCCGCGCTGACAGGCCCGCGATCGAAGTAAGCGATCTCTTTCGGGTGAGCCGAGTCGGTGAAATCGCTGATCGACAGGCCGCCCTGATACCAGGCTTGCACGAACAGGTCGCGGCCCGGCACCGGGATCAGCGAGCCGTTGTGGGCGACGCAGTTTTCCTTGTCGGTCTGCACTGCCGGCAGCTTGTAATAGCTGCGGAACACGAGCTTTCCATCAATGATATCGTAGATGGCGTTCGCGCCCCAGGTCTGCGGATCTTGCACGCGGCAACGCGGACGACCGCCGCCACCCCATTCATCGGTGAAGACGAC
The DNA here is from genome assembly GCA_036733305.1 of Hyphomonadaceae bacterium. Taxonomy (GTDB): domain Bacteria; phylum Pseudomonadota; class Alphaproteobacteria; order Caulobacterales; family Hyphomonadaceae; genus UBA7672. Next base: position 89,424 of record DAINAT010000001.1, read on the forward strand.
CTTGGTGCCGTCATTGTTGAACGTGGCCGAGTGCCAGTAGGCGAAGCCTGCATCAACCACTGCGTCGATACGCTTGGGCGCACGGGGGTTGCTGATGTCGAAGATGATGCCGTTGCCCGAGCATGCGCCACCCGCGATGTTCTTCGCGGGGAAGAGCGTGATGTCGTGGCAGTGATCGGTGCGGTTCGTGGTCTGCGTGCCGGCGCCGTGATCGCCGCCAAGCCACAGGCCGCCGAGCTGGCCACTGTTCGCGTCGGCAAACACGGTCGGGCTGTCGACGATGCGCGCCTTGGATGGGTCAGCAACCGGGATTTCGATGACGTCAACACGGAACAGCGCCGTACGGTTGTCGCCGGGCTGACCAGTGATGCAGCCTGCCAGTTCCTTATCGTCCCGAATGCCGGCGGTGCCGGAATTGTACACGATCAGGCGATCCGCATCAGCCGACACGACAGAGTGGGTGTGCGAGCCGCGGCAGGTCTGAACCTGTCCGACTTGCTTGGGGCTTGTGATGTTCGAGATGTCGAAGATGCGCAGGCCACGGAAGCGTTCTTTGCTGGCCTCGGGGCCAACGCCCTCGCGACCGCAATCGATCCGGCCGCTGGTTGCTTCAACCGACATGAGCAGGAGGTTGCCGACGATTGAAACGTCGCCCTGTCCGCCTGGGCAGATGATGGCGCTGATCAGCTTCGGCTCATTGCCGCCCAGTCGGTAGAACTGCACGCCCTGATAGTTGCCGACGGCGAGTAGGTCGCCGGAGAAGGCCATGTCGGTGTTGGCGAAGCTGAGGAACGGGGCGCGGCGGCTGGTTTCGTCCGCAGTTCCCTTGCGTGCATCGCCGTCCTTGTTTTCAGCGGGAAGGCGCAGCGGCAGCCCTGCCGGGTTCGACGGGTCGAAGAAGCCGGTGGGTTTGGGAAGCGTGCTGATCAGCTTCATATTGCTGATTGCCTGACCGGCGTCGAGGAAGCCTGCCTTCAGGGTTGCGCGCGGGTCTGCTGAAAGGCCACGTGAGAGCGCCGTCATGCGGCCGATCTCGGCGTTCTGCTCGTTCGTGACGTCTGTCGTGAAGCGATACAGCATCGGGTCGTAGGCAGAACCTGAGCGCTTCAGCAGGTCCGCCACCATTTTCACGGCGCCTTCGTGGTGCGCGATCATGAGCTGCAGGAACTGCCTGTCGAATTCCACGCCGCTGGATGCTTTCAGCTTCGCAAGCTGTTCGGCGGTTACCATTCCCGGCATGCTTGTATGCCCCGCATGGCCGGCATGGGCATCCGCTGTCGTCGGCGTTGGTGCGGGCGCGTCTTCGCCGCGTTCCTTGAGCCACCCCTGCATGAAGGTGATTTCATCCGCCTGCGACGCGTTGATGCGTCCCGACAGATCGACGATTGAGGGGGTCGATGTGCGGCCCTGCACAAGTGCGGCCATCTCAACGGCCTGGCCGTGGTGATGGATCATGCCCTGCATGAACGCGACGTCGTCGTCAGAGTAGCGGTTGTCCGCGATGCGCGATGCCTCTCGGCCTTCGAGCGTGCGGCTCGCCTGACCGGGCGCGCCGGGTTGGACCAGGGGCGGCTGCTGTGCACAGGCTGAAGCGCCAAGCAGCGCTACAGCGGCAACCGAATTGATCAACGTGGCAGAGATCGACATGGAAAAGCGCGACAAGAAAATCCTCCTAGGCAGTAGAGGCGGGATCGTTACATGCGAGTCTCGCGCTTGCCCAGCATTTCGATAGCTGCGTGAAGCGATTGCGCGCAATGAATCGCCGAGACGCCGGTTTGATGCGCTGCTGACGGGGCTCGCGAGAGGCCTGCCCAATTGACGCGCAGAAAATTGGGGGTAACGCTAGTCATTGCCCAATCTTGAAAGAGAACGAGTTGGGCAAACGGCCACCGGATCAGGTGGGGGATCAAGCTTATTCCTGCTCGACGCTGCGCATGTTTGGCGTCGATATGGCCTTCGATTTCAGCTGTCGGAACGGGTCCGAATAACGAACATCGCTGCGAACAGCCGAAACCGCCGCTAGCCGGTTCCACGCATTTACCGTGCCGCGATGGAGAGATACTTGTTTGGCGTCCGACTGTAATGGGGAGCGTCCTCGTGAGCGTTGTTGGCCGGTTGATGCGTGCAGTCGCCCTTCCGGCGATCGTGATGGCGCTGCCGTTTTCGGCCACGGCGCAGGGGCTGATCCGCGACGCCGAGATCGAGCGCACGTTGCGCAGCTACGCCGATCCACTGTTCCTCGCAGCCGGTCTCAAGCCTGAGGACGTCAATCTTTACATCGTGCAGAGTGATGAGGTTCAGGCATCGGTGGCCGGCGGCCAGAACATGTTTGTGTATACCGGCCTGATCATGCAATCGCGCACGCCCGAAGAACTGAAGGGCGTCATGGCGCATGAGATTGGTCACATTGCGCTCGGTCACAACATCACCCGCCCGGCGGCGGCGGGCGCAAGTTCGGGCATCTCGCTGGTTACGATGGGTCTCGGCGCACTTGCGCTGTTCGTTGGCGCGCCGGAGGCAGCGATGGCGCTGTTCGGTTCTGCCTCTCAATTCGGGATGTTGACCTTCTTCAAGTTCACACGCGCGGAAGAAGCTGCATCCGATCTCTACGGAATAGGGTTGCTCGAAAAGACCGGCCAATCCGCCAATGGCTTTGCCGATTTCATGGAAGGCTACCGCTATCAGGAGCTGATGACGGAAAATCGCCGGAGCCCCTACTGGCGTTCCCACCCGATCTGGAGTGACCGGATCGGCGCCGTTACCAAAAAGGCGACCGAGATATCGAACAAAGCGCGTCCGCAAACGCCGGAAGAGCAGGAAGGCCTCATCATGATGCAGGCCAAGCTCACGGGTTTCCTCGGGCCGCCCAATCGCGTCCTGACGCGTTTTCCGGGCTCAGATCAGTCTGTCGCCGCCAAGTACGCACGCGCCATCGCAGCATACAAAGCTGTCGACATCAAAGCGGCGCTGACGCTCACGCAGGGCCTGATCGATGCCGACCCGGACAACCCTTACTTTGAGGAACTGAAAGGGCAGATCCTGTTCGAAAGCGGCCGTGCGGCCGAGTCAGTCGAACCTCATCGCAAGTCAGTCCAACTCGCGCCGCAGCACGCGCTCCTCAAGGTGAACCTTGCAAGGTCGCTGACTGCGACCAAGGACGAGGCTGCGATCAAGGAAGCGGAAGGGCTTCTCATCGACGCGCTCGCCCTGGAAGAAGACAACGCTTTCGCTTGGACCTTCCTGGCCGATGTCTACGCCAAGCAGAGCCGGATTGGTGACGCCGACCTCGCGACCGCAGAGGCTTCGTATCAGGTCGGCAATATGAGCCGCGCGCATATCTTCGCGAAACGCGCGCGCGACAAGCTCACGCTGAACACGCCCAATGGCCAACGCGCCGACGACATCATGGCGTTGTCCGATCCGCGTAACCGCCCGCGTTGACGCTAAGTGATCGTTTCGCTCACGTAAGCGGGGCTCCGCTCTGGTCGCGCCCTTGTGAATTTGTCTTTTGCGCGTAGCGCAGCATTCTCCATAGACAGTCGACTAGCTAGACAGCGTCTCATTGGGGAGTGCGATGGAGCTCCGACAGCTACGGCAGTTTGTGGTGTTGGCCGAGCGTTTGAGTTTCCGGCGGGCTGCAGAGCAATTGAATATTGCTCAGCCGCCACTCTCTGTGTCCATCGCGAAGCTGGAAGCCGAGCTCAACAGCAAACTGTTTGAACGTCATGCACATGGCGTCAGCCTAACGCCAGCCGGCGAAGCCGCGTTGCCTTTCGCGAGGGAAGCGCTGGCTCGCTCGGATGAAATGCGTGAGGCCGTTGGTGCGGTCGTCACCGGAAAGCACGGACAGCTACGCGTGGGCTTCGTCAGTTCCGCCAGTTACAATCTGGTCCCCCGCATCGTTGCGAGATTTCGCGATGCCTACCCTGGCGTGCACCTGATCCTCGAAGAAGCGCGGGGCATGGAGTGTATTGAGAGGGTTGAGGCCGGGGCGCTCGATGTTGGGATTGTAAGAACGCCGCTGCCCGAAACAGCATCGCTTCGTCTTGCGCCGATCGAGACCAGCGAGCTCATGATCGCGATGCCGCACAACCATCGGCTCAGCAACGCCATATCCGTGAGGCTTGAAGATCTCGCAGAGGAGTCGTTCATTCAATACGATCGCTCCGCGCCCGGTATGCGTTCGATTGTTCTGATGTCCTGTCAGGCCGCTGGCTACAGTCCAAGGGTGACGCACACTGCTGCGCAGGTGCACACGGTGTTGTCGTTGGTGCGAACTGGGCTGGGAGTTGCGCTGGTACCCGGAATTGCGGAGTTGGAAGAACAATGTTCCGTTGTGCCTCTGACCTGCAACGGCAGGGCGATCACGCTGGGCTTGTCACTTGCCCTGCGTCCCGAGGAACCGTCTCGGCTCGTCAACAATTTCTGCAATATCTCGCGCGCTGTTACGGGGTACGAGCTCCAGCAGGTGTCGTGATACTGAAACGGTATCGCCGCGCCGCCAGATAATATTGGACTGTACTCCGGCGTATCTCATCCTTCCCCCACGGGTGTTAGCTCCAAGGAGCGCACTCAAAAAATAGGGACCGCAAAGGTCCCAAGGGGAGGAATAAATGAAACGGTTACTGCGCGGCGCATCATGCGCGGCAATGATGGCTGTTGTTTTACAGCCTGTGAGCGCGTGGGCCCAGCAACAATCTGCAACTGTCCAGTCAGCGCCTGAAGCGATAACGTCCCAAGAGCGGCCTTCGACCGTGCCGGGGCCGGAAGATCGTGTCGTTGTCACGGGATCGCTTATCGCCGGTAGTCCAGAAGATGCAGCGCTTCCAGTAGAAGTGTTCTCGACGGAAGACCTTGAGAAGCAAGGCTCGCCCACCGCGCTGGAGTTCGCAAAGAACCTCACGATCTCGGGTCCGACCAGCGGCGAAGCCAACTTTTTCGGCGGTAACCCCGGCGCAGTGACGTTCAACCTGCGCGGTATCGGATCAGACAAGACGCTGACCTTGTTGAATGGTCATCGCGTGGGTTCCAACGCCAACTTCATTCCGGGCGCCGCGCTCGCAAGGACGGAGCTTCTGAAAGATGGCGCCGCTGTGACTTACGGCGCAGACGCCATTGGCGGCGTTGTAAACTTCATCACGCGCAAGGATTTCGTGGGTCTCGAGGCCAAGGCCAGCTACAAATACATTGATGGTTCAGATGGCGACTACAGCGCCAGCCTGCTCGGCGGCATCGGTGAGGGCAATACCAATTTCCTGATGTCGGTGGAGTATGAACGCCGCTCGGCACTGCCCGCGCTGGAGCGCGACTGGGCGACCACACCGCGTTCAGTCAATATCGGCCCGTGGTCGAGCATCACAAACCTGGGTTTCTATTCACCGCGCGGCGTGCTGCCGACGGGCCCACTCGTTCCAACCGGCGCAGGCGGACAGTTCACGCTCGCCGATGAATGGGGTCCATCTCTCGGCGCCGCGGTCCGCGACAACGCGAATGCGATCGGTACTCCCGCCCAAAACTGCACAGCGATCGGCGGTGCATACACAACGGCGTGCCAATTCAATTACTACAATTTCTACAACATTGTCGAACCGACCGACATCTATCGCGCCTACGCGCAGCTCAACACGGCTGTCACTGACGACATGGATTTCCACATCGATGTTGCTTACGGCCAAGTGCGGACGGTGCAGCATATTTCGCCGTCGGTGGCGCTGCAGAGTGGGCCGGCCGCGAACTCGGCGGAACAGCAGATATTCATTCCCAGGGCAAACCCTTATGTCGCGCAGTTCATGACGGATGCTGGCTATACAGCGCCGGCTGGTTTGTCTGGCTTTGCGTTCGGGAGTGCGGCGACGGGGGCGTTCTATCGGGTGTTCGCATTCGGTGGATCACAGGCTTACGGCGAGAACACGATCTTCCAGGAATACGACTCGCAGGGCTTCCGCGTTTCGAGTGGGTTGAACGGACGTCTTGGGGATTGGGCGGGGCCACTGGGGGATGTGAATTACGACGTCACGCTGAACTATGACCAGTCGATCACGCGAACGACGTATCCGGACATTATCGGTTTCCGGCTTCAGCAAGCGCTGAACGGATTCGGCGGGCCGAACTGCAATGCGCCAGATCTGAACGCGAACCTGTTCGGAACGCAAAACCCTGCGGCTGCGGGCAAGAATGGCTGTATGTGGTTCAACCCGTTCGCGACGGGATTCCGCAGCAATCCGGCGCTGGGGCTTACAAACCCGCAGAGCGGGTCCAACCGAAATCTGGCTGTGCCAACGGGCGTCACCTCCTGGGAAAATCCCGTCGAACTGCAGCGCTGGTTGTATGACGACAAGATGCAGGAGACCGTGAACTCGGCGCTCACGCTCGATGTTATCTTCAATGGTCTGACGCCGTTGGAGCTGCCGGGCGGTACGGTCGCCTGGGCGCTTGGCTTCCAGGGGCGGATGCTGGAGTCACGCGAAACCGTGCCCAGCCCATACAACAATGACTCGGTGCCATGCTCGTGGCCGGGTCAACAGCCGGCAGTGCCGGGCACGCCCCAATACACCGGCTGCAATGTCGATCGTCCGGGGCCACTGGTCTACACCGCGACCAACTTCCCCGATTATCGCGACCAGCAGCAACGCGCAGCTTTCGGCGAGGTGCAGCTGCCGGTCTTTGACAACTTCAACATCTCTGCAGCGGTGCGCCGTGAAGAGTTCTCGGGCGGATTGGGCTCCACAGTCTATAAAGTCTCTGGCAAATGGGATGTGTGGGGCCCAATATCGCTGCGTGGTTCTTACGGCACCAACTATCAGGCGCCCCCGATCACGTTGAAGCCGGGTGAGGTCAACAACGGCGTTGCGAACTACACGCGCGCAGGCGGCCTGTGGCTGCCCGCTACGCAGATCACCCGCAGCGATGTGGTGCCGGCTACGGCAACCGCATGGAATGCCGGTGTAATCTGGCAGTCTGAAGGCTTTGCCGCCGACCACAGCTTCCGCTTCATCGTCGACTACTTCAGCATCGAAACGGAGAACGAATTCCGTCAGCTTGCAACCTACAACCAGATCTTCGATGCCGTCTGGAATGCGACCGACAGCTACACGCCATGCAATCACCCGCTAGCTGGCCGCGTGGCCTATCAAGCCACATCGACGTCGCCAGGCGGGGTTTGCTCAGCAACCACGGTGCCGACCGATCTGGGCCGCGTGACGACCGAGTACGGCAACGGGCCGGGCATCATAACCAACGGCTTCGATTACCAGACCGACTATTCCATGCCGATCGGGCCAGGCGATTTCATGGTCGGGGTCATCGCCACGCAGCTGAAAGCGATCGAAGATACGGCGGTCACCATCGACGGCTTCCAGATCTTCGCCTCGCGCAATCGACTGGGCAATCTCAACCAGTCGGGTGCAGCGCTTGCGGCGCCGGAGTGGAAGGTCAATGCGTTCGCCACCTATTCCTTCGACAATCATACCTTCCGCTTTGGCGCTGACTGGGCGTCGGCGGTCTACGACGATCGTGTTGGCATCCAGTACGGCGAAAACGGGGAAGACCCGATCTACTTCGACTTCGTCTGGCTGTGGGATTTCAGCGACACGCTGCGCCTGACAGCGTCGATCGACAACATCACCGACCGCGATCCGCCGAAGCACCAGATGGAGCCCGGCTATGATCCGCGCCAGGGCAGCGCTCTGGGCCGGACGTTCGAAATCGGGATCAAGAAGGTGTTCTGATCTTTCTGCTCTGCGGGCCTGACCGCTCGCAAGTCTACCGAACGTGCCTGCGTATGTTGCCGAATGCTGGTCCCTAACCAGCATCCTCCTGAACTCCCCGGACCCTCAAGGTCCGGGGGCTTGTTCGCTGTAGGATCACACCCGCACTTGTAGGTGTCGGCAGTTGTGAGCGTCGGGTGCTGCGCGTAGATTTCTGGGACACAACGATAAGAACAATACCTCGGGAGGATTCGATGACCCAACGTCAACGTCTATGCTTCGCAGTTAGCGCGATGGTTCTTGCCTGCGGATTTGCCGGAGAGGCATCCGCGCAGGCCGCAGCGCAAACGGGCGCACGGGTCGAGGTGCACAACCTGAAGCCGGCCAAGGAGGGCGACAAGGTTGCGGCAGGTTACGTCGCCCCGCGTCTGGTGATCGGTCAGCCGGATATCTCAGGGGTGTGGTCGAACGCGTCCAACACGCGGATGACGCGCCAGGCGAAATTCAAATCGCTGATCCTCAACGATGCGGATGCTGAAGAGGCCCGTAAGAATGATCCGTCGAACATCCGTCAGGCGACCGACGATAACCAGAAGACAGGCGACGGCCTGCTCGACGGCAAGGATCTGGCGGCAGGGCGCGGTTACAACTCGTTCTGGATCGATCCGGGCTCGAACCTCGCCAACGTCAAAGGCACATGGCGCACGTCATGGATCGTTGATCCGCCGAGTGGACAGGTGCCGTTCTCCGATGATGGTCGCAAGAAGTTGGCGGGCATGCGTGGCCAGCGCGGGCAAGGTCGCGGCACGGGCTATGACAATCCAGAAGAGCGTGGCGCGGGCGAGCGTTGCATCGTCGGATTTGGCGGCACGGGCGGCCCACCGATGATGAACGTGCTTTACAATAACAACTACCAGATCATCCAGTCGAAGGACTATGTCGTCATCGTCGTGGAGATGAACCACGATGCGCGCATCATCCCGCTGAACGCCAAGCACGGGCCTGTGGCGCTGAACCCGTATCTCGGCGACTCCATCGGCTGGTGGGAAGGCGATACGCTGGTGGTGGAGACAGTGAACATCAACCCGAACGGCGGCGGGCAGGTTCAGCTGACAGAGAACGGCAAGATCATCGAGAAGTTCACGCGCTATTCCGACACGCAGGTGCTCTACGAGTTCGAAGTACATGACCCGGCGCTCTACAGCCAGGTGTGGAAGGGCGAAGTCGGTCTGAACCGCGTTGACAGCCATGTCTTCGAATATGCCTGCCATGAAGGCAATTACGGCCTGCACGGCATTCTCGAAGGCGGCCGCGCAGCCGACCGTTCAGGTCGCTCAATCCAGGAAAAAGGCGACCGCGACGAGGGTTGATCACGCGCGCGAGGGGTGGAAGTTCGAGGCGGCGGATGCGGACACGTATCCGCCGCTTTTTTGCGCGCTGCGCCAAGCGCCTCTATCGCCCGAGCTGGCGATCGATCGAGTCTCGGATTTCTGCAAACACCTCCGGCTTGTGATCGAACCCGGCTTCATCGACCATGCCATGATCCCACCCGACCTTTTCGACATAGGTCAGGTTGGTGCGCCCGGATTTCTGGAACAGGTCGCGCGTAGCACGAGGCGCGTCAGTGCCTGAGGGATCTTTGCTGCCATAGACCAACAGGACAGGTCCGTCGAATTTGATCAGGTCGTTCGCATACACCCGATCGAACGTGTCCGCCCACCACCGGTATGAGTTGCCGAGAAAGATCGCGTCGCTGGTCGGCGTGGCTCTTATTCTCTCGAAAGTCTCCACAACCATTGGCCGCATCCCGGGTGGCATGCTTTCGGCGATGAACTTGGAGGCAGGCAGGCCAAGTCCGGTGGACATTATAACGACGGTATCGATTACCGGCTCCTCGCCAGCTGTCTGTGCAGCGACAGCGCCACCTTCGGAGCCTCCGAACACAACGAGATTACCGTTGAACCATGGTTGCCGTGACAGCTCTGCTATGACCTGGCGAACATCGGCAACGCGCTGCGAAACGGTGTGGTGTTTCCAGTAGTCTTCGGGACAGAAGGCTCTATCCCCCTCGACCGCACCTGCGGGTCGCTGAAACGTACTGGTCACGCCATAGGTCTCGATATACGCGACTGCCATATCGGGCGCCATTGCATTTGCGTAGCGAGACATGCGGGGCCAAGCCGCGTCGCAGCCCGTACCTTGCAACATCACAATCACGCCCTGTTTGCCGCCTGCTCCGCGGCGATCCAGCCGCCACTCCATCGTGCTTTCATTAGGCCGTAGCGAATGTTGGAGCGTTGGGCGCTGTGGATCTGTGGGGGCTTGGCCAAGGTTCAGAGAACATGCCGTGACAAACAGCCCCGCAACGATGGCCGTAATCTCAGCGATGTAGTGATGAAACGGCCTCAACACGGCATCCTCAGATCGCCAGACGGACAAATCATACTTAGCAGTTGTGCCGCTGCAAGATTTGTCTGTTTGGCGAGTTGGTGACCAAACCTTTCGAGCAACGTTCGGCGCGTGATCTTCGCTTGCTCAATCGACTGTAGGTGGCGGCGAGCGTGGCTTCCAAGACGGGAAAGCCGAGGGCGGTGAAACTTGCGGGTGGATTGGCTGCAATCAATTTCTCTGGCACGCTCCAAGCAGGGCTCTTCCGTATGTGGTTCAAGCCTCGGATGAGCTGCATTGCATCCCGAGCTTGCGCGTGCGCTAAATCGAGCGTCGCGTTGTAGGGGTATCTCCATGAGCCGGATCTTCGGGAAAGTCTGTCAGAACGGCTATGTCGTGCGCGACATCGAAGCGGCGATGAAGCACTGGATCGATGTCATGGGCGTGGGGCCGTGGTTCTATATCGAGGACGTGAAGACGGATTGGTTTACCTGCCGCGGGAAGGCGTCGGACGTGAAGATGTCGATTGCGCTGGCCAATTCTGGCGATTTGCAGATCGAGCTGATCCAGCAACGCAATGATGCGCCGTCGCTCTACAAGGAGTTTCTCGATGCGGGCTTCGAGGGCCTGCAGCACATGTCGTACTGGACCCACGACTATCAGGCGCTCTACGACCGGGCGCTGTCGCTGGGCTATGTGGTCGGCCATGAGGGGTGCATCGGCGGCGAGAAGGGGCGCTTCGCCTATTTCGATACGCAGGCGCATCCCGGCACGATTGTCGAGATTTCCGACATCAGCGGAACCAAGGGCAAGACGTTTGACCACATCCGCCGCGTCGCGGCCGATTGGGACGGCTCAAACCCGATCCGGATCATCAAGCCGGCTTGAGGCAGGCCTAGAGCCCGCCGCCGCCAAGGCCGATCCAGCGTCCGGCCGCAGCAACCGTGATCCACGCCAGAATGGTGAAGACGCCAATCATGCGGTTGAGCTTCGGTGTTGCAGCGTCTGGCGATGGCTTGCCGACGAACTCCCACAGCAGGAAGCCGAAGACGATCACAGCCGTGGCGCGCAAGGTCCATCGGTCGACCTCCATCACCAGATCGTAGTCGTCGAGCGGACTGTGCAGCAGCATCGTCATCACGAACATCCAGACGATGATAGCCGCCGTGATGGCGCCCAGCGCGATGCGGGTGAAGCGCGAACCGAAGATCATCGCGATCATCCAGCCGGCGCAAACGACGTGGAAGGAGCCGGGCGCCGCGCCGTAGGACGTGCCGAAGATCAGGATCGAGAGCAGCCATGTGACCAGCGCGACGATGGTCATCACGCGGGTTTGCTGGGTCATCACGCCATCCCTGCTGGCGAGCGATCGGACGACGCCGAGCGAGAGCAGCAGGGCAGGGATCAAGGCGATGACCTTCACGAGGAAGGCCGGCGCCCGATAGATCTTCATCGGGTTGACGATGCACATGAAGATACCCGTCACGGCGAGCGCGATCAGGGCGGCCCAGAGCCAGGGGCGTACGGATTTCTCGATGCTCGCGGGCGAAACGCTGGTCATGCCGACGCCCATCAGGCGCAGGCCGGGCAGCAGCATCGCGCCACCCAACACCGTTATGGCGAGCACGTGCGTGACCAGCACGGCCGGCATCACCCAGCTGGATGACTTGATCATCATCACGCCTTCGGATGCGGCAAAGGCCTTGAGAGCGGGTTCGAGGTCAGGAAGGAGGGTTGCGATGTTCATCGTTACTCCTCCTGCGGCGCGGCTTGGTCAGCCGGAGCGCTGGCTGGCGCTTCCTCGGCCGGGGTTTCGCCGGATTCATCGGCGGGAACCTCTTCTGTCTCCTCGCCGGTACTCTCGTCCGTGAGCTCTTCGGAGGATTCTTCCTCCAGCATTTCGTTGACGGCCCGCATTTCGGATTCGCAGTCTGCAAATGCGTAACCGAACGATCCGGGCGGCATGTTCTCACATTCGAAGAACACGAAGGCCATCAGGCGGCCGAAGATGATCACGAACATCCAGGACGTCAGCGAAATGCCGGCGGCCAGTCTTACGGAGGTAGGCGGGTTGGGGCGCGCATCCCATTCGGCCTGGCTCTTCTGCACCCGGTAGTGGAACCAGAAGATATTGGCGGCGGCGAGAATGATGAAGATCACTTTCGCCCGGAACCATACGTTGTGGTAGTAGTGAACGGGGTTGGAGAAGAACAGCACAAGTCCCGTAATCATCACCAGCGCGAAGCCGACAATCGTGTATGGCAGGATCTTGTTGTTCAGCGTCGAATACGGAACGTCCTTGAAGGCGAAGCCAAGCATTCGCAGGTCCACCATCAATATGGTGCCGGCAAAAAGCATGAGCGAAAGGACGTGCGTTCCCTCGATCAGGGCCCAGAGGTGAAGCGATCCGGCGAGGACCTGACTCCATGACGTCGACGGGTCACCGTCAACGGCGCCGGGAACATCCTGCAGCCACTGGAGCAGATCGTGTAACAATGCCCGATGCCTCCCCGCATCTTTTGCGGACCAGTTGGGTCGGACAGGTGGCAGGTGTCAAGCCGCTCAACCCTTTGTGTAAGCGCATCTTTTGCGGTCTGTGCCGGGCGCTCGAGCCAGCGCCCCTCATCACGCAACTAGCTGATCGCGCGCAGGATGGCGTCCTTCTGTTCCTGGGTCAGGCTGGTCAACTGGTCAGGCGTGAACCCGCTGATCTGGGTCGGCGTCAGTGCGTCGATCTGCGTGACGCTCAGTGCGCCGATAGCCGTTGTGCTGATGCCGGAGATCTGCGTCGAGGTCAGGCCGCTCAGCTGCAACGGTGTGAAGGTCCCAACCCAGGCGGGCAGGTTGCTGAGTTGTGCTGACGTCAGCGCACCGATCTGGGTTGATGTCAGTGTCGAGAACTGAGCGGGGGTGAAGCCGCTCAGACGCGTGGAGGATAGGCTTCCGATCTGTTCACCCGATAGCGCGGCAATCTGTGTGGTCGAGAACGCGCCGATCTGCGTTTCCGTCAGGGTGCGCAATTGCACACGGACGAGGCCCGCAAGCTGGGTCGCCGTCATTGCGGCGATGTCGCCCGTATCGAGATGGCCGATGTCAGTGGTCGTCAGCGCGCCGATTTGCGCAGATTTGAGGCCGGAGAGTTGCGTCAGCGTCAGCTGGTCAACCTGATCGCCGGTCATGCCGGTGATCGCAGTCGGCGAGAGTGCTCCGATCTGTGTGGAGCTCAATGTCGCGAAGGCGGACACAGTCATGGCGCCAAGCTGGTCAGGCGTGAGGCCGCTTATAAGCGTCGCGGACATCGCGCCGATCTGGCTGGTCGACAAGCCGTTGAGCTGGGTCGAGGTCAACGCCGCAGCCCAGCTTGCCGGGAAGTCGGGCGATGCGAGCTGCGTCGTCGTCAGGGTGCCGAGGGCGCCTGCGGATAGAGCTGAAGCCGCGGTCGATGAGAGAGCCGCAACCTTGGTTGCGCCGAGGCTGCTGAACTGTGTCGTCGACAGGGCCGCTGCCTGCGTCGCGGTGAACCCGCTGACGGCAGAGGTAGACAGCGCCGCCAGCTTCGTGGTGCTGAGGCCGCTCAGCAACGTGGCAGAGATGTTGGAGATTTGGGTCTCGCCGATGCCGGAAAGCTGCGTTGCGCTAAGCGCATTGAACTGCGTTGCGGTAAGGCTTGATGCCTGCTTCGCGGTTAGCACGCCGATCTGCGTCGATGTCAGGCTGCTGAACTGCGCGCTGTTGAATGCGTTGATCTGGGCTGGGTCCAAGGCCTGGATTGTTGTCGTGGAAAGCGCAGAAATCTGGCTCGTGTAGAGCGCCTGGATCTGCGTTGTCGTGAAATAGTCGATGTTTGTCGCAGTAAGCCCGGAAACGGCGCTGGTCGACAGGCTGCGTAACTGGCTCGTCGAGAGCAGTCCGAGATGGTTGGCGTCGATCTCCGGAATCTGCGTCGCCGTGAAACCGCCCATCTGCGTCGTCGTCAGTGCTAGCATCCGCGCAAGCGTCAGGCCTGGAAGGGCCGAAGTGGCCAGCGAGCTGATCTGCGCGGACGTCATTGCCGCCAGCTGGCTGGCGCTGAGCGCTTCAACCTGCGCAGCGGTCATGCCCGCAACGCCCGTAACCGAAAGCGCAGCGATCTCGGAGTTCGTGAAAGTCGCCAATTGAGAGGTCGACAACGCGCCTATCTGCGTCGCGTTGAAGCCGCCGACGCCTGAGATAGTAAGTGCATCGGCCTGCGTAACGTTCAAGGCTTGAATGGCCGTGGTCGTCAGCTCGGAAAGCTGGGTCGCCTTCAGGCTGCGGATCTGCGTGGTCGTAAAGGAAGCAATCGCAGTCTCGCCCAGTGCGGCGATGGCCGAGGCGCTGAGGCGGGAGAGTTGCGTCGCGCTAAGAGCGGCTGTTTGCGTTGCCGAGAAGGCGGCAGCCTGCGTCTCCGACAAAGCGGCAATCTGGTTCGACGACAGCGCGGCAAACTGGTTGCCGCTAAGCGCCGCGATCTCCGTAGTCGTCAGGCCCGCCACCGCGGTTGTCGACAGGGCGGCGATCTGCGTCGGCTTCAAGGCGGCAAGCTGGGAGATTGTCAGTGTCGCGACCTGTGTGCCGCTCAGCCCCGCAATCTGCGAGGTGCTCAGATTGGCCAGCTGTGTCGTGCTCAGTGCGGCGATTTGCTGTTCGCTGAGTGCGCCGATCTGCGTGCCAGCCAGGCCAGCCAGGCGGGTCGTCGCGAGGTTCTGGATGTCTTCCTGCTCGAAGCCATGGATCGCAGTCGCGGACAGGCTGTTGAGCTGCGCAACCGACAGCTTGTTGACCTGATCGGCCGTCATGCCGGTGATCTGATCGGCTGTCAGGCCTTTGAGTTGAACGGAGGTGAACGCGCCGATCTGCGTCGTGGTCAGCGCCGCGACCTGCTCCGTTGTCAGCGCGGCAATACTGGCGCTCGCCAGGCCCTTCACTTGCGTTGTGTTCAGACCAGCGATCTGCGTGGTGGACAGTTCGGCCATCTGCGTTGCGCTGAGACCCGACAACATCGTCGAAGTCATCGCGCCAAGTTGCGTGCTGGTCAGCGCGGTCAGTTGCGATCCGGTCAGGCTCGCCATCTGCGTCGAGGCAAACGACCCGATCTGGGTGATCGAAAGCCCCGAAATCTGCGTCGTCGTCAGCGCCGAAATGCTTGTGCCGTTGAGTGAGCGCAACTGCGTCGAGTTCAAATTCGACAGCTGCGAGCCCGACAGCGCGCCGACCTGTGTTTCGTTCAACGCCGCCAGTTGCGTGAAGGCAAGCCCGCCAATCTGCGTACGCGTCAGCGCCGCAATACTCTCCGTGCTCAGGCCTTCAAGCGCCGTGACCGAGAACGAGCCGATCTGTGTCGCGTTGAGCGCCGCGATCTGCTCGGTCGTGAACGCAGCCAGTGCATCCGCGCCAAACCCGCGCAGCTGCACCCCGCTCAGGGCTGCAAGTTGCGTCGTCGCCAGGTCGGCGACCTGTTCCGTCGACAGGCCGCTGATACCCGTGGCGCTCAAGCCCCTGATCTGCGTCGTCGTCAGCCCCGCGATTGCATCCGATCCAAACGCGCCGATCTGCTGCGCTGTCAGGCCGCCGACAGCCGTGGAGGTGAGCGCCGCCATCTGCGCGGAAGAGAGATTGGCGAGTTGATCGGAGGTAAAGCCGCCGAACTGCGCCCCGGTGAATGCCGCAACCTGCGTTGCCGTGAGCGCTGCCATCTGCGTGGTGGCCAGCAACCCGATATCGCTAGCCGTCAGGCCCTTCACCTGCGTGGTCGTCAGCGTGGCGATCTGCGTTTCAGAAAGAGCAGCCAGCTGGGTTTCGCCAAAGCCGCCAATCTGCGTTGCCGTCAGCGCTGCTAGCTGGCCGGTCGTAAGATGCGCGATGTCACGGGCTTCGAGGCCGGAAATCCCGGTCGCGCTCAGGCTCGCCATTTGTGTGACCGAGAGCGTCCCAATCTGCGCGTCCGTCATAGCCGTGATCTGGTCGGCGCTCAATGCGCGCAGCTGCACGGTCGTGAAGGAAGACAGCTGTGTCGTTGTGATTGCGGCGATCTGGTCTCCCGTCAGCGAGCTGAGGCTCGCGCCGGCCAGCGAACGCAGTTGCGTTGTCGACAGGCTGGCGAACTGTTCCGCCCCGAGCGCGCCCACTTGCGTGGCGTTCAGCGCAAGCATCTGTGTCGTGCTGAATCCCGAAATCTGCGTGCTGGTCAGCGCGCCGATTGCCGTGCTGGACAGAACGCCGACCTGCGTTGTCACCAGTGAGCCCAGCTGGGTCGACGACAGCGCTGCAATCTGTTGCTCGCTCAGTGCGTTGACTTGGGATGTCGTCAGTACCGACATCTGCGTCGTGCGCAGCAGGCCGATCTGCGTGGTCGTCAGCCCCTCGATTTCGGAAATGGGAATGGCGCGTATCTGCGTCGCAGTCAGCGCAGCGAGCTGGTCGTTCGACAGCGCTGCGAACTGGCCGCTCGACAGGCCGCCAACGCCGATGCCCTTGATCTGGGCGACCGTCAGCGCCGACAGCTGCTCTGTGCCGATGGACGCAAGCTGGGTCGAAGTCAGCGCGGCAAGTCCGGTGGAGCTGAACGCCGACCATTGTGTGGTCGAGAACGAGGAAATTTGCGTCAGGTCCAGACCCTGGATCTGCGCAGACGACAGTGCGCCGATCTGAGTCGACTGCAACGCCTGGAGTTGCGTTACCGAGAAACCGTTGATGCTGGTTGCGTTCAGCAGCCTCACCTGCGTCGTCGACAGCGCGTTCAGTTGCGTCGTGTCGAGAGCGGCTGCTTGTGTCGAGCTGATCGCCCCGAGTTCTTCAACGCCGAGGCTCGCGATCTGGCTGGTGGTCAGCGCCTGGATCTGCGTGTCGGACAGCTGACGCACCTGCGTTGCGGTCAGGCCGGTGATCTGTGTCGCGACTATCGCGCCGATCTGGTCAGTTGTGAGCGAGTTGATCTGGGTCGTGTTGAAGCCGCCGATCTGGCTGGCCGTCAGCGAGCTGAATTGCGTCGTCGAGAGCGACAGGACCTGTTCGGTCGACAGCGCGGACAATTGCGCCGCCGTAACCGACCTCATCTGGGCGGGAGATATCAAACCTAGCTGGGTTGTCGTGAGGCCTGAGAACTGCGTGTTCGTCATCGCTGCAATCTCGACCGGCAGCAGCGCCGCCATGCGGGTAGCATCCAGCGACTGGATCTGCGTCGCCGTGAAGCCCTTCACCTGCGCTGCGTTCAGCGCCGTGAACTGCGTGATCGACAACGCATCCCATTGCGATGTCGCAAGGCCGCTGATCGCCGCCGAGCTGAGCCCGACGATCTGCGCCGTCGAGAAGCCATTGAGCTGCTCGGTCGTAAGACCCTGAACCTGCAAGGCAGTCATTGCGGCGATCTGGGTCTGCTGGAAGGCTGCGGTCTGCGTGGTGCTCAGTTGTGAAATCTGCGTCTGCGTCAACGCTTTGACCTGCGCGGCGACGAGCGCGGAAATCTGTGTCGGTGCAAAGGCGGCGAGCTGTTCGGTCGACAGCGCGCTGATTTCTCCCGCCGTGAAGCCCTTGATCTGGGCTGGCGTCATCGCGCTGATCTGCGTCGGCGTAAGGGCGCCCAGCTGCGTGGTGGAAAGCGCGGCGAAGTCGACAGCTTCAAGCGCGCGGATCTGCGTCGTGGTCAGGGCGGCGATGTCTTCGGGATCGAGCGAGGCAAACTGCGCCGACGACAGCGCGAACAGCTGCGCCGCCGTGAACGACATCTGGCTCGGCAACAGCGCCTGGATCTGCGCGCGCGAGAGAGAGGCGACCTGACGGGTCGACAGCTGCGAGATCTGCGTGCCGCTGAACTGCGTCATCTGCGAGGTCGTGAGGGCGGTCGCCTGTACGGTCGACATGGCCGCGAGATCGGTTCGCGTGAGCGACTCGATCGTCTCGCGCGACATCGACGCGATCTGCGCCAAGTTGTAGCTCGTGATGAAGGAAACCACGGTCTAGCCCCTCTCGCGGCCCTGCGGCCGTTTGACTGACACCGCGCACACGCGCGTTGCGCGCGAGACCTCGCAAGACCCGGGCCAACAAATTAACCAAGAGAAATGCTGTTAAAACAAAGCACTGGGCCGGTCTCTTGCGAGCCCGGCCCGGCATTATCTGCCCACCAGTCGGGCCTAATTGCCGGATGGGGTTCCGGCGGGTGCGGCGTCGACGGTGATAATCGCTTGCCGCCGACGTGCCTGGAAGCGCGCGGCGAGGGTCGGCAGGACGACCAGGGTCAGCAGAGTGGCTGTCACGAGACCCCCGATAACGACAGTCGCGATCGGCTTCTGCACCTCTGCGCCGGCCCCCGTTGCAATCGCCATTGGAATGAAACCGAGGACAGCCACCAGAGCCGTGGTCAGCACGGCGCGAAGGCGGCTGAGTGCGCCTTCGATCGCCGCATCCCGAGGTGAAAGGCCAGCATCGAGATTCTGCCGGACTGCCTGCATCAGCACGAGCCCGTTAAGCGTCGCGACGCCGGAAACGGCGATGAAGCCCACCGCCGCCGAAATCGAGAACGGCATCCCGCGCAACAGAAGCGCCAGTACAGCGCCCACCAGCGCCAGCGGCACAACCGCAAACACCAGCGCCGCCTCAAGAGCGGAGCCCAGCGCCATGTACAGCAGCACGCCAATCAACAGCAGCACGACCGGCAGGATAATGCCGAGCCGGGCGCTGGCGCGTTCGAGATTCTCAAACTGCCCGCCCCAGTCCATCCATCCCCCGACAGGCGGCTGAACCTGCGCGTTGACCTTGGCCTGCGCCTCAGCAACGAAGCTGCCCAGATCGCGGCCACGCACATTGGCCTGCACAACGATGCGCCGCTTGCCGCCTTCACGGCTGATCTGGCTGGGGCCTTCAGCCGTCTCAAAGCGCGCGACGGCTGACAGGGGAACAGTGCGTCCCCCCGCCTCGACCGTCTCGCGCATGACAGGCAGCTGCTGCATCACTGCTGGGTCGTTGCGCACGGTGTCGTCCAGGCGAACGACAACATCGAAGCGCCTGTCGCCTTCCAGCACGATACCCGCTTCGCGTCCGCCCAGCCCAATGGCAAGTGCGTCAGCCGCATCGCTGGCATGAACGCCTTGAGCTGCGGCAGCCGTGCGATCGACAACCGCGGTAATCGTCGGCTGCCCTGTGACCTGCTCGACACGAACATCCGCTGCGCCTGGAATGCTGCGAAGCACCTCCGCCACCTTGGCCGCCGTGGCGCCCATGGTCTCGAAATCATCGCCATAGATCTTCACAGCCACATCGGAGCGTATGCCCGCGATCAGCTCGTTGAAGCGCATCTGGATCGGCTGCGTGAACTCATAGCTGTTGCCCAGCAACTTCCCAAGTTCGGCTTCCATGCGGCTCACCAGCTCTGCCTTGGGCAGGCGAGGGTCAGGCCACGCATCGCGCGGCTTCAGCATCACGAACGTATCCGAGATATTCGGCGGCATCGGGTCGGATGCGACTTCCGCCGTGCCGGTGCGCGTGAACACAAGGTCCACCTCAGGCATGGCCTTCAGCGTGTCCTCTACGCGGAACTGCATCGCCTGGCTCTGTTCCAGTGACGTGGAAGGAACGCGCAATGCCTGCACCAGCAGGTCGCCCTCATCCAGCGTCGGCAGGAACTCGCGACCTAGCGTGAAGAAGCTCAGCAGCCCCGCGATGGACGCGATGATTGCGCCGGTGATGATCGTCACCGGGCGTTTCACGCTCCAGCGCAGCAGAGGCTCGAACACCGATCGTGCGGCCTTCTCGACGCGCGTTTCGTGATGCGCCTTGGACGCCTTCAGGAATAGCGCGGCCATAGCCGGAACAAGTGTGAACGACAGGATGAAGGCTCCGCCGAGAGCAAACATCACGGTCGCAGCGAGCGGCGAGAACATCTTGCCCTCGACTCCCTCAAACGCCAGCAACGGTGCATAGACCAACAGAATGATTGCCTGCCCGAACGCCGCCGGCGGCGCCATTTCCCTTGCAGCAGCAGCCGCAACACCCAGCCGCTCACCCGCAGTCAGGTCTCGTGCCAGCGCCTCGCGTCTCAACCCCATGCGCCGCAGCGTGTTCTCGATCACAACGATCGCGCCATCGACAATCAGGCCGAAATCCAGTGCGCCAAGGCTCATCAGGTTCGCGCTGATGCCGAACCGGTTCATGGCGCTCGCCGCAAACAGGAAGGACAGGGGGATGATCGCCGCCGCAATGATCGCCGCGCGCACATTGCCCAGCGTCAGGAACAACACCACCGTCACCAGCAACGCGCCGAGCAACAGGTTGTGTTCAACCGTACCGATCGTCGCTTCCACCAGCTTGGTGCGATCCAGCGCCGGCCGGACGACGACGTCTTTTGGCAGGCTCGCCTGAATTTCCTTCAACCGATCGCCGACGCGATGCGCCACCTCACGGCTGTTCTCGCCCTGCAGCATCAACGCCGTGCCGACCACGACTTCGCGCCCGTTAGCGCTGGCAGACCCGAGACGCGGCGCGCGTCCGGCCTCCACCGTTGCGAGATCGGAAACGCGAACAACAAGCCCGCCCTCATTGAGAACCGGCGTCTGCGCCAGTTCCTCAAGGCTGCGCAGCCGCGCATCCGCGCGCACCACATAGGCTTCGCCCGCACGGCTCACATAGCCCGCGCCCGCAATCCGGTTCGCATGTTCCAGCGCCTCAACCAGCTGCACCAGGCCGACGCCGTAAGCCGCCAGCTTGGTCGGGTCCGGGTGTACGGCATATTCCTTCACATACCCGCCGAGCACATCGACACCTGCCACGCCTTTCACGCTGCGCAGTTGTGGCGCGATGATCCAGTCCTGCACCGTGCGCAGGTAGGTCGCTTTCTGCAGATCGTCCGACAGGCGCTCGCCCTCAGGCGTCACATAGACGGCGCCCTGCTTCGTCATCTCCGGCGAGAACTCGACCGTCCAGATGTAAACCTCGCCCAGACCTGTCACCACCGGACCTGTGGTTGGCGAAAGCCCGGCGGGAAGCTCCTGCTTCGCCGACTGCAGCCGTTCATTCACGATGTTCCGCGCGAAATAGATGTCGGTCGCATCCGTGAACACAGCCGTGATCTGCGAGAAGCCGTGCCGCGAGATCGAACGAGTCTCGGTCAGGCCCGGCAATCCCGCCAGCGCCGTCTCGAGCGGGAAGGTCACCTGCCGCTCGACCTCTTCGGGCCCCAGCGCAGGCGCAACAGTGTTGATCTGCACCTGACGGTTGGTGATGTCCGGCACGGCGTCGATGCGCAGATGCAGGAGTTCGTTCACACCGAATGCAGCGAACACCAGAGTGATCAGCGCAACCAGCCAGCGGCCGCGCACAGATAGATCGATGATGTGTTTCAACATGATCAGTGCTCGTGCTCGACATTGCCCTTGGCGAGTTCCGCCTTGAGCAGGAATGCGCCTGTACCCGCGATCTGTTCGTCGCCCTTGAGGCCGCTGACGATTTCAGTGCGGCCGTTCGCTGTGCGCCCCGGCACGACGTGGCGAGCGCGGAAACCCTCGGGCTCGACCACGAAAATGGAGGGCGCTCCGTCCACCGTCTGCACCGCGTCGCTTGGCACGGTCAGCTGATCGCCGGTTCCGCCCACAAGGCGCGCGGAGATCACCGTGCCCGGCGGAGGCGTCGGTCCCAGCGGCTTCGCGCGCACGCTGGCGCTCATGCCGGACTGGCCCGGCGCAACGCCGGTCACCACGCCCTCGATCGATTGCCCGCCCGTCCACCGCGCTTCCAGCTTCGTGCCAACCGTCACGAGCCCCAGGCTTTCCGGCGGCGCATCGAACACCAGTTCCGCCTGCGATGTATCAGACACTCGCGCGATCACCGGCCCATCGACCAGCGCCGACCCTGGCGCCACGGCCACCTCCGTCACCACACCCTTGATCGGGCTGCGAATGGTGGCAATGCCATCGGCCGTCGGCGAACCCAGAGCAACAAACTTGCCTTCCGCCTCACGCAACTGGGCGCGCGCCATCTCGGTAGCGGTCTGCAGGTTCTCCCAGTCCTGTCGGGGCAGAACGTCGCCTTCGAACAGACGCTGGCCGCGTTCGTAAGCCGTATCCGCATTGGCCTTCGCTACGCGGGCTGCGTCGAGCGCCGCGCGTACAGCTGCCGCCTCTGGGCTGCGCATCGTCGCGATCGGCGAGCCTTTGGCTACAGCGGTTCCCGGCGAAACGGCCATCGTGACGATTACGCCATTCATCGGCGCGCCGATAATGCTGCTGGCGTTGGTCGCTACCGCCACGCGGCCGGGAAGCAGCAGGTCAGACCCGCCGCCACGCTCGACCCGCGCAAGGTTGACGCCCGCGGCCTGCGCGTCGGCGGGCTTCAGCGGAATGAAGCCGGCGGCTTCCTCCGCGTGCTCATCCTCATGCTCGTCCTCAGCCTGCTCTGCGGGCTCGGCAGCAGGCGGCGCAAGACTGCGCGCCACGAAGAATCCGGCGCCGGCTGCGAGCACGGCAATCGCTGCGCCCGCAAGCGCAAGGTTGCGATAACTGGTCATTGTCGGTTGTCTCGAACGATATGTGGAAGCATGCCCCGCACCGGTCCGGTGCAGGTACGATCGGCTCGATCATGCGCGCAAACGGACGCAAGCGTCCGTCACGCGATCAGCCGCGCGGGGGTCGTTCGAGAGTGTTGGGGGGAAGGGGCAACAGCCGCGCATCGTTAAGCGGCGCTGCCCGGTCGACCGCAAACGCCGCAAGCGAAACAGCCTTGAATGGCGAGGCTGCTTCACTGCCAACATGCACACAATGGCACGCCGCACAGACGCAGTTTTCATCGCCTGCGCTCTGGTCCGTCGCCGATATGGCGGCGTGGTCGTCGGCCGACACGGACATTTCCACGTTGCAGATACAGACAGCTTGAGCCATCGGAGCCACTGCAAAAACAGCAACGAGAAGCGCGAAAAGCGCTCCCAGCCGTCTCAGCTTTGCTCCGACCTGGTGCAACATGGCGGCAAGCCTACACCACAAAAGGTTTCAGATCGCCAAAATTCTCCAGCAAGGCGCGGCGGACAGATTAACGCAGCCGGCGCTCTCGTTGAAAAACACCTGCGAAGCCTTGCTTTCGAAAGCGAGCGATGACTAACTTTCGTTAACGGTGGGGCGAAGGGGTGTCGCGAATGACGGATGCGCCTGTGGGGGAGTGGCCGGCGAAGGGATGGATTGGGCCGCGTCCAACGCGGGTTCAGTTTTCCGCCGTGATGTTCCTCGGCGTGACCGCCATCATGATCGCGGGCCTGCAACCCTTGTTGCTCGGCACGCTGGCGACTGAGGGCAGGCTGACAGCCAATCAACTTGGTCAGGCCGCAACGGCGGAACTTCTCGCCATGGGCCTCGCCGCCTTCGTTTCCGGCGCTGTTCTCAAGCCCGCCCGGCTGAAGGCAATCGGCATCGCCGCTTCGCTGACCCTTGCGGCGATAGACTTCGCAACGCCCCTGGTGGCTGGCGATACAATCACATTGATGCGCGGGCTCGCTGGTCTGCCAAGCGGCGTGCTGATGTGGATCACCATCGCGCTGATCGCCCGCACGCCAACGCCGGAGCGCTGGTCGGGCGTCTATCTCACCGTGCAGACGCTTGCCCAGTTCGTGATGGCGACCGTTCTCTCCGCCACCATCGTTCCGAGCTTCGGATCAGACGGCGGATGGGTGGCGCTCGGCGTCCTGTGCATCGTCACCGCCATCGTCGCTCTCGCTGTTCCCGCTGACTACGCGCCGCTGCCCAGGACCGAAAGCAACAGTTCGCTGCCCGGCATCCGCGGCTGGATCGCGCTGATCGCCGCCTTCCTCTATTCCGCTTTCACCATAGGCGTCTGGGTCTACGCCGAGCCGTTATCCAGGCAATCGGGCCACGATCCAGGCGTCACGGGCGCGGCCGTCTCCATCTCGCTCGCCTGCCAGGTGGCCGGCGGCACTGCGGCGACTTTGCTGGCAGGGCGGATCAACTGGCTCTGGACGACACTCATCGCGGCGGTGATCAATGTCGGCCTGTTGATCGGCCTCTATAATCTTCCCGATCCACAGACCTTCCTCATCCTGTCCGGCGCATTCGGTTTCCTCTGGATCTTCATCCTGCCCTTCCTGGTGCCGATGGTGATCGAAGCAGACCCGACCCGCCGCGCCGCCGTGCTCATCGGCGGGGCGCAGGTGCTAGGCGGCAGCTTCGGCCCGTTCTTCGCCTCGCTTCTCGTCACCGAGGCAGACTCGCGCGGCGCCATCACGTTCGGCGGCGCATGCCTCGTTATCGCTGTCGTCCTCGCCTTCGGCCTGCACCAGTTCAAGGCGCGGAAGGGCGCCACGTCATGACGACGACCAGACGAACCCGCACAAAGTCGAAGCCAGCACCGCGCGCTGCACCGACGCAGGAACGGGCGATGCAAACGCGCGAACGCCTGCTCGACATTGCCGGCGAGCTTCTCGGAGAAGTCGGAATCGAACGCATCTCCACCAACATGATCGCCGCACGTGCCGGCGTATCTCCCGCTGCTCTCTATCGTTACTTCGCAGACAAGTACGCCGTCCTCGAAGCGCTTGGCCGCCGCTTCATGGATCGCCAGAACGTTGTTCTCTTCGCATGGCTGGAGCAGCACAAGGTCGGAGGCCTCGCTGAAATGGGTGCCCACGTCGAAGAGCTGCTGCGCGCCACCGCAAATGTCACCGCCAACGAGCCCGGCGGCGTCTGGATCGAACGCGCGCTCCGCGCTGTTCCCCAACTCGCCCACATACGTGTCGCGTCCCACCGTGAGGTGACGGATGCAATGCTCGAAGTCTACGCGCCGCTGCTTCCGCATGTGAACCGCAAGGTGCTGTGGCGCCGCCTGCGCATGACGGTCGAATACGGCTACGCCATCGACGAAATGCTGAACGAGGAAGACCGCATCCCGCGTGACGAGATATTCCGCGAAGCCGCCCTCCTGTTCGCCAACGCCCGCCTCGGAGAGAAATGATGTCGACCTGGTCGAACTGGTCCGGAAGCGTCGCGGCGTCTCCTGCACAGATCGCGCGGCCCAAGACGGAGGCGGAACTCGCAAGGCTCGTGCGTGAAGCCAAAAAGGTCCGCGTCGTCGGTGCCGGTCACTCCTTCATGCCGCTCTGCGAAACCGACGGCATGCTGATCTCCATGTCCGACATGGAGGGCGAGATCACTATTAGCGACGACAAGCTGCACGCCTCCGCGCCCGCCGGCACGTCGCTGGCCAAGCTCACCGATATTCTCTGGAAACAGGGCGCTTCGCTCATCAATCAGGGCGACGTGAACCCGCAGGCGCTGGCCGGCGCCATCGCCACCGGCACACACGGCACGGGCGCAACGCTCGGCTCGCTGTCCACCGCGGCTCGCGGCTTCGAACTGATGACCCACGATGGCTCCATCGTGAAATGCAGCCCGACCGAAAATCCCGACCTGTTCCAGGCCTCACGCCTCTCACTCGGCCTGACCGGTGTCGCGACACGCATCGCGTTCGACATTCTGCCTGCCTACCACCTCGAAGAACGTCTCGAAGTCTACCCACTGGACGAGGTCGCCGCCCGCTGGGACGAGCTCGCAGTACAGAACCGGCATGTCGAGTTCTTCGTCTTCCCCTATGCCGATCTCGCCATGCTGAAAATTCTGCATCCCAAGCCGTCCGAAGGCGAGATGCGCGAACAGCGCGACATGGACGACATCGCCTTCCGTCGTGTGTGCGACATCTGCAAGACCTTTCCCTTCATGACGCCCTATCTGCAGAAGCGCCTTCTGCCGGAGAAGATGAAACGGCGCAGGGTAGGGCCCGCCTATCGCATCTTCCCGTCAGACCGCACGGTGAAGTTCGAGGAGATGGAATACGAACTGCCGCGCGCCAATGGCTGGTCCGCGCTGCGCGAAGTCATCGCGTGGATCAGGAAGAAAGGTCTGCCGGTCGCTTTCCCCTTCGAGTTCCGCCTCGTCGCGGCGGACGACATCTGGCTCAGTCCGTTCAATGGCCGCACGGGCGCATCGATCTCCATGCACCAGTATCACCGCATGAAATGGCATGCGATCTTCGCCGAAGCCGAGAAGATTTTCCGCGCCCATGATGGCCGCCCGCACTGGGCCAAGCGCCACACGCTCACCACCGCAGATCTCCACCAGCTCTACCCGCAAGCCGCGCAATTCTGTGCTGTGCGCGACGAGATCGACCCCCAGGCGAAGTTCGCCAACGCGCACCTCGCCAAACTCTTCGACATCAAGGCAGCCTCATGAACGACCGCGAGCTTCACGCGCACCTCATCGGCCAGCAGGGCGGACGCAAATCGTTCAACACGCCCGTTCTGGTGATCGACCTCGATCTGCTCGAACGCAACATCGCCGCCATGGCCGCTTTCGCCGCCGAACACGGCATCGCCCTCCGCCCCCACGCCAAGACCCACAAGAGCGCCGACATTGCCCAACGCCAGATCGCCGCCGGCGCCGTCGGCGTTTGCTGCGCCAAGCTGGGTGAGGCGGAGGCCATGGCCGATGGCGGCGTAAACGCGATCCTGATCACATCCCCCGTCGTCTCCGCCCCTGCGATCGCACGCCTGATGCAGCTCAACGCCCGCATCGCCGACCTGCGCGTCACCACAGACAATCCCGACAACGTCACAGCTCTGGCCGCCGCCGCCCAGGCCGCTGGCAAGCCGCTGCAACTCGTCGTCGACATCGACCCCGGCATCCGCCGCACCGGCGTCCGCGACGCCGCATCCGCCGTCGCGCTCGCCCAGCAGATCGTAGCCGCGCCCGCGCTGAAATTCCTCGGCGTCCAGTTCTACTGCGGCAGGGAACAGCACATCGAAAGCTATGCCGACCGGCGCTCCGCCATCGAGGAACGCACCGACTACCTCCGCACAGTCATCGCTGCGCTGACCGAGGCCGGTCTCCCGCCAGCCCTCATCACCGGCGGCGGCACCGGCACGCACCGCATCGACGCAGACCTCGGCGTCTTCAACGAGCTGCAGGTCGGCTCCTACGTCTTCATGGATCGCCAGTACAACGAATGCGACCTCGCCAGCGGCGCGCCCATCCCATACGCCACCTCCCTCCAGATCGACGCCCGCGTAGTCAGCGCCAACACCCCCGGCCTCGCCACCCTCGATGCCGGCTTCAAGGCCATGGCGACGGACGGCGGCCCACCGTCCATCCTGTCTGGCGCACCGGTCGGTTCCCCGTTCCACTTCATGGGCGACGAGCACGGCCTGATCGCCCCGGGGGAGGAGGCGAAGCTGGCCATCGGCGACATCGTCACGCTCGCCGCGCCGCACTGCGACCCGACCGTGAACCTCTACGATTTCTATCACGTCGTCCGTGGCGACACGCTTGTGGATATCTGGCCCGTCCAGGGCCGCGGCCGCTCGCGCTAGATTCGATCGCTGCAGTCCGAGCCCGAACGCAGCCGCAACGATCTCGCGCTTCCGTGATCCAGCTTCACGGCCTGTAACTCGCGTGTAACGTCCAGTAACTCGCTGTTTTGACTTGTTTCGGGCAAACGCCCCGGCGTTACGCAGGCCTGTTACCGTAATTCACTCCGACCGGCTCTCCGATCCCCCTAGACCCTCTCCCAACGGCGCGCACGGGGGCGCGCTTCTGCACATAACCCTCGGGGAGAAATACCGTGAATCTGAAGCTGACCTATCGCGGCCTGTTGGCCACTGGCGCGAGCGCCCTCGCGCTCTGCATCGTCGCGCCGTTCGCCGCCGCCCAGACCGGCCCGACCACCGCCACCCCGACCGACACCGATGTGGTCACCATCGTCGGCCAGACCATCGAGGAAACCCTCCCGCAGGAACTTGAGAAATACGGCTCCGCCCTCGAGGTCGTAAGCTCCGAGGACATCCGCAACCAGGTCTTCATCGACGCCCAGCAGGCGATGCAGATGAAGGTCCCCGGCCTGTACGTGAACCCGGCCGCTGGCCCGTTCGGCTACATGGACATCTCGCTCCAGGGCTCACGCACCCAGGACATGATGCTGACCGTCGATGGCGTCCGCATCAACAACCGCCTCTATTCGACCACGATGAGCGACACGCTCCCCGGCGCCATGATCGAGCGCATCGAAGTCCTCAAAGGCGGCCAGAGCCTCTTCTACGGAACCCAGGCGGCGTCTGGTGTCGTCAACTTCGTCACCCGCGGCTACACCGATGACTTCAATGGCGCAGTCACGGTCGGCGGCGACACCAATGACGGCTTCCACCTCGATGGCTATGTCCGCGGTCAGGCTGGCCCGGGCAACTACGTTGCCTACGCCTCGCGCGATGTCGGCGATGGTCACGAGATCTACTCGCAGTTCGCGCCGAGCCAGACCGACCACAACCGCAGCTACAACGTGAACACCTACGGCGCGAAATACCGCCTCGAGCTCACCGACAATCTTGCCATCGACGCCCGCTATCACCACGCTGACGCGCGCAACGACAACCAGAGCGTCCGCCGTCTCGCTTACTCGAAGAACGTGCGCGACGAGGATGTGGCCAGCATCGGCGTTGACTACACGATGAACGACTGGGCCCAGATCCTCGTGAAGGGCTATTGGCACGACTGGGATTCGCACGTCACTTCGATCCTGAACAACCTGCAGGGCGGTACTGGGCCGATCATCGGCCAGACGCTGAACGGCAACAACGTCTACTGGGGCTTCGAGGACAAGGGCATCAACGCGCTCGCCAAGCTCACGCCGGGCGGTCCGTTCGAGTACCTGCTCGGCTACGACTACCAGACCTATTCGGGCAAGGACGACTACCTCCTCATCGCCGAGCGCGAAGAGGAAGTGAACGCCTTCTATGGTCAGATCCGATCGACGGAAGATCTGATCAAGAATGCCAGCTTCGCCGCCGGCATCCGCCACAGCGAAGGTCAGGGCTCCAGCATCACCGTCTGGAACGCTTCGGGCCGCTACAACTTTACGCCGGCTCTCTACGCCGAGGCCAACGTCGGCACGAGCTTCCTGCTCCCCACCGCCGAACAGCTTTACGCAATCGAAGACTACGAGATCGGCAATCCGAACGTCGAAGCGGAAGAAAGCGAAGCCTTCAACATCGGCCTCGGTGGCCAGTTCGACTACGGCCCGTCCATCAGCTGGAACGCGACCTACTTCCACCGCGACATCGACAACCTGATCGGCTTCGAGAATTGCTCGCTGCCGACCACATCGACCGGCGCCGCCAACCCTGGCTACATCGCCGCCAACGATTGCGCCGTCCTGTTCCCGACCTTCCCGGTCGGTCCGGACCCGTTCCCATCCACGCCCTACAACGACGCATTCGACGGCAACGGCTTCTTCAACAACATCGCCGGCACGGTCAAAGTGCGCGGCTTCGAACTCGCCGGCGTGGCCGATTTCGGCAACGGCTTCAGCCTCTCGGCCAGCTACACCGACTCGACCACCAAGGACCCGAGCGGCGTTCAGCGCCCGCGCGTTCCCAAGAGCTACGCCAAGTTCGGCGGCGCTTATGATGCTGGCAATTGGGGCGTAAACGCCTCGGTGCTGATGGTCGGCGAGGTCAACACGACCTCGCTCGCCGGCGGCATCGGCGTGGTCAACTACGGCGACTACGTCGTCGCCGACCTCGCAGCGCACATCTTCCTCGACGCTGAACAGAAGCACAAGATTACCGCGCGCGTGCAGAACCTGTTCGACGAAAAGTACTACACGGCTTACGGCCGCTCGGCTCCTGTTGCCGCCGACTCGACCGCGGCCTTCGCCTTCGGCACGCGCGCTGTGCCGCAAACACTTCACGTCACCTACAGCTACGGCTTCTAGGTACGCGTATCGCCGTCTCCGGTTGGGTGGGCCTTCCGGAGACGGCGCCAAACGCTCAGTGATCTCGTGATGTCCTTATGATTATGAAGACCCTCATCGTCGTGCACCGCTATCTCGGCGTTGTGCTCGGCGTGATCATGACGATGTGGTGCCTCTCCGGCTTCGTCATGATGTACCAGGGCTATCCGGCCACCACGCCGGATGAGCGCCAGTCAGGCCTCGAACGCCTCGACCTCGCGAACGCCAGCGCGCAACTGACATTGGCGGGCGACGCGCCAGCGATGCAGGCGCGCGTCGAAATGCTGAGCGGGGCGCCAGTGCTGCGCGTCGGCGGCAGGGACGGGCCCAAGGCTTATAATCTAGAATCCGGCGAGACTGTCGGCGTGCTCTCGGAACAGCAGGTGCGCAACGTCGCGGAGACCTACGCAGCCGGCAATAAAATCAACGGCAAGATCACGGAGCTCGACACGCTCCTGATCGACCAGTGGTCGGTCCAGCCCGCGCGCCGCTCGCAACCGCTCTGGAAAGCCGTGTTCGATGATCCGGGTGCAAGCTGGGTTTATATCAACGGTTCGAACGGCGAAGTCGTGCAGGACGCCAACGGCCACGAACGCTTCTGGAACTGGCTCGGCGCCATCCCGCACTGGCTCTATCCACGCATCCTTCGCGAGAACGGCCAACTCTGGAACGACGTCGTCGTCTATTCCTCGCTGATCGGCTGCTTCCTCGTCATCACCGGCATGGTCATCGGCTTCGTCCGCCTGCGCGGCCGCTCGGGCAAATGGTGGCCCTACCGCAACCGCCCGATGTGGATGTGGCACCACCTGTTCGGCACATTCGCCGGCGTTCTTGTCCTCACCTGGACCTTCTCCGGCATGATGACGATGTCGCCCTTCGGCCTTCTCGAAAGCGAGGGCGCCGTCAGTCGCGCCGACGTGCAGAGCCCGATGCAGGTCTCCGAAGTTCAAGCCATCCTGGAGCAAGTGAAAGCGAACCCGCCCGCCAATCTCGTTACGCTCCGCGCGGCCCCGCTGCTCGGCAAGCCCTACCTGATCGCCCGCTCAGCCGATGGAGCAGACACCCGCTTCGGCCTCAACGGCGCAGCCCCACTTACGCAGGAAGAGCTTCAGGCCGGTCTCTCCGCAAAGGGCGGCGTTCTGGCTTCGGGCAAGCTCGAAGTGCTGAACACGGAAGACGACTACTATTACGGACACAAACGCGCAGTCGATCTGCCGGTCTATCGCGTCACGCTCACCGACCCGGACAGCACCAAGGCCTATTTCGATTACAAGACCGGCGAACTCCGCCAGCTCGCCGATGGCACGGGCCAGCGCTATCGCTGGTTCGAGGCGGGCCTCCACTCGATGGACTTCTCATTCATGCGTGCCCGGCCTGTCTGGGACATCGTCACGCTGCTGTTGCTTGCCGCTGTAACGATCGCCTGCGCCACCGGCGCTTGGATGTCCTTCACCCGCGTCGGCCAGGACTTTTCCCGCATCCGTCAGCGCTTCGCTCGCAAATCAAAGGAGCCAAGCCAGCTGTAACGGCCCGTAACAACGCTGAAACCGTAAATAACTTTCGGCCGCGCCCGCATCGTGCAGGATCATCTCAACCTCGAACCCATGGTTCTTGCTCTCGCTCTCCTCCTCCTGTGGGGGCCAAGCCATGTTAAACTGCCGCTGCGGACACGGTTCCGCAGCGGCTTTTTCTTTTTTTGAATGGACGTGGGGAGCAGGCGCTCTAGCGGGCGGCTTTCTTCCTGGCCTTCGTCAGCTTCACTGGCTTGGCCTTTGGCGCAGGCCCAGCCGAAGCGCGGAAGATCGTCACGATCTGCACGGCGATCTCGGCCACGCTCAGCCGGCCCGTGCGATACCACATCGGAACCGCATTGATCAGCGACACCAGCGACAGACGATAGATGCTGCGGTCGATCGATGCATTCAGCGGCAGGTCCGCGATCAGCTGCTTGTAGATGACCTCAAACCGGTCGCGTGCCTTCACCAGGTCTTCGCGCATGTCGCTCGACATGGCCGAGATGTCGCTCATCATCGGCAAGGTCACCGACTCCGGGTCGACCTGCACCGCCAGGTGAACGCGGCAAGCCGCCTCCAGCCGCTCCCACGGATCGTCCAGCTTTGCGATCTCCGCTTCCATCCGGCTCGCAGCCCCGGCCAGTGCAGCGCCATGCACCTCGACATAGAGGTCCCGCTTCGACGGAAAGTGGTGATACAGCGACCCGCCGAGAATCCCCGCCGCATCCGCGATCTGGCGAACGCCAACCGCATCATAGCCACGTCGCGCAAACAGGTCCGATGCAACCAGCAGGATTTCCTGGCGCCGCGCATTGCTTTCTTCAGCAACAGGCTGAACCCGTCTGGTGGCAGTAGCCTTGGTCAATGATCGTCTCGCATGAAGCACGGTCTCTTTTACAGGCTACAAGAACTTGAAAGGCGAGGGGAAACTCTTTCTCTTCTCCGGGGTGAGCTTCACGATAGCGGCATATCTTTGTGCGACCGAAGGGGTCATCCTGCACGCAGGTTCAGCGAGAATGACGTTCCGTCAGGCCCGCTCGCAATCATCGACAGCTCGCCCCCCATGCCCCGCGCAAGCTCTCGCGCAATCGCCAGCCCGAGCCCCGTGCCGCCATCTGATCCGGCCTTTGAAAACGGTTGAAATAGCTTGGTGATCACCAGCCGCGGTATGCCCGGACCATTGTCGGTGATGACCAGCGTAACGATGTCGCCAGAAGCTGACCGGCTCGCCTCCGCCGTGATCAGGCCAGCGTCATAGCCGGTTGGGCGGCCGGTAATCGCTCTGGACGCGTTCCTCACGAGGTTGGTGATGATGCGGTGCAAATGATCGCTGTCCGCCATGACTGCTAGGCTCTCATCGCAGGTCACGCGCACAGTCACTCCGGGCCAACCCGCAATTCCCTCCGCCATCGCCTCGTCGATTGCAGACCTGAACGGCTCGCTGCGCAGATTTGGCAGCGGCGTCTCCGAACGTCCGTATTTCAGCGTCGCCTCTGCCAGCGTGATCGACCGCTGGATCGCCCGCTCCAGCCGCGGCGCTGCATCGCGCACCAGAGGATCGTTCGAATCCGCCAACCCATCCGAAAGCACCTGCGCCGCCGAGAGCGAGTTGCGCAGGTCGTGGCTGATCTTCGCCACCGCCTCGCCAAGGTCCGCCAGCCGCTTCCGCTGCCGCAACGCCTGCGACACCGTCTTCTGCATTGTCTCCAGCGCAGCCGTCACACGGCGTATCTCATCGCTCTGCCCATAGGGCAGCTTGATCTGCGTCGCCTCGGGCGCCTCTGAGAAGCGCGTCACCGAATCCGCAATTCCCTGCATTGGCCGCACGATCAATCGGTAAACAGTCACATAGACGATCGCTCCAGCCAGAACGGCAAAGAGCAGGGCGTTGAGAATGATCGCGCCCGATTGTGCAATCAGCGCCTCTCGCAACGTCGCCTCAGAGACCGTCACCTCCATCTCGTCATAAGGCGTCAGCTCCGGGTTGAACGACAGCCGCAGGTGCCGGTCCTCGCGCGCCGTGAAATGCGCAACCGTATCGGGAAACCACAGAGATCGGTCGCCCGGCCAGTCCATGCGCACGGGCGTTCCGGTAATCGGCTGTGAAGGCGCTAGGATCGTCTCGCGCCTGTCCTTGATGTCCGCGATGATCGACAGGATGAACAACCTGTCCCGCGCAATCCGCGAGAACTCGTTGCTCGCGCGATGCTCCGGGCTCGACTGTGCCGCCGCGGCGATCAGTTCGGCGACGTTAATGCGCCCAGCCAGCCACTCGTTGCGTCGCTCCGAAATCAGCAGCGGAAACAGCAGCACGACGATCAGCAACATCAGCCCGACTGTATAGAGCAGCAGCTGCCCCGCCACGCCGGTGAAGAAGCCCGATACCATCGTCGCGCGCGAACCCTGCGCAGACGCAAGCGCAACGCCCGGCTCCGCTTCGCTCTCACGCGGCGTGTTCGACGTGTCAGCCATATGGCCACTCGTTTGCGGCCTACGCCGCACTCCTCCCATGTCGCAGGGCGCCCGTCTGACCGCGGACTATCAGTCTCCTCACGACGGCTTGAGCATGCCGTGGGGCGATTGCCCTGTCGAGCATGCAAACAAGTGTTTGGTTGGAAGCGGAAAACCTGAGACACTGTACTTACAGACGGAACCTGACGTCGCGTGCGCAAGCATCGCCCGTTTGGTTACCGCAAGAGCATCCGCTCAGGATGCCGGGACGGCCCAGGAGGAGATAATCAGGCATGAAAGCCGAGCGGACGATTCTGCTTATTGAAGACGATACGGATCTGCGCGAAGCGCTGGCCCGCCAATTCAATCTGCAGGAAGATTTCAAGGTCGAACACGCCGCCACCGCTGCGGAAGGCATCGACAAGGCAGAATCAACGCGGCCCGATATCATCATCCTCGATGTCGAACTGCCCGACATGGATGGCCGCGACGCTTGCCGTCTCATCCGCAGGCACAAAGTCCTCGCCCCCATCCTGATGCTGACGGGGCAGACGACCGACAGCGATGCAATCCTCGGTCTTGATGCAGGTGCGAACGACTACATCGCCAAGCCGGTCCGCTTTCCCGTTCTGCTCGCCCGCGTCCGCGCGCACATCCGCACGCACGAACAGAGCGACGACGCCTCCTTCCATCTCGGCCCGTACGAGTTCCGCCCGTCAGCAAAAGTGCTGATCGATGAAGCGCAGCGGAAGATCAGGTTGACGGACAAGGAAACCGACATTCTTCGCCATCTTTACAAAGCCGGCGGCAAGCCCGTTCCGCGCGAGGAACTGATGGCGGAGGTGTGGGGCCACAACTCGCAAGCCACAACTCACACGCTTGAGACGCACATGTATCGCCTGCGCCAGAAGATCGAACCGAACCCCGGCGTGTCGCGCTTCCTCATCACGGAGGGCGGTGGCTACAGCCTCCAGCCGTGATCCTATGCTCGCAACCGCACAACGTTAGCGTGCTCTTTTTCGCGCGCGCACAATCGTACTAATTTGATCAGGTTCTATCCAAATCTTCTTGCGTGGAAGCACGCGCGCCTCTTGCGCGTAAGCAATTTTCATCCTCAATAGCGTCACCAAACGAACGTTAGGTTGATCGAGGTCCTGCCATGGCTTTTCAGCAGACCATCTTCATCATTGATGGCGACGCCGCAGCTAACGAATTCCTTGCCCGACACTTTGAAGCGCACGAGTTCATCGTCCACACAGCCACCACGGCGGAGGAATGCCTCGCCATGGTGCGCACACAGCGCGCCGATCTGATCATCCTTGGTGTCGATCTGCCGGACATGGATGGCCGCGACACCTGCCGCCTTCTGCGCAAGCGCGGCCTGCTCACGCCGATCCTTATCGTCAGCGATCAGGGCTCGGATGCAGACACCATTCTCGGTCTCGACTCAGGCGGCAACGACTACATCGTCAAGCCGATCCGCTTCCCCAGCCTGCTCGCCCGCGTCCGTGCTCACCTGCGCACGTCGGAAGCCAGCTCCACCGCCGTCATCCGCATCGGCCTCTGCGAGTTCCAGCCGGCCGACCGCATCATCACCGGCCTCGATCGCCAGACGATCCAGCTCACGGAAAAGGAAACGCAGGTCCTGCGCTATCTCTTCCGCGCCCGTGGTCGCGCGGTCAGCAAGCAGGAACTGCTCGTCGAAGTTTGGGGCTATTCGTCGAAGGTCAACTCGCACACGGTCGAAACGCACGTTTATCGCCTGCGCCAGAAGATCGATAGCCTCTCGCAGGCCGGCTGCGTCCTGCGCACCGAAGAGAAGGGCTATAGCCTGTCGTCGTCCGTTCCCGGCCGCCAGGAATCCGCCTCTCAGATCGCAGCCGAATAGCCAGATCGCAGCCGCACAGGTCGCCCCAACGCGGCACGAAAAAAGACCCCGGATCTCATCGATCCGGGGTTTTCATTTGCCAGGGAGTCCCGGCGCTGTCGCCAGCGCCGTTGTAGGCCACGCTCAGAACTTGAGTTGCAGTTCAACGCCCGCCCAGCGCGGCATGCGATACTGGTCGTTCTGCGTCATGCAGGATTCTGCGAGGAACCCATTCCCGCCATTGCCATTGGGCTGAATGGTCGTCGCCGCAGACGATCCGCAGAAGGCCAGCGTCTGCGGAATAACCCGCGCCGTGGAGGTCTGCGCGCCGCCGGCCGTAGTGGCCGCCGCCGTCGTGTCAGCGCGGCGCAGTCCCTGCGAACGGCCGTCGAACTGAAGGTCGTCGAACAGATTGTTGATGAAGCCGATGATCGTGAAATGCCCATCGGCCGACGTCCACAACGCGCGCACATTCACCAGATCCCATTCCGGCGTCTTGTTGACGTCGCGATTGAAGATCGAGGAGTAGGTGCCGTCCTGCCAGTTATAGGATGCCGACGTCGTCAGCGAGCCCATCTCGGCGAGGTCGAACGTATAGAGTGCGTTCAACGAAACCTTGTTCTTGGGGCTGAAGGGAAGAATGTTGCCCTTCAGATCCTGGCCCACCTGGCCGTCAACCAGCAGGCCCGCTGCGTTGTAACGCGGGCTCACAACGGCGCCGCTCGGGGTCGCCCCGGGCAGGCGTGCAAGCGGGTCCGCGCTGTGCACCAGACCGTTGGCTTCCTTGATCTCCGGATTGGTGTAGCCGTAGTTGAGGAAGAGGCGGAACTCTTCCGTCGGCGCCCATGTCGTCTCAACCTCGAAGCCGGTTGTCTGCACTTTCGGAAGGTTGAGGAAGGCCGTGTAGGCCAGCGATGGCTGTCCGGCCACCGGGATCGGGATCACCGCATTCGGGATCTGATACCCCTTGTAGTCGTACAGATAGAGGTCGGTGTTGATCGTCAGGTAGAGCTCGGGGAAGTCCTGCTTCCAGCCGATTTCGTAGCTGTCGATCTGTTCCTTGTCGACTTCCGGAAGTGGTGCGAACACCGACGCGCCGCCACCCGTGCCGAAGCCGCCGCCTTTGTAGCCGCGCGCGTAGTTGGCAAACACCAGCGTGTTGTCGCTCGGCGTCCAGTCGACACGCAGCATCCCCGTCACAGCTTCCCAGCTATCGGCCAGTCGGCGCACGCGGTTGCCGTCAGAATCCGTGTACGCGCCCGACGGGTTCGCCGCCGTGGCGTCTACAACGCCGGGTGCGCCGTTGGGATAAAGGCTGCTCACACCGCTGAAGGCGCTATCCGTGATATCGACGCCGGGTTGTGCGGCGGTGCCTGTCGCGCATGTGCTGGTGTAATAGCACATCGCGCGGCCGCGTTCCTGCAGCCACGTATAGTCCTTCGAATAACGAAGACCGCCCGTCAGTTTGAAGTTGTCATTGATCGTCCAGTCGGCCTGCGTGAACACGCCATAGGAGTTCGAGATACCGCCATTCTCGGTCAGCGTCGAAAGGGCATGGCCATTCCGCGTCGGCGTCGGCTGGTTGGGCAGGATGCCCGCAACACCACCCGTCAACGGGTTGATGATGGCGCGGTTCGAGAACGGCGTCGGCACGAGGTCGTCATAGTACACGTAGATCGGCTGTCCGAAATTCTCCTGGTACTGATAGAGGCCCGCGATGAATTGAATCGGTCCGTCGTAGGTCGAGACGAGGTTGATCTCGTTCGAGAACCATGAACGCTGCTCGTTGTATTCCACCGTCCGGCTGGGCAGGATCGTGGTCAGCGTACCTGCCGGGTTCCCCGTCGTCGGATAGACGCGCGCCTGGTACGAGGTCACGGCCGTGTCGTCGCCTTCCGCGAAATAGTTGTATTTGTAGAAGCCGTACCCGCCGACATATTTGAGGTCGAAGCTGCCGACATCCCAGATGACTTCCAGCGCCGCATCATTGCCGCCGGTCAGGCTGGCGACGCCTGTCGTGTTGGACCCGAACGCAAACGGATCGTTGATCGCCGGGTTGCCCGTCAGCGAGCCAACCTGCCGCATATTCAGTGCATTGGGGTTATAGCCGTAGCCGGAGTTTGGAGCCGTGGCGCTTGCCCCGGTTGCAAAGAAGCGCCGGTCATATTCCTGCCGGTCGCCCGCGGTCGTACGCGCGCCCGGCGCGCCGGCCTTCTTCCAGCCAACATGGCCCCAGCGCAGGAACCAGCTGATGTCCTCTCCGAGATCACCTTCGAACTGGACTTCATAGTTGTAGCCGTCGGTCCGCAGGCCTTCCGAATCCAGCCCCGAGGCGTTCGTCAGGAAGCCTTCGCCCTGATATTCCCGCGAGCCGACGACGCGGTAGCGCAGGCTGTCATTGATCGGCCCCGACACGGACAGATCGACGTTCATCGTCTCGAACGATCCCGCCCCGATATTCAGCTGCGTTGAAAATTCATCCGTCGGGCGCTTCGAGATCAGGTTGATGGCGCCGCCGATGGAGTCGCGGCCATACAGCGTTCCCTGCGGCCCGCGCACCACCTCGGTCCGCTCCACCATGATCGGCCGGCGCGACGCGATCGCGATGATCGAGGAGGGATAATAAACCCCGTCCACATAGTTCGACACGCCCGTGCGGATGCCGAAGCTGTTGGAGTTCCGGTTGACGCCCCGCATCCCGATCCGGTCCGTCGCGACCGCGAACGTCAGGCCCGGCGCGAAGTTCGTGAAGTCCGTCAGCGTGTTGAGCCCGATCTCCTCGCGCGTCTGGGAGGACACCGCCGTCACCGCGATCGCGATATCCTGAACCGTCTCCTCGCGCTTCTGCGCCGTCACCACCACCACGTCGCGCCGCGAGTCAGGCTGTTCCTCACGCGCCTCCGCCTGTGGCGCAGTCTGAACTGTCTGCTGGGCAAGGGCTTGTGGAAGCGAGCCGATGCCGATCAGCAACGCGATCGCAGAGGCGCCTGTAAGCGCAGTCGTCTTCATGGTGATCCTCCCCATGCCGCATGTGTTAGCGGCGTTCAGTCCGAGGCGGTTCGTGCCGCCAAACGGTTGTTAGGGCGGATGCAATCACCGCTCGCACTGCACAAGCAAGGAAACGTGCATGACTTTGCACACGCACTTCGTGAGCACGCAGTGAGCCAACTCACGTCCACAGGGCATCCAGCAGTCGCTTGTATTGCCGCGATAAAACCGCATACGGACGTTTCGAAAATTGAGGGCCGCCCAACGAAACTCGCGGGTGCGTCCGCAATTCCCCCGGATAGTTGATGCTGCGCGCTAGACGCTGCCAAGTGCGCGTTACCAAGCGCCCCGCTACGGCAAGCAAGTGTTCCGAAACGGAAAGCGCGGCTGGCATGACCAACCGCGCTTCACGTATCTGTTCGAAGACTCAGTGCGAGTTGCTACTCGCCATCAGGAATGTCGACACCCGCAAAGATCGGCTTCTCCAGCGGATGCGGCCGCCCCTCGCGTTCCAGCTTGCGCGCACCGGCCAGAATGCCGGGCAGGGCGTAATTCCCCTCATGGCAGGCATACTCATACAGCGGCTCAGCCGAGTGGTTCAGCGACATCTCCCCGCCCCACGCTTCCTTGTAGAGCTTCGGATCTTCCACCTTGAACTCATAATACAGCTGCCCATCCGACCAGCGCGAATACCGCTCCGTCACCTTCCCGCCGGGGCCAATGAATGAGCGCTGCTTCGGATGCGAGTTCACCGTCTCTACCACCAGCGTATCGCCCTCATACCAGCCCACCGCATCACCGCCCCATTTCGGAATCGCCGCCGGCCCATGCTTCGCCTCAGCGGCAGACGCCACAATCGGGATCACCCGCACATCGTGGATCATCTCCGTCAGGATCATCACAGACGATGGCGACTGCACGATCTGATACGTGTTGTTGTACATCCCGTTGTTCATCACCGGCCCAGCCCCGCCCGTGAAGCTCATCAGGCAACGTTCCGGCAACGGCCGGATTTCGTAATCGTCAAAGTGCGTCGCCCGCGTGTTCGCCGCGATGCCTGCATCCGTGTAGGGAATCTTCCCATCCGCCGGATAGGTGATCCACGACGAGCGATACTCCCCCTTCACCCGCGCATAGCTCGCGCCCGGGTCCATCCAGAACGTGTTGTACCCACGCGACGGGTTCTTGTCCGCCAGCAGCTTGTCGGAACTCTCCTTGTCCACCTTGGATGCGCCAGCTTCTTCCGCCCGCGCCGCAGTGTACGTGTTGCGCTTGGTCAGTTGCTCGGCGTCATGATCGCTCAGCACCAGCTTGGTCGTCAGCGCCGTCCGCTGCATCGTCGTGAACGACGTATTGCTCCAGAACCCCTGCAGGTCCGGCACGCCCCAGCTCGTCCTGGGCTTGACGTAAGCCGCGCCTTCCTTCGGCGCTTCCTGTGCCAATGCCGGCGTAGCCGCCGCAATCAACCCTGCAAGCAACAGCAGTCTCATCGATCCCTCCCTGCGGCCGCATCAGCAGCTCGCGCAGCGCCTGATGCGCCGTGTCGGAGATCATCCTACTGCCGGCTTGCCCCCTAGGAAGGTCGAGGGGAGCAGTCACTCCGCTTTGTGAAATCCACCCACGCCCCGCTCACGCAAAGCGGAGCGGGGTGAAGACTTTGGGGGACAATGATTTTCAAGTCCGGCGGCGCACCTTGTTCCGCTCATCCCGACGTAAGTCGGGACGAGCGGAGATAGAGCTGTACCTATCTCAACGTTCCGCGCTCGTCGCCCCACGCCAATCCGAAGCCGTCGCCACAAACAGCGCCGCCATATCCGCCCGCAGCAACGCCTCAGCCTCGATCGAAGCCAGCTGCGTCCGCTGAGACTGCCGCTGCGCATCAATCACCTGGATCAACGACCCCGCGCCATTCTCGTACCCGAGCGACGCCAGCCGCGCGCTTTCCGCAGCCACATCCCGCGCCCGCGTCTGCGCCGTCAGCAGCTCGCCATCGGTCGAAAGCGCCGCCAACAGATCAGACACCTGCACGAACGCCGTCAGCACAGTCTGCCGGTAAGCCGCATCCGCTTCCTTCGCCGCAGCCTCCGCGGCTTGTCTCCGCGCCTTCAGCGACCCACCATTGAACAACGGCGCCGTGAACGACGGCCCGACAGACCAGCCCGACGAGTCATACTTGAACAGATCCTCCGGATGCAGCGCCGTCAGAACGAACGACGCATCCAGCGACAGGTTCGGATACCGCGCAGCTTCCGCCACGCCGATCGCTGCCGTCGCCGCATGAAGGTCCGCCTCAGCCGCCAGAATATCCGGCCGCTTGCGCACCAGCTCTGAAGGCAGGTTCACCGGAATAGCCGCCGGCAAGCTCAGCTCGCTGAGATCAACATCCGGCGCGCTCCAGTTCGACGGCGCCTGACCCACCAGCAACGCCAGCGCATGCCGCGTCGTCGCAATGCGACGTTGCAGGGCAGGCCGCCGCGCCTGATCTTCCGCCAGCTGCGCCTCAGCCGGGTTCACCGCCGATGCCGGCACGCCACCTGCCTGTATGCCGCGCTGGATCATGCCGATCGTCTCATTGTCGACCTTGATGATGCCATCCAGCGCAACCAGCTGCGCCCGCAAACTCGCCAACTCAATGGCGCGAGACACTACAGCGCCCGTCAGGTTGAGATAAGCCGCATCTGCCCGCTGCCGCTGGGCTTCGGTGCGCGCCGCCGCCGTCTCGTCCTTGCGGCGTTCACCGCCCCACAGATCGAGATCGTATTTCAGCCCGGTGCCCACCGAAAACACATTGATCGTCGGGCTCGGGAAACCATCGATCCCGAACGACGCCGTGTTGATCCGCTCACGCTGCGCATCGCCGCTGGCATTCACTTGCAGCCCGTTCTCGCCGCGCTGCGCCCGCTCCAGCTCGCGCACGCGAACCAGCGCAGCATCGGCCTGCTGCAATGTCGGATTGCCCTTCAGCGCCTGATCGACCAGCGCATTCAGCTCGGCCGAATTGAACGCCGTCCACCACTGCGTCGCGCCCGCGCTGCTTGATCCAAGCGAGGCAACCGATGCGCCCGCCGGATCACCCGCCATCGCATAGTTCGCCACATCGGCAGCCGCCATCGGCTGCTGGAAGCTCGGCCCAACCGTGGTGCAGGCCGTGACGGCCAGAAGGCTTAGCCCTGCAAGAAGAGTTTGCTTAAGCATTGGAAGCTCGTTTCGTACGCAACAGGAAGAGAAGGGGGATGATCGCAACACTCATCAGGAACAGCATGTGGAAGCTGTCGATATAGGCGATCAGCGCGGATTGCCGGTGGATCATGCCGCTCATCATGGCCTGACCCGCAGCCGTGCTCAGATCAACGCCCGGCATGTCAGCGGCAAGGTTCAGATTGTCCGGCGTCACATGCTCGGCCATCGTCGCGGCGGCGACTTTCGAGTTGTAGATCTGCAGAACGCCAACGATCGAAATGCCAAGGCTCGACCCGATATTACGGATCAGCGTGAAGAACGAAGCCGCCTCGGTGCGCAGCGCTGGTTTGATCGTCGTGAACGCGATCCCCATCAGCGGCACGAAGACAAGCCCAAGGCCCAGCCCCTGGAACAGGCCGGATACGATGATCGGCGTCTGGTCCATGTCGAGCGAGAACTGCGACATTTGCCAATAGGAAAACCCGGTCAGGCTGATCCCGATCAGGATCAGCATCCGGTTGTCGATCTTGCCCGACAAGCGCCCGACAAGGAACATCGATACGAACGTGCCCACGCCACGCGAAGCCTGTGTCAGTCCCGCCGTCAGCACCGGATAGCCCAGCAGCCCCTGCATCAGTGTCGGCAGCAACGCCATGCCCGCAAACATCAACACGCCGATCAGCAGGATCATGCCTGATCCAAGCAGGTAGTTTCGGTCCGTCAGGATCGAAGGATGGATGATCGGGCGCTCGCTCGTGAAGATGTGGACGAAGAACATCCAGAAGCCCACGACACACAGGGCGAGGTAGATCCAGATCTCTGTGGACGAGAACCACTCCGCGCTCGGACCCCGATCCAGCACCAGCTGCAGGCCGACAAGGCCAACCACCAGAACGATGAAACCAAACCCATCGAACTTGTGTTTGCCCCGCGTCGCGCGCTTGGGCAGCGTTGCCGCCATGATCAGGAAGCCGACGATCGCGATCGGAATGTTGATGAAGAACACCCAGCGCCAGTTCAGCTGATCGGTCAGCCAGCCGCCAAGGATCGGCCCGATGATCGGCCCGAGAACAGCGCCCATGCCCCACAGCGACATGGCCCGCGCATGGTCTTTCGGCGGGTTGATGTCGAGCAGGATCGCCTGCGACAGCGGAATGAACACAGCCGCCGTCGCGCCCTGCAGAACGCGGTAGAACACCAGCTCGACAATACCGGTCGCA
Organism: Hyphomonadaceae bacterium; assembly: GCA_036733305.1. GTDB lineage: Bacteria > Pseudomonadota > Alphaproteobacteria > Caulobacterales > Hyphomonadaceae > UBA7672. The sequence goes on from DAINAT010000001.1 coordinate 132,520, forward strand.
ATGCCACACAGCACGGATGCGAGCGTGAAGCCCACCAGCGCAAACAGCAGGAGATTTCGCCGCCCGACCGTCCGCTCAAGCCAGCCAATCGCCGGCGTCACAATCGTCGACGCCAGGATGAACGACGTCAGCACCCACAGGATCTCGTCGTCCGACGCCGACACCGATCCGCGAATCTGCGGCAGCACCGTGTTGGCGATCGTGCCGTCGATCGACGTCATCAGCGTGGTCAGCACGACGCCCAGCGTGATCAGCGCACGGCGACCCGGCTCGGGATATTCGCCATAGGCCGTTCCGGCTGACGCCGTCGGCGTAACTGGAATGCCGTCTTCCATGGTCTAACTCTTCTTGCGCGTATCCACGGTCGCCGTCGCAGACAGGCCAACGGCCAGCTGCACGTCCGGCGGCGGGTTATCGAGTTCGATCCGCACGTTCAGGCGCTGCACAACACGCACCCAGTTGCCCGAAGCATTCTCCGCCGGCAGCACCGCAAAGCTCGACCCCGTGCCCGGCGAGAAGCTCACCACATGGCCGGTAAGGTGAGCATTCGGGAACGCATCGACATGCACCGTCACCGGCTGCCCCGGACGCAGATCCGCCAGCTGGTTCTCCTTGAACGCCGCATCCACCCACGGCTTGCCCGAGATGATCCAGAACATCGTCTGCGACGGCTGCACGTAAGATCCCGGCTGCAACTGGCTCACGCGCGTCACCACGCCATCCGCCGGCGCCTTGATCGATGTATCCGACAGATCGCTGTTCGCCTGATCCAGCGAAGCCTGCGCCTGCATCACCAGCGGGTGCTTGGCTGTCTCGATATTCGGAGAGCCGCCAAGGTTCGCCAGCGTATTCGCCAGCCCCTCATTCGCCGCCGACTGATTGCGCTGCGCCAGATCCGAAGCGTTGCGCGCCTTGTCGAGATCCTGCTGCGAGATCAGCCCCGCCTTGAACAGATTGTCCTGCCGCTCCAGCTCGCTCTTGGCGAATGCGGTTTCCGTCCCCGCCGTCCGCACATCCGCCGCCGACTTGCGATACGACGCCCGCAACGCATCCACCTGCAGCCGCGCCGCCGCCAGCTTGGCCTCGGCCTGCGCAACATTGATGGCAAAATCACCGCCATCCAGCCGCACCAGTTCATCGCCCTTCTTCACGGTCTGGTTCTCGGTAACCAACACCTCGGTCACCCGCGCCCGCACGCTGGACACGATCGGCGCCCGCGCCGCAGAAATCTGCGCATTGTCCGTCGAGACATACCCCGCCGACATCATCACCCAGATGCCCGCAATGATCGCGATCACCACCGGCGGCCCGATCATCAGCGCCAGCCGGCGCGTCTTCGGAGAAACACCCGCCTTCTTAGCGGGTGCTGCCGCAGCCGCCGCTACGCCATTGCGCTCGCCATCGCGATCGAATGAGCCGTCCATCACCATGCCTCGTTATGAATTCGGTTCGGCGGCCAGGCCGCGCGTTCCATCTTCCACGAGATAGGTTGACATGCCGTTTGAACCAAATGATATCTGTGCACCTGCAGCATGAATCCAATTCAGTTCAAAAATCTCGACCTAAACCTGTTCCGCGTGCTCCTCGCGCTGCTGGATAACGGCTCTGTTTCTCGCGCCGCGGAAGAATTGGCCCTTACGCCCTCCGCCGTCAGCCATGCCCTCGGCCGCCTCCGCACCGCCCTCGGCGACCCCCTGTTCGAACGCCGCGGAGGAGGCCTCGCCCCCACCGCCTACGCCATTGACGTCGGCCGCCGCGTCCGCGGCTCGATGGACACCCTCCGCGACGCCCTCAACCGCGATGAGTTCGACCCCGCCACGGCCGAGCGCGAGTTCGTCATTGCCTGTGGCTCTTATCCCGTCGTCGTCCTGCTGCCCCGCGTGATCGAGCACCTCGCGCGCATTGCCCCCGGCGTCCGCCTCCGCCTGCGCCGCATCGAGGACCAGTCGCCCGACGATGTCGAACACGGCCGACTGGACATGACCTTCGGCATTCCCGTCAACGCCACCGGCCGGCTCGAATTCCGCCGCCTGCTCAGCGACCGCATGGTCTGGATCGCCCGCCGCGGCCATCCCGACATCCACGCGCCGCTCACCCTGGCGATGCTCGCCGACGCGCGGCACATCCTCATCGAGAAGTTCAACCGCGTCGCCAGCCCTGAATACCCCGAGCTTCGCCGCTTCTTCGACGAAGGCCGCGAACTCGGCGACGCCAGCCGCGCAGTCGGCCTCGGCCACAACCGCCGCAAGATCGCCGGCGCCAGCACCATCGTCACCGACACCATGCACGCCATCGCCATGGCCGCGCAGTCGGACCACGTCACGCTCACGCTCCGCAAACTCGCGGAGGGATTCCTGACGGATCAGATACAGATCCTCGATCCGCCGCACGCGACGCCCCCCATCGATATCGGCGTCATCTTCCACCCCGATCGCGAACGCGACCCCGGCTTCCGCTGGTTCCTCTCGGTCCTCGCCGACATCACGGCCAGCTGAGAACCACTCTCAACCCGCGTGAATATCGACGGCATCGCGGAAACCGCGCTAAGCCTTCAGCACGAAGCTGGAGAGCTGATCCCATGACGCCAGACGAACCTCATGATGCAGTCGTTGTCGGCTCCGGCGCCGGCGGCGCCATGGCCGCCTGGGTGCTGACGAAAGCCGGCGCCTCCGTGCTCATGCTGGAAGCGGGCAGGGACTATCATCCTGATGAAGCAGCGATGCTGAATATGGCGATGGACGCGCCCCTCCGCGGCGTCGGCACGCCCGATAAGGAGTTCGGCTTCTACGACGCCACCGTCGATGGCGGCTGGCAGATGCCCGGCGAGCCCTACACGATGAGCGAAGGCTCGGAGTTCATGTGGTGGCGCTCGCGCATGCTCGGCGGCCGCACCAATCACTGGGCGCGCAACTCCTTCCGCATGGGCGAGTACGACTTCAAGCCGCAAACCCGCGACGGCCTCGGCGTCGACTGGCCCATCGAATACAAAGACCTCGCGCCCTTCTACGACCGCGTCGAAAAGATGATCGGCGTCTACGGCACCAACACCGGCCTCGAAAACCATCCCAGCTCCGGCCCCGGCGTGCTGCAACCGCCGCCGAAATTCCGCGTCTGGGAAACCTTCCTCAAGGCCGGCGGCGACGCCATCAACATCCCCGTCGTCCCCGCACGCCGCGCCATCCTCACGAAAAAGATCGACGAGCGCTCGCCCTGCTACTGGGCCTCAGGCTGCGGCCGTGGCTGCGGCATCGGCGCCGCCTTCCAGACCACCACCTCGTTGATCCCCTGGGCCAAAGCCACCGGCAAGCTCACGCTCGCAACCGGCGCGATGGTCTACGAAGTCGTCCTCGACGCTTCGGGCAAAGCCACCGGCGTCCGCTACATCGACAAGGCCACCGGTGCCCACAAGGAAGCCAAGGGCCGCGTCGTCATCATCGCTGCTTCAACCGGCGAGACCGCCCGCATCCTCCTCAACTCGAAGCCCAATGGCCGCGCCGAAGGCGTCTCCAACTCGAGCGGGCAGGTCGGCCGCAACCTGATGGATACGGTCGGCTCCAGCGTGAACGCCTACTTCCCCAATCTCGAAGGCCGCCCGCGTTACAATGAAGACGGCGCCATGGGCCTCCACGCCTACATCCCCTTCTGGGACTACAAGGGCGTGAAAGACGGTACAGCCGGCACGCCACGCGGCTACCACGTCGAAATCGGCGGCTCCTTCGGCGACCCCGGCATGGGCGTCGGCTCCGGCCTCGACGGCTACGGCGCCTCGCTGCGCTCAGACGTAAAGCGCCGCTACGGCTCGCGCATCAACTTCACCCAACGCGGCGAGATGATCCCGAACGCCAAGTCTTTCTGCGAGATCGACACCAACACGAAAGACAAGTTCGGCATCCCTGTGCTGAAATTCTCCTTCGCCTGGTCCGAGCACGAGCTGAACCAGGTCACGCACTTCCAGAAGAACATGAAGGCCCTGATCGACAAGCTCGGCGGCACGCTCGCCGCAGAGCCCGCCGAACCCACCAAAGCCATCTCGAAAGGCGGCGAGATCATCCACGAAGTCGGCACCGCCCGCATGGGCAAGGATGCGAAGGACAGCGTCGTCAACCAGTACGGCAAGTCATGGGACGTCGATAATCTGTACCTCACAGACGGTTCGGTCTTCGTCTCGAAGGCCCACAAGAACCCCACGCTCTCGATCATGGCCCTCGCCATGCGCTCATCCGAATCCATCGCCGCGCGCCTGCGCAAGGGCGAGCTGTAGGAGGAATGACAATGTCAGACGCAAAGTCTCCTATCGTGATGATCGATCGCCGCGTGACCCTGAAATGGCTCGCTGGCGCCATGGCCGTCGGCCAGCTCGCCGCCTGCGGTGATCAGGCCAAGGGCCTCACCTGGCCCGAAGTCGCCGCCATCAAGGCGCAGGGCATCGGCGTCGATCCCGATCTGATCAACCCGGTCGTTCCGTGGCCGCTCACCATGACGCAGGTTGAACTCGCAGCCGCCGCAAAACTCGCAGACCTCATCCTGCCCGCAGAGGGCGACGCTCCCGCGCCGTCAAAAGTTGGCGTCCCCGCCTTCATCAACGAATGGGTCAGCGCGCCTTACCCGGATCAACACGAAGATCGCAAGCTGATCATCCCGGGCCTCGCCTGGCTCGACAGCGAGAGCAAGACCCGCAACGGCGTCGTCTTCGCCAACGCAGATGTCGGCGCGCAGAAACTCATCCTCGACGACATCGCCTTCAAGGACAAAGTGAAGCCCGGCCTCGAACTCCCCGCGCAATTCTTCAACCGCATGCGCGTGCTCACCCTCGGCGCCTACTTCACCACAAGAGAAGGCTGGGCCGACATCGGCTACATCGGCAACCAACCCGGCACGGGCGACTACGCCGGCCCGACTCCAGAGGCAGCCGCCCACATCAAGGGTGTCATCGAAGCCATGGGCCTGACCTACACGCCGGCCTGAGCAACAAGCGCGATAGCGCGCCGCTCACCGTTATATCTCCGTCCAACCCGACCCCCACCTGTCCTCCCCCTTTTAGGGGGGAGGAACCGCGTTGCATGAACTTACCTCTCAACGGAGGGCGGCAATGCTGCAGGGTCCCTCCCCCTAAAAGGGGGAGGACAGGCGGGGGTCGACCAACACCAACCACCCATGCACATTCATTGTTCCGCTCCTCCCGACGCAAGTCGGGACCCAGAGCCACATCCACTAAGTAGGGTGCATCTTGATGCACCGTGACCGATCCCCGGTGCATCAAGATGCACCCTACGTCCCCACGCTGCGCGATGCGCAAATGGGGGATAGAGCGGGACGGATTCGTAGGACGAAGAAAAACCACCCCGAACAATCTCAACGTTCTACGCGCCCAAAGTGTAGGATGGAACCGCGCAGAATCCACGGGGCCCTGACCTGAGCCTATACTACCCCCGCACCAACATGAGGGAGGTCCAGGAGACGTCCTTGCAC
>DAINAT010000002.1:0-120286 GCA_036733305.1 Hyphomonadaceae bacterium
TGAGTTTGTTCGCGGGATTATTTCGCTGTCCTGCAGTTCTGCACCACCGCCGTCCCCCACTTTCACCCATCCACCGCTCGTCCCGGCTTACGCCGGGATGAGCGGGACGATGAATTGGCGCTGGTGATTGCGGCCCCTGGGTTCCCGCTTTCGCGGGAATGACGATGGAGGGGGTGGTGTGTGGGGCGCGGTGCATCTTTGATGCACCTACGGGTGGGTGTTCGTGGAAATGAACACTACAAAGCGTGGTCATTTGCGGACATGAAAAAGCCCGCTGTTTCCAGCGGGCCGTTCCACACGTCCGAGCTCAACACGCTCAGATGTTCGAGAGTTCGGTATAGCGGCGGAGGTGCCAGTCGGTGTTGCCGAACTGGCTTTCGATCATGGTGGCGCGCTTGAAGAAGTGGCCGACATTGAGTTCGTCGGTCATGCCCATGCCGCCGTGGATCTGGACGGCGTCCTGGCTGATGAGTTTGGCGGCCTTGCCGATCTGCACTTTCGCGCCGGAGGCGGCGAGCTTGCGGGCCTTGTCGGCTTCGTCGAGTTTCAGCGTCACCATGTAGGTCATGGAGATCGCCTGTTCGGCGGCCATGAACATGTCGACCATGCGGTGTTGCAGAACCTGGAAGTTGGCGATCGGCTGGCCGAACTGCTTGCGCTGTTTGGCGTAGGTGATGGTGGCTTCGTTGAGAACCTTGAAGCCGCCGCAGGCTTCGGCGCAGAGCGAGGCGATCGCGTAGTCGACGACTTTTTCGATGAGCGGCAGGCCGTTGTCGACTTCGCCCACGACGGCGTCAGCGCCGACGGTGACGTTTTCGAAGTAGACTTCCGAGGCGCGCAGGCCGTCGACCGTCGGGTAGTCGCGGGTCGAGACGCCCTTGGCGTTTTTCGGCACGAGGAAGACGGTGATGCCCGACTTGTCGCGCTGGCCGCCGGAGGTGCGGGCGGTGACGAAGAGGTGGTTGGCGAAGGGGGCGCCGATGACGACGGCCTTGTGGCCGTTGAGCGTGTAGCCCGCGCCTTCTTTCTTCGCGGTGGTCGAGACGTCGTTGAGGTCGTAGCGAGACTTCGGCTCGGAGTAGGCGAAGGCGAAGATGCTCTCGCCGCCGATCAGGCCGGCGATGTGTTGGTCTTTTTGCGCGGCGGTGCCGCCGTGGCGGAGGAAGTTGCCGCCGATGATGACGGTTTGCAGGTAGGGCTCGATCACGAGGCCTTTGCCGAATTCTTCGGAGACGATCATCGCCTCGATCGGGCCGCCGCCGAAGCCGCCCTCTTCTTCGGAGAAGGAGGCGCCGAGGAGACCCAGCTCAGCGAACTGCGCCCACATTTCCGGACGCCAGCCGGCTTCGGATTTGGCGACCTTGCGGCGCGTATCGAAGTCGTACTGTTGGGCAACCAGCTTGGCGACCGTGTCGCGCAGCATGTCCTGTTCGGAAGTGAAGCTGAAATCCATGGGCGAGTTCTCCTTGCGACCCTTCTAGGCCGCCATTTCTTTCTTGCAACTGTGATCAGGCGGGCGTGGGCGTCGCCCCCACCTTCGGCCGGCGCGGCTTACGGAGGGAGGCGATGAAGAGTTCGGCGACGATGAGGTTCGGGACCCAGGCAGCCCAGGCGATGATGCGATACGCCTCAAGCGGGAATCCGTCGCTCATCATGGAGGCGATGGGGAGGTAAATGCGCAGGGTGACTGCGCCGAAGGTGAGCGCGAAAGAGCGGATCATCCAGCGCTCGTGCGAGGCGAAGTCCTTGCGCATGGCGGCGCGAAGCGCCAGCAGCGTGAACGGCACCCAGAGAATGGCGAGGACGAAGAAGCCCCAGCCGGCGATGGGACCGGCAACCGAGGACAGCGCGATCAGGCCGCCGGCAATGCCGCCCACCACGCAGGCGAGGACGTAGCCATAGCCCATCCAGCGATGGACGAGCGGCGCCTTGCGGCGGAGCGTCTTGGAGAACTGGAAGGCGCCCAGGATCATCGCGAAGCCGGAAGCGGCGATATGCGTTTCGAGGCCGAAGGGATGGAGCATCGGGTTCTTCAGGCCGAGGTGCTGGAAGCCGGTGAAGGTGAGGAAGAGCGCGTATCCGCCGACGCCGACGGAGAGGATGGTGATCAGAAGCCAGATCGCGAAGTTGAGGAAATTGCCGGCGTTTGATGCTTTCGCGGGTGCAGCTGCGGTCATGGGTCGTTCTCCCTTTTTATCCCCTCTGACGGGGGTTGTTATTGAGGGAGGGTAGCACGGACCGGGGCGCGATTATATCGCCCCCGGCCCCGCGACCTGGCTAGAGGCCCAGCACCATCTTCGCGATGATGTTGTGCTGGATCTCGTTGGAGCCGCCGTAGATCGAGGTCTTGCGCATGTTGGCGTACATCGGCGCGGTCAGGTGAGCGTACTCAGGCCCGATCGGATGCTGGTTGTCGCCGTCCTGCGGGAAGCCGCGGAAGTAAGGCGCGCCATAGACGCCGACAGCTTCGAGCGTGAGCTCGGTGATGCGCTGCTGGATCTCGGTGCCTTTGATTTTCAGGATCGAGGATTCCGGGCCGGGGCCTTTGCCCTGAGCTTCGCGCGCGAGCGTGCGGAGCTCGGTGAATTCGAGGGCCGACAGGTCGATCTCGAGTTCGGAGATCTTCTTGGCGAAGTCCGGGTTGCGGATGATCGGCTCGCCCTGGTCGAGTTCGACGGACGCAATCTCGCGCAGGCGCTCGATGCCCTTCTTGGAGCGGGCGACGCCGGCGATGCCGGTGCGCTCGTGAGCCAGAAGGTATTTCGCGTAGGTCCAGCCCTCATTCTCTTTGCCGACGAGGTTGGCGACCGGGACTTTGACGTCGGTGAACCAGGTCTCGTTGACCTCGTGGCCGCCATCCATGGTGATGATCGGACGGACTTCGACGCCGGGCGTCTTCATGTCGACGAGGATGAAGGAGATGCCTTCCTGCGGTTTCTTGGCCGCCGGGTCGGTGCGGCAGAGGACGAAGATCCAGTCAGCGAAGTGGCCGAGCGTGGTCCAGGTTTTCTGGCCGTTGATGACGTAATGGTCGCCGACGCGCTCGGCTTTGGTTTTCAGCGATGCTAGGTCGGAGCCGGCGCCGGGTTCGGAATAGCCCTGGCACCAGAAGTCCGTGCCGTTGACGATGCGCGGGAGGTAGTGCGCTTTCTGCTCTTCCGAGGCGAAGGCCATCAGAACGGGCGCGAGCATCGACATGCCGAAGGGCGGGATCGGCAGGGTTTCAGCGCGGGCGCATTCTTCCTGGAAGATGAACTTCTGCACCGACGTCCAGCCCGTGCCGCCGTATGCCTTCGGCCAGGCGGGAGCACCCCAGCCGCGGGCGAACAGCGTTCGCTGCCAGAGGAGGAAGTCTTCCTTCGAATATTCATCGCGCGAGAATTTGCCGCGCAGCTCTTCCGGGTAGTCACTTTCGAGCCAGGTGCGAACTTCCTGACGGAAGGCGATGTCTTCGGGGGTGAAGCTCAGGTCCATGGCGGTCTCCGGGCGACTATGGTTGACGTAGCGTCATGGACGCTTCGTCATGAATTCTAGTTGGCTATGCTCCGGTTTACCTGAGGTACGTCAAGCGTAAAGCCCTTCGGACGCGAGGTCGCATTGCCGCAACGTCAAGCTGCAATTGGTGGGAATTGGGGTTATATGAGAGCCGAGATGCTCCAACCGATCAAAACCCCCTGCGTGAAGGTCTGCGTCGTCGACGGCGCCAGCGGCAATTGTCTGGGCTGCGGCCGGACTTTGGGCGAGATCGCGCGCTGGGCGCGGCTGAGCGATCCCGAGCGGGATGCCGTGATGGTCGCCCTGTCCGCGCGCATGGATGCGCTGAAAGCTTCGGGAAAACTGGGCTGATCGGGCAAATCCGGCAAAAAGAGCGCCAAGGCTAAAGAATATGGGCTGCTGTCCGTTTGTTCTTTGCTAGAGGATTTTCTGCTAGAAGAACTGTGTCGTGACGTCCCTTGGGGAGTCTTGGTCGGTGCGGAAGGCCCTGTTTCCTGCTCTGGCGCTGTTTGGCGCTGCGGCCCTCGGCCTCGTGGCTCTGCGGGACACGATGAATATGCGCGTCGATGCGAAGCCCGCGCTGGCGGAAGAAGCCTCGATCGAGCCGGAAGCGTTGCCGGTGATTTCATCGCACCAGATTCGCACAGCCTCCCTGCGCAAGGAAGGCGATGGGCACTACTGGGCGACGGCGCGGGTCAACAACCAGCCGGTGAAGTTCCTGGTCGATACCGGCGCGAGCCTCGTAGCGCTGAGCAAGCGCGATGCGCGGCGGCTGGGCATCGATACTGACAACCTCCAGCGCAATGCCGAAGTACGCACCGCCGCCGGCCGCGTGAAGGCGGCGACCACCGTGCTGGACGCGATCACCATCGACGGCGTCACGGTGAAGAACGTATCGGCTGTCGTGATCGAGGAAGGGCTTGAGCACTCGCTGCTCGGCATGAGCTTCCTCAACCGCCTCGACGGCTGGGACGTGACCGCGCAAGCGATCATCATTCACGAGTAGGTTCAGTCGGGCGAACGCTTCGCCAAATCCCGCGATTGATCGAACAGCGCAAGTAACTCGGCGCCGCGCTCCTTGTCTCCGATGTCCAAGATCAGGGTCAGATCGAGGAGCTTGTCGCCGTAAGTCAAATTTCCCACGAACAGCGCGTACCAGAAGGCTTCTTCCAGAGGATCATCTTCGTGCCATGTCGTCATAACAAACGACTCCGGCGGGATGTCCTTGAAATCGTGAAGCGAGAGCGTGGCGTAGTCGACGGAGTCATCCCAGGACGAGCACTCCACGCCCCACGCCATCATGTAGAGGCAGCCCGATCTCACCAGCCAATCGCTTACGAGACCCTGCCAGTCTTCCGAAACAGCGGTTGTCACAACCACTACGGCGTTGAACGGCCTGCGATGCGTCCATTCCGGCAAGGGGCCTCCCGGAGGCAGGTGGACGTAAACCACCTCAAGCCCATCAGCTGGCAAGGGCATGTGCAGGGCTCAAGGCGGCAAGCGCTTCGTCGTAAATTGTGATCGATTGCGCGCCGCGGGCGCCGGGGGCTTTTTCGGAGAGGATGCGGCGCCATTGGCGAGCGCCGGGGCGGCCAGAGAAGAGGCCGAGCATGTGGCGGGTGATGGAGTGGAGCACTGCGCCCTCTTCCAGTCGCGCGATGATCCACGGGCGGAAGTCGCGCGCGGCCTGGTCGGCTGTGCGTTGCGGCGTGTCGTCGCCAAAGATGCGGCTGTCGACGCCGAGCAGGAGATACGGCTCGTGATAGGCGGCGCGGCCGAGCATGACTCCATCGACGCGCGGGAGTTCACGCAGCGCGGTGTCGAGATCGGCGATGCCGCCATTGAGGATGATCTCGAGATCTGGATACGCGCGTTTCAGCTCGGCGACGATCTCGTAGTCGAGCGGTGGAATTTCGCGGTTCTCTTTCGGGCTGAGCCCCTTCAGCCATGCCTTGCGTGCATGGACGGTGAAGGAGGTTGTGCCTGCCTTCGCCTGTGTCTCGACGAAGGAGAACAGGCGCTCGCGCGGATCATCATCATCGACGCCGAGACGATGCTTGATCGTGACCGGCACGCTCTTTCCCTCGTGTCTGGCAGCTTCGCGCATGGCGGTGAGGCAGTCGGCAACGAGGTTGGGCTCGCGCATGAGGCAGGCGCCGAATGCGCCCGACTGCACGCGCTCCGACGGACAGCCGACATTGAGGTTGATCTCGATATAGCCATAGGCCACGCCGATGCGCGCCGCCTCCGCCAGCTTTTCCGGCTCGGAGCCACCGAGCTGCAACGCGACGGGCTGCTCGATCGGATCAAAGCCCAGCAGCCGATCCCGCTGCCCGTGAATGACCGCGTCGGCGGTGACCATCTCAGTATAGAGCAAGGCATGGCGTGACAGATGACGATGGAAAGCCCGGCAATTCCGGTCCGTCCAGTCCATCATCGGGGCAACAGAGAACCTACGCGATTGGTTTTTCATCAAAAATATCGGGACATCAGAGCAGTAGACTGCATTGCCGTATCACAACGTTCTCTCACGGCCCCTCCCGTTTCGGGGTGTTTCCGTTTTGAATGTGACCTCAGCGTGACACGGATTGAATAGCTGGGGAGCGCGACAGGTGCGCGCGCAGAATGTGGCGGTTGTTCGCTGAAAGTCGTCCTGGGCTAGCTCCGCAAGTTGGCTTTTGCGCAGGTCAATCACGCGACGGCCCCTTCAATTGAAACCGGGACCACACGGCGCTCGGACCATCAGCTAGAAGATCTGGTCCGGGTCTAGCGGCCCGTGATCACCCTCGCCAAGGTGGACTGGACCCGGTTGCTCGCCGCCTGCACTTTCCAACGGTAGCTCGATCCAGATCTGGGTCTCAATTCCGGGCGTGCTTCGAACGCCAACTCGCCCGCCATGTCCCTCGACAAGCTGTTTGACCAGGGACAGGCCCACCCCGGCGGCGCGCGTTCCCGAAACGGCAGGCCCATGGATCGGAAAGCGGTCGAACGCGCGATCGATAACCTCCGATGAGAACCCGGACCCGATATCGGACACCTGCATCAGGAGCCGGTCTTGTTCGAGTGCGAGGGAAATAGCCACAGATCCGCTTTCGCCGCCGTACTTCAAAGCGTTGGATACAAGGTTCTGGACGATCTGGTGAAAGCGGAGTGGATCAGCCCACACCTTCAGGGCGGGAGCCATTATTTTGGCGACAGGCGTTCGGTGATCCTCGAGGGCCGAACGCGCCTCCGCGATGGCCTGATCGATGACGAGCTCGGCGAGGAACCAGGAAGGATGGATGGTGATGGACCCGTGATCGATGCGCGCCAGCTCAAGCATGTCGCGCGCTAGCAGCTGAAGTTGCCCGGATGCGCCGGCCATGTCCTCAAGAAGATCGCGCTGCCTGTCGCCTCCCTCGCTCTTGAGCAAAAGCTCCGACAAGCCCTGGATAACGCCCAGGGGCGTGCGGATTTCGTGGCTCACATGCGTCAAAAGCTCGAGCCTGCTGGCAGCACTACTGATCGCTTTGTCACGCTCATGTCGAAGTTCTACAGCGTACCGCTCGGCGGTGATATCGACGCTTGCCCAGTAGTCGAAGACGCATCCGGATTCGTCAGCCAAACGCGTGACGTGGCTGCGAACCCACTTCTCGTCGCCCGATTCCGTACGAATCCGATAGACGATGGCTGTCGATGCACCCGGTCGCAGAGACTGGGTGGCCATGCGAACCTGCTGGCGGTCATCCTGATGGATCAGATCCATCCAGGTGTTACTGCGACCAAGGAAGTAGATGTCGCGAAATCCAGTCAGCGCCAGGACCGGCCTGGAGATCGAGCGGATGGTGACCAACCCGGGATCAGTCTGGAAGATAACTGCATTGGTGCCCGCGAGCAGGCCATCAACATCTCGCTGCGCTTCTTCTCCTTTTTGCGCCATGCGCAAGACATCAGAGACATCTTCGAGAATGAGGGCGCAACTGCCCGCTGGAATCCCTGGCCGGTCTGTGAGCTTGAGGGCCATGATCTTGTATTGATGGCGCCCGATAAAGCCGAACGCGACCGCCTTCTGGTTCTGCTCCGAGACCCGGCTCAGCACGGCGTCGATCTCGACGAGGGGAACGGCCGATGAGATCGGCATCTGGTAAAGCAGCGCTGCGGAGCCTGGGACGAGATCCACCATTGCGGGATTTGCAGAAACCACCCGACCAGCCGGATCAACGACGGCGACGGCGGCGGTCAAGCCTGCAATCAGCTCATTGGCGAAGCCATCCGTGCGCAAGAGCGTCTCGATGCGCGCATCCATATAGGCGTCGATGACAAACGAGATGTCGAAAAATATCGTGCGCAGGAGAGCTTTGATCTCCGACGAGCCCGGCTGCACGTTCTGAATAAGGGTGACGAGTTGGCGCGCCAATGCGCTGAGATACCATTGCAGGCTGAGGCCGATGCGCTCGTGGATGACGCCCACACGCGCGCGCGAAGCCGCGTAAGGGCGACCGTAGTCGGTGCGGCTGAGCTCGTGCCAGTAAGAGGTCACTTGTGACTTGAGCCGCTCGACTGCCTCTACCGGCAGGAGGTGGGAGACGTTCTGCTCGGAGGTGATGAAGTCGTAGAAGTCCGACAGGATCGTCGGGATTGTCGCGGCAAGCTGGGGTTGAATGCGCGCGAGCGCATCGCCGGCCTCGGCGTCGATTCCCAGAAACGTCTTGCGCTCAGTCACGCGCGCGCCCGACACCCGAAGACGCGTGCTTGTGGGAACGGACGGCGGCAACGGCGGGGGCGTCGGTCGGAGGTTCATGGGAGCGGGGGCAGCCGAAGGCGGTCTGACCAATTCGGCGTGGCGGCGAGAAACGGCCTCCGCTTCGCCTGCACCATAGGCGTCGAGAACCAGTGCGATGTCATAGAACACCGAACGTATGAGGGCGTTAGTGACAGCAATGGAGTTCGACGACAGCAGCTCGTGGTCGGCTATGAGATCGATGTGGTCACAGAGAAAATGTGCATACGTGGAAATGTACCAGTCCGGCGTCACACGCATACGGTAGTGAGTATGACCCAAGCGGATGAGCTGGCTGGCATGTTCATCGTCATGCGCCGAAGTGAACAGCGTGCGCAGGTACGCCAGCTGGTGGGCTTTCAGTCGGGTTACGACCTCAGGATTCTGAAGAAGGATGCTGGTCTCGGGGTGACGCCCCAAGCGCTCATAGAGACGATCAAGAAATGCCGGCCAGTGGGGCGCGACGCGATCCACGGTTTCCAGCAGAAGCGCCCGGTCCTGGTCAGACAGTTGCAGCGTGTCGCGCCGCGCTTCCAGCGCGCTTGCGAGTGATGGCGTTGAAACAGGAGCGGTGGTTGACATCGACAGTGCTTTTCAGCGTTCCAGGCCGGGCGGGCTGCGCCGCCCGCCAGCGGACTTAAAGGTAATACGCGACAGACCGGCGTTCGGGCCCGGAATACGGGTCCGCGCGTTCGCGTCTTCGGTCAGGTCCGAAATAGCCTGGCGAGCTGACGATAGCGCGCCGGTGTGTCATGACGTGATCCACCTTCGCCATGAGGGCCGACGCCGAGAGCGGCTTCACCAAATAGGCATCAACGCCGCAGTCGCGTGATTCCAGGATAGCGCCTCTGTGATTGTTTCCAGATACGATCAGGATGGGGACCGCCCTGTTACGGCTGGTCGTATCCGAGCGAAGATGACGCACCAGATCGAGGCCGCTTCCCTCGTCCAGCCCGATGTCCACCAGCGCAACGTCGAACTGCTGGCCTTCAGCCGCTCGTAGCGCCTCGTCGACGGTTTGCGTGGGCGTCGAACCTATTCCACGCTCCTTGAGAAGATTGCACATGAGGCGACGCATGTAGCGATCGTTTTCGAGGATCAAGGCTGTTGCAGTCATTTCCCACCCACGCGTCTGACGCGCGTAAAGTATGTCGGGACAGTGCCGGCAAGACAAGCCTTGGCCGGCGCTGTCGGCAGGAAGGAAACCTCCGTGGGGGAGCGTCGCGCTGACGCAGGGCTGGGAGAACCCGCCTACTCGCGCGCTGGATGGTCCTCGTCATTAAGGGCGCGCCATGCGGCGCCGGCGGGGTCTTCGAACTGGCCGGAGCGGAGCGCCCACAGGAAACCTGCGAGAGCCAGGATGGCCAGACCGAGTGCTGCGGCGATCATGTAGAGAAGTACACTCATCGCGGATCTCCAGGTGTCCCCGCGCCTGACAGGCGGAGCGCATTCAGCGTCACCACTGCGGATGATGCTGACATTGCTGCTGCGGCGACGAGTGGCGTGGCCCAGCCTGCCAGCGCGACGGGGATGGCGACAAAATTGTAGAGCGCCGCGAATGCGAAGTTTTCCCGCATCCGGCTACGCGCCTGCCGGGCGATGGTGATCACGTCGGCGACAGCGGCGAGCGTTTCGCCGGAGAAGACGCAATCACTGGCGAGCCGCGAGACATCGACCGCGCCGCCCGGTGCGATTGAAGCATGTGCGCCAGCGAGCGCGGCCGCGTCGTTGAGGCCATCGCCAACCATGAGCACACGGCGGCCACGCGTCTGGAGTTCCTCAAGGTGGGCGGCTTTCGACATCGGCGCGGCGGCGGCGGTCCAGACTGTGATGCCTGCTTCGGCCGCCGCTGCCCCGACGCGCTCATGCCCGTCCCCCGAAAGAAGCTCTACCGACAAGCCCATCTGCTGCAAACGCCGAACGGTTGCTGCGGCATCGGGACGGATGCGGTCCTCGAAACGGAAACAGACTGGCGCAGAGCCTTCGATGGCAAACCACAGTTCGGAGCTATGCCCTGCTCCCGCGCCGACGAAATCCACCGAACCCAGGCGAGCGAGGCGGCCATCTATCATGCCGGAAACCCCGCGGCCCGGGTGCTCCTTGATGCTCGCCGCAATCGACCCCGTGCCTGCAGCAGCGACAATGGCCCGTGAAAAGGGATGGCGGCTGGCGCGCGCGAGACGCGCGGCGAGTTCAAGATCTCCCGGTGAATAGCCGGAAACCAACACCGGATCACCGAGTGTGAGCGTGCCTGTCTTGTCGAAAATCACATGATCTGCGGTGGCGATACGTTCGAGCGCGTCACCCGAAGCGAGGAAGACCCCGCGCTGGAACAGGCGGCCTGCGGCGACGACCTGAACAAGCGGCGCAGCGAGACCGATTGCGCACGGACAGGTGATGATCAACACGGTGATCGCGACAAAGGCAGCGTGCTCGACCGTGGCGCCGAATAGCAGCCATCCGATGAATGCGAGCAATGCGGCGGCGTGAACTTGTGGGACATACGCCTCAGCGGCTTTGTCCGCGATGCGCCGATAGGCTGACTTCTTCTGTTCCCCAGCCTCGAGGAGCCTGGAGACGTCGGCCATGAGCGAGCGGCTTGCCGGCGCGAGGGCTCGGACCCGCAATGCACCCGACAGATTGATTGCGCCGGCGTGGAGCGTCTGGCCCTGGAAGCTGGCGACGGGCTCCACTTCTCCGGTCACAAGCCGCTGATCGATGTCGCTTTCGCCCCCGATCACCTCGGCATCGACAGCAAGACGCTCGCCGGCTGTCAGAAGCAGAATTTCGCCGGGCTTGATATCGGAGGCCTTGACGGCTTCGGCGGCGCCCTTGCCGTCGATGCGTGTAACGCTGGACGTCTGCATCGCAGCCAGCGCATTGGCGGCAGCGTAGGCGCGGCGCCTCAATCGCGCATCGAGAAAGCGACCGATGAGCAGGAAGAACAGCAGCATGACGGACGCATCGAAATAGGCGTGTTCGCCGCCGCGTATGGTTTCATAAACGCTGAGACCGATTGCGAGGATGACCGCCAACGAGATCGGCACGTCCATATTGAGGCGACCGCGTTGCAGGGACGAGATGGCGGATTCGAAGAAAGGGAGTCCGCAGAAAGCCGAAGCCGGGATTGCAATCAGCGCGGACAGCCAGTGAAAGAGCGTACGTGTCGCGGCATCGACGTCCGGGCTGAACCAGAGCGGTTCGGCCACCACCATGACGTTCACCGTCGCGAGGCCCGCGACGACCAGAGCGATCAGAAGGCGTCGCTCGGTTCGCGCATAAGTCTTGTCGGGATTGCCGGGATCGAGGGCGGCGGCGCCATAGCCCAGGCCGGTCAGCGTATCGGTGATGCGGCGGGGATCGAGCTTTCCGATCCATTCAACGTGGAGACGGCCGTTTGAAAGGTTGAGGCGAGCCGACTGGACGCCGTCGAGCTGGCCAACCGCCTTTTCGATCTTGGCGAGACATCCGCCGCACGATGCGCCACGCACCACGATATCGAGCGCGCTACGCCCACCGCGTTCGGTCACGAAGGGGGCGGGATTCGAAGCGACGCTGCCGGTCTCGGGCGGCGTCAACCTTGAGGGACACCCCGCGGCAACGACGCTCATGACAGCTCAAGCCTCTTGGCAGCTTCAAAGATAATGTCGGAGTTTTGCCTAACGGCCTTGGCCTCAATATCGATCCGTTTTTCGGAAGGCAGATCGACAGGCGCGACGTATTCACCGGGGAGCTGTTCTGCGAGCGTAAGCGTTTGTGCGCGCGCCTCGCCGGCAATGTGGACGCTGGCGGACATTTGCAGGCCGGTCACAGCGCCCGCCTCAGCGCTTTTGACACGGATCACGAGCGTACGCGTCGGCTCTTCTCGAACGCCGATTTCGGCGCTCCAGCCGACTGCTTCTTGCGCCTTGCGCCTTGCGACTTCGCGATTGAAGTCGAGGCCCAGGACATAGGAGTTCTTGACCTGCTCTCCCGGAAAGCTCTGGATCGCCCACACGACGAACAGGGAGTCGAGCGCGATGGTGACCGCAAAGAAGCCGGAGATCCACCAGAAGACATGAATGCCGCGAAGGGGTTTGGCTGCCATGTCAGTTCTCCGGTCCCAGGAAACGCGTCGCGGCGATGGCGGTTTTGTTGTCACCCTGTGAAAGCACAAAGCGGATATCGGCGGCTTGACCCTGAGCAGCCGTGACAAACACGCGGTAGCTTTCGACCGCGTCCGGCACGAGCAACAGGTGTGGAGAGCCGGTTGTGTAGACTTCCCCGACGATTTCCAGGCGCGCGTCCAGCAGACCTTCGACGGAGAGCGTCAGATCGAGCGTGTCGCGGCGCTTGTTGACCAGTTTCAGCGTGTAGGCGTTGCGAATGTCGCCATTGCTGAGCTGCACGTAAGGCAGCGCGCGATCCTTCAGCGCCGAGAATTCGAGGCCTGTGCGTGTCGCGAGACCGAACACCATCAACGCAGCGGTCAAGGCGAACACAACGGCATAGAGGATCGTACGGGCGCGTAACGGCTGGAACCGCCGTGCTTTGGCTCCAACCTTTCTCAGCGTGACGTTGTCGTCCGTGTCGTATGCGATCAGACCTGTTGGCCTGCCTACTTTTTTCATGACGCCGTCGCAGGCGTCGATGCAGAGGCCGCACTGGATGCATTCGAGCTGTGGACCGTTGCGGATGTCGATGCCCATTGGGCAGACGACCACGCATTGTGTACAGTCGACGCAATCGCCCCGCCCTTCCCACGTGTCGCCCTTTTTGTGGGGGCCCCGGAGTTCGCCGCGATCGGAGCGGTATGTTACGCTCAGCGTGTCGCGGTCGATGAGTGCGCCTTGAATGCGCGGCCATGGGCACATGTAAGTGCAGACCTGCTCGCGCATCGTTCCTGCAAGCGCGTAGGTGGTCGCGGTGAGAAGCGCTGCAAAGACATAAGCCGTCGCGGGCGCATGTCCCGTGAAGAAGGTCTCGGCAATTGTCGGCGCATCGTGCCAGTAGAGAATGAAGACGCCGCCCGTAGCGAAGGACACGAGAAGCCAGACGACGTGTTTGGAAATCTTGCGCGTCGCCTTGTTGACGGACATGGGCGACTTGTCGAGCTTCATGCGGGCGTTGCGGTCGCCTTCAAAGAAACGTTCGACAACGATGAACAGGTCAGTCCAGACCGTCTGCGGACAGAAATAACCGCACCAGACACGCCCGAAGACAGCGGTAACGAGGAACAATCCAACGGCGGCAAGGATCAACAGGCCGGTGATGTAGTAGACTTCCTGCGGCCAGATCTCGAGGCTGAAGAAGTAGAACTTTCCTCTTGCAAAGTCAGCGAGAACGGCCTGGTCCGGGGCACCCTCGCCCCGGTCCCACCGCAGCCATGGCAAGACGTAATAGATGCCAAGCGTAATCGCCATCAGCGCCCATTTGAGCGATCTGAAGGACCCGGACACCAGCTTGGGGTAGATCTGGCGACGTCGTTCATAAAGAACGATTGGCGGCTCACTGTCCGGCGGTCCGCCCGGCGGCGGCGAGCCGCCGCCGTGTCCATCCCGCAGATTAATGAGCGTGGTCGACGCCATGATCTACTCGCCACCACCCAGAGAGTGCACATAGATCGCGAGCGCACGCACAGTCGCGTCGTCGAACCGGGCGCCCCAGGCGGGCATCACGCCATTTCGCGGACCAAAGATGGTGCGGCGAAGCGTTGCGCGGTCACCGCCATAAAGCCAGTCGCGGTCGGTCAGGTTAGGCGCGCCTTTCTCACGGTTGCCGTGGGCATCCTCGCCGTGACAGCTAGCGCAGTTCGCTTCAAAGACGGGACGCGCGCGTTCCACGGCCGCCATGTCGGCCTTCTGGCCCGAGACGTTTGTCACATACTCCACCAGATCATTGATCTGAGCAGCTGTAAGAAACTCGTCCCGGCCGAAGGCAGGCATATCGGTGGTGCGCGTGGCGGGGTCGTTGGAACGGATGCCGTGGCGGATCGTGCGTTCGATCTCGCTTAGCGAACCGCCCCACAGCCACACATCATCCGCCAATTGCGGATAACCCTTGGCGCCTTTGCCTCCTGCGCCATGGCAGGTAGCGCAGTTGTCACCGAAGGCGCTCTCGCCCAACGACAGGGCGAGTTGGCTGAGTTCATGATCCTTCAGAACATCGGCCGCGCTGAGCGACATCAGCTTTTGGCCCAGGACTGCGCGTTCCGCCTTTGCGGCGGACACATCGCTGAAGACGTTGTCCCGATCCGACTGATTCCAAACGCCTTTGGTGTAGCCCTGCATGCCAGGCAAGGCAG
This sequence comes from Hyphomonadaceae bacterium, assembly GCA_036733305.1. Taxonomy (GTDB): domain Bacteria; phylum Pseudomonadota; class Alphaproteobacteria; order Caulobacterales; family Hyphomonadaceae; genus UBA7672. The sequence goes on from DAINAT010000002.1 coordinate 14,538, forward strand.
GCCAGGCTGGCATGAGCACCCAGTAAACGATCGCGACAACGACGCTTCCCCAGAAGACGAACCTCCACCAACGCGGCAGCGGATTGTTCAACTCCTTGATGCCATCCCATTCGTGGCCGGTCGTCTCGACGCCGCTGTGTTCGTCGATCTCAGGCGAGTGGCCGGTCATCGCCGGTATCCTTTTCATCAAGGGGGAGGCGCGCGGCCTTGCGGAACTCAGCTGCCTTGCGCGGCCAGAGCGCATAGAGCGTTCCAGCTGCGAAAATCACGACGAAGTAGATCGTGCCCCAGGTCTGGGCGAAGGATGACCAATCTTCGTATGTCATGGGGCGTTACCTCCGGTTCGAGAGGTCTTCGGCTTGATAGGTCGAGAAATCGACCATCGTGCCGAGCACTTGCAGGTAGGCGATGAGGGCGTCGAGTTCGGATGGATCGCCGCGCTCGCCGTCGAAGTCCCGCACGACGACCCCGTTTTCGCGACCGGAGATCGCCGCGTAGTCCTTCCTGAGCGCTTCCACGTCGTAGTCTTCGCCAGCCTGCGCATAGGCGTCGTCGGTCGCGCGTTTGATCATCGCGTCCGTATAGGGAACACCTTCCAGCTTCAGCGCCTTCATGCCGTCTGCGATGGTGGACAGATCGAGCGGACGCCCCTGGAGGAAGGCGTAGGGAGGCATGATCGATTCCGGCACAAGCGAACGCGGATCAATGAGGTGCTGTTTCTGCCACTCGTCGGAATACTTGCCGCCGACACGGGCGAGATCCGGCCCGGTACGCTTGGAGCCCCACTGGAAGGGGTGGTCGTACATGCTCTCCGCCGCTAGCGAGTAGTGGCCATAGCGCTCCACTTCATCGCGCAACGGCCTGATCATCTGCGAATGGCATACGTTGCAACCTTCGCGGATGTAGATGTTCTGCCCTGCAAGCTCGAGCGGCGTGTAGGGACGCATCCCTTCGACCTTCTCGATTGTGCTCTTGAGATAGAACAGCGGCGTAATCTCGATCAGCCCGCCGATCGCGACCACGATCAGAATGCCGATGAGGAGGATATAACTGTGCTTCTCGAAGACTTTGTGGTTGCGAAACAACCAGCCTGGACGCGCGGCCATGCGATGTCTTCCTTACTCTGCCGGTTGAAGTGTTGGAGCTGAACCGCGGCGGCGTTCGTCTGCAGGAACGTCGCCACGCGCGGTACGCACTAGATTGTAGACCATGATGATAGCGCCAATCAGGTACAGACCACCACCTGTTGCACGGATGATGTAAGAGATGTGCTTGGCGCTGACGGTCTCGATGAAGGAGTATTCGAGGAAGCCGAATGAGTTGTGGGCGCGCCACATCAGACCTTCCATGATCCCCGACACCCACATCGAGGTGATGTAGAGGACGATACCCAGGGTCGCGATCCAGAAGTGCCACTCGACAAGGTTGTTGGAATACAGCTTCTGCCGCTTCCAGATCCATTGCGTGAGGCAGTACATGGCGCCGAAGGTGACGAAGCCGACCCATCCGAGGGCACCCGAGTGGACGTGGCCGATGCCCCAGTCGGTATAGTGGGACAGCGCGTTCACTTCGCGCACCGACATTACCGGGCCTTCGAACGTCGCCATGCCGTAAAATGCTACCGACACGACAAGCATGCGGACGACAGGGTCTGTGCGCAGCTTGTCCCACGCGCCCGACAGCGTCATCAGGCCGTTGATCATGCCGCCCCAGCTCGGCATCCACAGCATGATCGAGAACGTCATGCCCAGCGTCTGCGCCCATTGCGGCAGCGCGGTGTAGTGCAGATGGTGTGGGCCCGCCCAGATGTAGATGAAGATCAGTGACCAGAAGTGCACGATCGAAAGACGGTAAGACCAGACCGGACGCTCGACGCGTTTCGGAATGAAGTAATACATGATGGCGAGGAAGCCTGCGGTCAGGAAGAAGCCGACCGCATTGTGGCCGTACCACCACTGGATCAGCGCGCTCTGGACGCCGCTAAAGACGGAGTAGGACTTCGATCCCGAAAGGCTTGCGGGCAGCGACAGGTTGTTGACGATGTGGAGCATCGCGATCGTCACGATGAAGGCCAGGTAGAACCAGTTGGCCACGTAGATATGGGGCTCCTTGCGGCGAAGAAGCGTTGCGACGAAGACCCCCAGATAGACGACCCAGACGATGGTGAGCCATGCATCCGCATACCATTCGGGCTCTGCGTATTCCTTGCTTTGGCTGACGCCCATCAGATAGCCGGTCGCGGCCACCACGATGAAGAGCTGATAGCCCCAGAAGACGAACCAGGGCCACATCCCGCCGGCCAGACGGGTGCGGCATGTACGTTGAACAACGTAGAAGGATGTAGCGATCAGCGCGTTGCCGCCGAAGGCGAAAATCACAGCCGATGTGTGCAGCGGCCTCAGGCGACCGAAATTGGTCCAGCCCAGATCCGGGAAATAGAACAGATTTGGCCAGGTAAGCTGAAGAGCGATCAGGAGGCCCGCCGTAAAGCCGGCGATCCCCCAGAACATCGTGGCGATAACGCCTGCCTTGACCACGCCTTCCTCGTAGCGACTCGGATCGAAGGTACGCGGCACGTCTCCCGCCTCGTGCCAGCCAAGCAACCCGGCTAGTCCGGCAAAGGCTGCGATTGCAAAGATCAAGCTATGCACGCGGAAGGAAGAGTCCGCCGCCGTTGCTACACCGCCAAGGGCGATGAAGAGCACGAACATCAGCACAATGCCGACGGCGAAGGTGCTTGCCTCGATCCGGGAGCTTGGAGCTACCTGGGGAACCATTCTCGAATCCTGTGATCTGCGGCGCGCGGAAGCGCGATGCGGGCTGCTTGCCATCCCGGTGCATGCCGCCCCTTGATCCAGAACAAACGCGTTTTGCCCCGCACGGTTAGACAACGCGCGTGGCTGGTTATCCCCACCCCTCCAGCCACACGGAGGAAGACCCCAGTGAAGTCCGTAATCACCTTTATTTCGGGCCTGATTGCGATGATTGCGGGTGTTTTCCTGCGATCATGCACACCGCGTATTCCTGACGAGCTTCTGACATCATGGTGCGGCGGAACGCCGCCATCGATGTTTGCGTCCTACAGCCATGCGCATTGCCCCGGATGCGCCCTGCTCTTGCTGGGCGGCGGTCTGGCTGTGATCGGGGCGCTATTGTCGATCAGGCCCAACAAGCGCCAGCCGAAACGGGTGCGGTCATGATCAGCCGAGCCTGTTCGCGCCCGACGAATTGGCGCAGGTGGGAGTTTCTTCCTGATTTCGCAGCAGCGCAGCTGCCGCGCTACACGAGTTATCCGCCAGCGACCCGCTTCACAGGCGCTGTCGATGAAAGCATCGCGACGACGGCGCTTGCCGCGCTTCCGACCGATGCAAGGCTTTCAGTCTATATCCACATTCCCTATTGTCAGAAGCTCTGCTGGTACTGCGGTTGCCACACGAGCGTGCCGACGTTTGCCGATCCGCTTGAGTCCTATCTCGATGCTCTCAAGCAGGAAATCGAGCTTGTTGCGGCGCGGATGCCGCCATCGGCCCGTGTGGTGCGCGTTCACATGGGCGGAGGATCGCCCGACATCCTCGCCCCGACGCAGATCGAATCGTTGTTCGGCCACCTTCGCTCATGCTTCAATTTTTCTTCCCTGGCGGAGATTGATACCGAGCTCGACCCGCGTGGTGTCACGCCTGCGCTTGTCGAGGCCCTAGCGCAACAAGGGCTCAGCCGTGCGAGCCTTGGCGTGCAGGTGCTCGATGCTGGCGTCCAGCAACGCATCAATCGCATTCAACCCGCAGCAGATATTTCGCGAACGGTGCGCTGGTTGCGCGACGCGGGAATTGCCAGCATCAACACGGACATCATGTACGGCCTGCCCCGCCAGACCGTAGCGCACGTGATCGATGCCGCCACGTTTGCGGCGACGCACGACATCGATCGCGTGGCCGTGTTTGGCTATGCGCACGTCCCGTGGATGAAGAAACATCAGGGGTCCATCAAACCGGCCGACCTCCCCTCCGCGGAAGAGCGTTTCCGTCAGGCGGAAGCCGCAGCGCTGACACTTGAGCAGGCTGGCTACCTGCCTGTCGGATTTGATCACTTCGCGGCGCCGGGCGATTCCCTTGCAACCGCCAGCATGCAGGGCAGACTTCGGCGCAATTTCCAAGGCTATACGGATGACGACGCGGACGCCCTTATCGGGCTTGGTGCATCTGCAATCTCGTCGCTTCCCAACCTGATTTGCCAGAATGCGCCCGACACGAGGGCCTATCGCGACACACTGGCAGAAGGACGCCTGCCAGTGGTGCGCGGCGTTCCGGTGCGGGAACAGGACGCGATCGTCGCCAGCATCATCGAACGCCTGCTGTGTGACTTCGAGGCTAACGTCCCTGCAGAGATTTGCACGGATGCGATGGCCCGTCTGTCTCCCTTACTTGACGCCGGCCTAGCCCAGATGAGCGGCCGCCGAATTACGGTCACCGCTCGCGGGATGCCGTATGTGCGTAATGTCGCCGCCTGCTTCGATCCGAGTTTCGCGCCGCAACCCAATCGCCATAGCCTGGCCATCTGAGAGCGGACTCACACCCAAACAACGCCGCTTTGTCCGGCGTTCGGGGTCAGCGCGTTGGCGTTACCGCGATCGCCGCGATGCCTTCCAGGCTGGCGCGAACTACATCCTCGCATCGTTCGAGGACCAGCCTTGTCCTGGACGCAGTTGATATCAGATCGCGTAGCTTGCGAAGCACGGGAGCGGGCGCGATGAGGGCCAGATCTGCTTCCGCATTTTCGTTCAGGGCGCCGTCCACTTCGGCCGCTACCCGGCTCAGGAATATCTCCATCTCGGCGTCTTCACATCGCGCATGCGCCTTGAACATTGTTCGCCCACCGCGCCTCTCGAGCTGATCGATACGTTTGCCATGCCTATCGAGAAAGTCGGCGCACTCGGCTCGCTCAACAAGTTCCTGAAGGCAATCTGCTCGCTCGCGCAGGAAAAAGCGCGCCGCATGGGGATTCGACGCCACGATAAGCACATGTGCTGAAACCATGGGGCTCGCCTCCTAGCGCGGCAATTCTTGAACTATCGCGCCAAGGGAGATTTGATTCAGATCAAACGTTGCCGCAGCCGGGGGCGGAGGCGCTCCGCATAGGTCGGCGCACTCGCTCATACTGACCTTAGGATGCGATACGGCACTTTCCTCGCGTACTGCCAAGCCGAAAGCGCGCACGACGACAGGCAGGAGCAGACTGTTTCTACCGGATGGCCCCGGCATCAAGCCTGAACCCAGAAAGACGCGGATGAGTCGCGCCCGCTGCGCGCCCCAAGGATCGGCTACGACCCGCGCGAATACAGAGCTACCATCCCGAGGACGAGCGCAAAGAAAGCCATGATGCTTGCGGCCGCCAAGGGTACAATTTGGTCCATCGTCATCACGCGTCTCCAGTAGAAACTTGAGGAACACAGGAAGGCAGCCGCATCCGCTCGTCGGCATCGCAGCTGTAGGCCTTGCCTTCGTAAGTCGCGGTCCAGGTCCATTTCGCCGAATTGCGCTCAGAGGTGGAGATCGCGATTTTTGTTTCATCGAGCCCTGGCAGAGCCGTAACGGTCGCCGACTTCAGCGAGGCCTCGACATCCTGTTGGGACTGACTTCCACAGGCCGAAAGGGTCAGCGCCGCCAGAAGCGAAAGTACGGCAGACTTTAACACGATCATCTCACTATCGCCTTTGCTGCTGAGGCCTCCTGACAGGAGACTGATTTAGGTCAGCCTGCGAATGAGACGTCTGATCCACGTCAAACGCCGAGGGGGCGATTTCTGAGAATGAGGGCCGTCACTGGCAATCGAGACCGATACGTGCACGGCATCCCGCCCCGAAAGCTCCTGCCCTTAGGTCTTCCGTCTGGCGGTACAGCCGCCAATCCGGTAGTTCTCGAGAACACTTTCTCGCTTCCCGGGTCGACCTTGAAAGAACTGATTTCAGATACGCGCTTCCTGGTTGTGCCAGAAACGATGGTCGATGGCCTGATCGTCATCGATACGTCGGGTACGATTCACTATGTGAACCCCGCCTGCCTCACCCTCTTCGGATACACGAAAGACGAGTTGATCGGCCAGAACGTGAAGATGCTGATGCCTCCACCCTTCCGCGAGGCGCATGATGGATATCTCGCCCGGCACCGCGAGACAGGGGTCAAACGAATCATTGGCATCGGCCGTGAGCTTCAGGGCATCACATCCGATGGAACCGTTTTCCCTATGTATCTGTCGGTGGGCGAGGCGCGGACCGGTGATGACGAGATATTTGTCGGCATCATTTACGACCTCACCGACAAGAAGCGCGCTGAGGAAACAATCCTCCACCACCAGAAGCTGGACGCGATTGGACAACTCTCTGGCGGCGTGGCGCACGATTTCAACAACATCCTGAGTGTGATCGGCGGCAATCTCGAGATGATTGCCGATATCGATCTGCCGCCAGCAGCGCGGCGCGCCGTTGTGCGTGCGCAGGAGGCGGCAACGCGGGCAGCGCGGATCACTCAGCGACTTCTTGCCTTCGCTCGCAAGCAGCCACTGAACCGACAATCCGTGGACCTCAATCGCGCGCTCGGCGACATATCGGAAATTCTCCAGCGTGCAATCGGGCCCAATATCAACGTTCGGATGTATCTGGGTGATATCGCCGGCAGCATCGAGACCGACATCGATCAGTTCGAAACGGCAATCCTGAACCTTGCGCTCAATGCGCGCGACGCCATGCCTTCGGGCGGCGAACTCACGATCGAAACGGAAACTGTTTCATTCGACGAAGATCCGCGCATCGAGCAGGATGCTCCGCAGGGGGATTATGTCCGCGTCTCCATTTCAGATACCGGTGTGGGGATGACGCCGGACGTGCGCGCGCGCGCCATCGAGCCTTTTTTCACGACAAAGGATGTCGGATCGGGCACGGGGCTCGGCCTCAGCATGGTCTATGGCTTCATGAAGCAGATCGGCGGCCATGCGCGCCTCTACAGCGAGGTGGGGCGTGGAACACGCGTTAGCCTGTTCTTCCCAGATAAACCTACGCCCGCTCAAGTCAGCGCGAAAACGCTCGATGATCGAACCCCACAGGGCAATGGCCAGGTGATCCTGGTTGTGGAAGACGATCCCGACGTCAGACTCGTCACAGTTTCGCGCCTGGAAAGCCTGGGTTACAGAGTCAAAGTCGCCGTCGATGGCGCTAGCGCTCTCAAGATTGTCCAATCCGAACCCGCTATCGACCTTGCCTTGATCGATGTTGTCATGCCGGGCGGCATGGATGGGCATGCGGTTGCCGACGAGATCGAGAAAATTGCTCCCAGCATCCGACTCATTCTGACGTCCGGGTATTCGCCGCGAATGGCAGCGAGCGGCGGAAAAACCGACAGGCCGTTCCTTCAAAAACCTTCGACGAGAACGCAACTTGCGCAGCTGTTGAAGCGCGTTCTATCACGCTAAACGCGGCAGGCCAAAAAGGCGTCAGCGATCCGGCCTTCTGATACGGCTTTCGCAAGGCGTGTCCCGTGCACGCCTTGCGTTGATCAGAACCCAAAACGCTGTTTGCCGTACGAGTAACTCTTACTCGCGGACCGCCGGTGTCATCTTGAAGCTGAGTCGCTTGCCGCCGCGCTCGACAACAATGCCAGTCTCCTGCCCGACCTTGAGCCCGTTCATGGCGTTCATGTAGTCGTAAATGTTTTCGAGCGGCGCGCCGCCGAGTTCGACGATCACATCCCCTCCCTGAACGCCGGCCTTGGCTGCAGGGCCGCCCTGCACCACGCCAGAAATCTTCAAGCCTTTGACGCCTTCAGAAGAGTAGTCAGGGATCGTGCCGAGAAAGACGTTGCCCACGCGACCCTGCGACTGTGTTTGTTCCACCTTGATGTAGTCAGGCGGCGAGGCTGCCTGTGCCTGAGAACGCGCAACTAGCGACATGAAGCGGGCGATATCGTAGAGCCCCTTGTAGTTGATCAGATCGGCCGTATCGCGCGGCGAGTGATACTCCTCGTGTGAGCCTGTAAAGGCTGCGAGAATTGGCACGCCAGCGATGTAAAATGAGGTCGCATCCGTCGGCAGGTAGGTATCCGAAACCGCAGAAACGGGCAGGCCTACAACGGCGTTACGCTGCTCGATCTCGCGCCCCCATACGCTTGACGAGCCCACGCCCTGCAGCACCACCGTGTCCCGCAGGCGTCCGACCATGTCCATGTTGAGATAGACGGAGAACAGCGACTCCAGTGTCGCCTTCCCGCTCTCCTGTTTCGAGACATCGACATAGTGCTGCGAACCAAGCAGGCCGAGTTCTTCACCCTCCCAGGCCGCAAAGACGATATCGCGCGATCCGGTAAGGCGACCCGCCGCCTTTTCCGCCGCGAAATACTCCGCAATCTCCAGAAGCGCCGCGACGCCTGATGCGTTGTCGTCTGCCCCGTGATGGATCTGGCCGCGTTCATCCCCTCGTGCGAGCGAACCGGATGTCTCGCCGTGCCCGAGGTGATCGAGGTGCGCCCCGATAACGACAGCCGGCGCATTCGTCGCGCCATCAAGATCGAGCCGCGCAAGCACGTTGAAGCCCGTGCGCTTTTCATAGGCGAGCGCGATATTGGCGCCGACCTTCACGCCATTCAGCGGAATGCCGGCAACCATATCGCCAGCGTCCAGTTTAGCGTTGAGCGCGGTCACGTTGGTGTTCGCTCGCGCAAGCATGGCGTCTGCTGTCTTCTTGCCGACCGCCACGACGGCGAGGCTCGAAGCGCCCGAACCAGATTCATAGGACAGCTTCGGCAGCTCTTCCGCGTCCACGCCGGGCTGTGGGGCGAAGATGATCCCCGCCGCCTTGTTGGCCCGCGCCGTTGCGGCCTTGTAGCGGACGTCCGCGTAACGCGAGAGATGCACGCGCGTCTTACCGTCTACATTGTTTGGCAGACCGCGGTAGACGAGCACCCATTTGCCTTCGACATCGAGGTGCGCATAGGAGTCGTATTCGGAGTTATCGCCGTCCTTCGGCGCGGCGACACCATATCCGGCGAACACGACATCCGCCGGCGCCGCAACGCCGGTGCGCGAGAACGACAGCGGGCGCCAATCGGCATCTGCCTTGAGATCAAGGGCCTTGCCCCCGACGCTGACATTGAGCGCGTTGTCCTGCCCGAGCGAGACGCCCGCCGTGAACTCGAAACTCTGCATGTAAGTGCCGGCATCGCCCATCGGCTGCAAGCCCGCAGCCTTGTAGGCGGCCGCCACATATTCGGCGGCGCGCTTACCGCCAGGCGTCCCGGTCAGGCGCCCTTCCATCCCATCCGACGCAAGCGCTTCAACATGGCGACGCAGATCGTCTTCCGAGAGAGCGGACGCCGTCGCAACCGTGGCCTGCGGTTTGTAGTTGGCGAGCAACGCACCCTTGGCATCGAGGCCCAGCAGGCGGCGCGCCTCCGCGTCATTCCAGTCGCTGAGAAAAATCTGCGACGTCTTGTTGCTCGTTGCATTCGACGTCCAGGCGAGATGCTTGCCGTCCGGATGGAACATCGGAAGGCCATCGAACCCCTCGCGCGATGTCACGCGGACTGGCTCACGCTTGCCGGCGGCATCGACGAGGTAGAGCTCGAAATTGGCAAAGCCGAGCACGTTGGTCGAGAAGATGATGTAGTCACCCGACGGATGGAAGATCGGCGCCCACGACATGGCGCCGATATTGGTGATCTTGCGCTGATCGCTACCGTCCGGGTTCATCGTGTAGACTTCGGCGTGCGCTCCATCTTCGGAGAAGCGCCGCCAGATGATCCGCTTGCCGTCCGGGCTCCAGAACGTACCGCCGTCATAGCCGGGAACGTCGGTCAGCTGACGCACGTTCGAGCCGTCCGCGTTCATCACGTAGACATCAAGGAAGTAGGCGGGATCGAGTTCGAGTTGCTTCTTCTCCGCTTCCGTCTGGGCACGGCTGTAGATGTTGCGGTTGGACGAAAACACGATCTGCTTGCCGTCCGGCGAATAGGCGCCTTCGGCGTCATAGCCCGGCGTATGAGTCAGGTTCTTGTATTTGCCGGACGCCAGATCGAATTCCTGGATGTCGTAGGTCGGATCGTAGTCCCATGCGTAGCGACGCGTCTGACCGCTCGCGCGGAACGCCAACTCGTCCGCCATCTTCTTGCGCGCATCGGGATCGTCCTGCGTTGAAGCGAAGATCACCCGCTTCTTGTCCGGACTGATCCAGCCGCACGTCGTCTTGCCATAACCTGGCGACACGCGCTGCACATCGCCGGAACCCAGGTCCATCAGATACATCTGGTAGAACGGATTGGCCGCGTCGCGTTCGCTCTGGAAGATCATCGACGAACCGTCGGCCGAGAAATACCCCTCGCCCGCCCGCAGGCCGTCAAACGTCAACTGCCGCGCGTTGCTGACCAGCGGCCCCGCGGGTTCAGGCGACCGATCGGGAGCGAGAGCAGTCGCATCCTGCCCGACAACAGCCGAAGTGCCGCAGGCGGAAAGAACCAGAGCGGTCAGGCTGGCAGCCAGCGCTGTACGAACGGGAGCGGATTTCATGGGGTCTCCGATCAGATACCAGTGTGCGCCGTTGATGCCACTCGGCGTTCGACGCGTAAAGCGAATCGCATCGGCCAAGAGTGTGCATTGCACTATGGCTTCGGCTATTGTTCTCCCATCACCCCTACGCTGGCCGCGCCGCATGGTGATCAGAGCGGCCTATCGGCGGGAGGCGCCAACCTCGTCGATGTCCATTGCCGTCGTCACGATATTTGCTGACAGGCAGGCAAGCGTAGACTCTCGTCAGCGTCGCAGTTGTAGACTTTGCCGCCGACGACTGCTGACCACGTCGTCTTGGCAGAACGTCGTTCGAATTTGTCGATTGCCACTTCGGACGCCGAAACACCCGGCAGCGCCGTGACAGTTGCTTCGCGTACGCGCGCTTCGGTCTCAGCGGCGGTGGGCACAGGACCACACGCCGCCAGAGCCAGTGACAGGGTCAAGAAGGCCAGAACCGGCGCGTGCCTTGTCATTGCGGTTTCTCCGATGCCTGATCGATTGCCTTGATGGTCGCGAGCGGCAGGTTCTGGGTCACCCGGTAGGTCAGATCCTTGCCGTCAGCTTCATGAACTGTGACGTAGTCACCCAGCAGCAGCCGGTGGTCGCCAAGCTTGAAAACCGGTTCGTCATCGCCTTCGTCGATTTCATCGTAGTGGAAATACCAGTTGGACCCGCGATGGCTCAGATAGCCATCGGCATCGTGCTCTTCTCCCGGCTTGAAGCGGATCACCGTGCAACGGCCTTTCGCCTCTTTCCATTCTTCTGCGTCAAGCTTGCCGTTGCTATCCAGCGGGGCAACGAGTGTGTAGCCTTGAGCCAGATCGCCGTTCGGGAAGCCCGAATTACGCGCCAGCCGCATCACAATCTGGAACATGGACATGAGGCTCTCCGTCGTTTTGTCGAGCAAAACACGGGAGCCGTGAGGCCTATCTGACCTGGATCAAGGGCGCGTTGTCACTGCCGAAAATTGCAGGAGCCCGAGCAGGAATAGGCCCGAAGTAGCCAGCGCCCGATGACGCATGGCGTCATGACCCATCCACTTGTTCGCCCTGCCCGCTCCAGCGCACCTCGGCAGCGAGGACGTACCCTTCGCCGCGCACGGTCTGGATCAGGTCGGAGGCATCAACATGGGGCGCCAGTTTCCGTCTGAGCCGGCTAACCAGCGTATCGATGCTGCGATCGAACGCATCCCAGTCATCGCGTCGTGTCAGGTCTGCGATAGAGTCGCGCGAGAGCACGCGGTTGGCGCGCTCCACAAATGCCGCCAGGAGATTAAACTCAGCGCCGGTGAGATCTATCGCTTCACCTGCGCGTGTTGTGACGCGGCGGCGCATGGGCGAGAACATCAGCCCGGCGAACGCGGCCGTCTTCTCTGTCTGCGGCTGCATCGCCGTCGATGATTTGGGCGTTGAGCGCCGCAGGACGGCGCGCGCGCGCGCAAGCAATTCGCGCAGTTCAAATGGCTTCGCGAGATAGTCGTCTGCGCCCACTTCGAGCCCCACGACTCGATCAATCATGGCGCCCTTACCAGACAGGATGATGATCGGCGTCGACGCATGACGGCGAATTTCGGCGGCGAGCGTCAGGCCGTCACCGCCAGGCATGTTGATATCAAGCAGGATAAGATCAGGAGCAGCGCGGGACAGCGTTGTCCGCGCCTCGGCCGCATTGGCCGCTTGCAGGATGGAATACCCCTCCATCTCGAAGAAATCGGCCAGCGTTTCGCGCAGTGCCTGGTCGTCATCCACAATCAGGATTTCGCCCTGCGACTGCGCCGTATTCACGCCCTGATCTCCTGATGAAGGCTGCCATCCAGCCTTCCCCGGCCTCTGAGGGCCATTACCGAACGTAGCTGTCAACTCCTCCAGCGGGGCGGGACAGGCCGTCGCAACGGACGAAATGTCACTGGTTCCTCGACGAACGCTTCTTTCCCGCTTCAACCCGATTATCGGCGCGAGGACAACGTTCGTGTCACGTTTCGTCACATTCGCTGTCACGCTTTGGCAACATGGGGCGCCACGAGGGCCCCATGGTCTCCCCAGATTCAAACGAACAGGGACATTTGCCATGTGCATCGCGGGCGGACGGATCGGGGAACTGGATGCTGCTAAATCGGCCAGCGTCCGCATGACCACCGGCGCTCGTACGCCCATTCAGCTCGGCGCGCACGAACACCTCTTTTTCGAAGGGGATGTCCGTAACTGCCTTTACATCGTCGAGTGCGGCTGGGTGAAGCTCTACCGCACACTGGTCGACGGCCAGAGACAGGTGGTCGGCTTTGCCAGCGCTGGGTCCATCCTGGGGCTGGAGTCGGATGAATATCAGGCAAACGGATGTGAGACGATTACACCGGTGAAGGTCCGCCCTATTCTGATGTCCAGCATCACCGAGCTTTGTCTGACTGATGGCAAGCTCGCGGAACAGTTGCTGCGCCAGGTCGGCAGGCAACTTGGCGCCGCGCAGGCGCAGCTGGCCGCGGTGGGAACACAATCGGCGGAGCAGAAGCTGGCCACATTCCTGCTCTCGATCGCGGATTTGTGCGATGTGAGCCATGACGGCGAATTCGACTTGCCGATGCGCCGCGGAGACATGGCGGAATTCCTCGGGCTTCGTCTTGAGACGGTGTCACGCAAGATAACCGAATTTCAGCGTCGAGGCTGGATCGCAATGGCCTCCCTCTATCACTGCCGCATCCTGCACAGGTCTGCACTGCAAGATCTGGCGGCCGGTGGAGACGCGGGCGATTGCTCTCCCCGCCGGGCATCCTGACGCTTGACGTCTTGCGCGCGAGGGAAAATCGCCCTCGCGCCAACCTCGGCATGGCGAGAAGCCATCTTTCGATAGCCCCTGCGCGCGTTCGCGGATCGACTGAGATCGTCGTTGCATCTACGACTGACTGACCGCTGCGAGCTTCGACGCCAATGCAGACCTGCACTACATACAGACCTGCATCGGCGTCTCAGCACAAGGCGAACACGCGCCAGTCGGGATCAGACCTCGTGATCCGTCAGGCGTGCGTCGATCTCGGCAACGGTTTCCCGCACGAGATCCTTGGTCAATTCGCGCACAATGACTTGCCGTGCGTTGGCGGACAGCATGCTGCGAAGAAGCCCCATGGCCTGCGGCGGCGCGCAAAGGATCAACCGCCCGACCGCGTGTTCGATGACCGCCCGGTCGATCTGGCCCGCGACCCTATGCAGGAAGACATGCTCATCCTGCTGGCGGGGGTTTCGATCAGCCACCGGCGTTTGGTGACCATGGCCAACATGATCATGACCTCCATGGTGCTTCGTGCTGTTTTCCGAAAGTTCAGTGAGTTCCTTCAGCGGTAGTCCCGAGCGTTCACGAACAAAGAACCGCGCCGCCGCGCCATCGACTGCAACTACCCAGAGCACTTCAGACTGCATGTTGATCTCCTGTTGTTCACCAAGAGAAGGAAATGCAGCGCTCGCGCCTTGACCGGCGACAAGCCAGATACGGATTCATCAGTCCTCGGCGCGCGCCTGAATCCGGTCACTGTCGTCACCGATGAAAGTAGTTTCTGGTGCGTGCGCTTGCCGCCACGCGGGTATCAACTCCGACGCAGCCGCACTGCAGGAGGAGAAATACGCCCCTCGCTGTCGAACTTGGGTCTGATCCGTTCCGGCATGACGTCTATGTAGCGCCCACCACCGCGGTACACTGGGGTCATGCATTGACCCAGCGTGAGCTACGGTTACTTTCAGAGTCATTCCCAGCATCGGCGCGAGCAGATAATGAAAGACTTTGGAAGTAACCTAAACCGGAAAGTGGGAATCATCACGCTGACGCTTGCCCTTCTGCTCGCGGCATGCGCGGACAAGGCGGAGACCCACCTCGAGGATGCGCTGAAGCGTTCCGAAAGCGAGATGACGGGTTGGAGTGGCGTCGATCTGGAGAAGACCGATCCGGGACAAGTCGCAGCGGGGCGCGCCATTGCTGAGCGAGAATGCGCGTCTTGTCATGCGATCGATCGCGCCTCGGCAAGCCCGAACAAGGCAGCGCCTCCCCTGCGGGACGTGCTTGCGCTCTATGATGACTCGGAACAGCTCGCTTACCGCTTTATCGACGCGGTGCGTGTGGGGCACGATGAGATGCCGCTGTTCGACTTCGATGTACGAGCGACTGACGCACTGATCGCCTACATCAAATCGGTGACCGCCCCCAAGAATTAGAGAGCTCACCGACCGGATTCGCGGCAACGCGGCGCTGAACCGCATCCCCGTGAGTGAGCCCGTAAAAATTAGGGAGATCGTACAGACGACCTTTTGACCCGCGGTTGTCAGGCGCGCGGAGCAGCCTTAATCTGCCCCAAACGGTCGTATCGATGTCCAGAATCTTCAACGAATTCGCGGCGAGCAAGCCCGCTTTGCGCCAGTACCTGCGGCGGTTCTTCACGCGTTCGCAGGATGTCGAAGACGCCCTGCAGGAAGTCTTTTTGCGTGGTTATACTGCCGAAATGCGTGGGCCGATCCTGCTGCCCAGAGCTTATCTGTTCCGGATCGCCAAACACGTCGCCCTCAATGAGATCGCTCGCCGGAAGAATTCTTCGACCGACGCAATGGAGGATTTCGACCAGCCAGATGTCGTTGGGAGTGGAAACCAGACCGGAGTGGAACAACAAGTCGATGGCAGGCGTCGTCTCGCCCTGTTTGCCGATGCCGTTGCGTCACTTCCCAGCCAGTGCCGGAAGGTTCTCGTGCTGAAGAAGATAGATGGCTTGTCGCAGCGTGATATCGCAGCGCGACTAGGGATTGCTGAAAGCACCGTTGAGAAGCATCTGGCGCGTGCGCTCCTGCTGACCCGTGACTTCATGAACCGACACGAACATTCTGAGAGCAATCCGCCTCCGCCGGAAGATATGCGGACGCTGCGCCGGCTTCGCTCGGGAGACAGCGAATGAGCCCGTCCGGCAACATTCTGGCATTCCCGGATCGCTCGCCCATCGAGGAAGAAGCCGCACGCTGGGTCGTGCGCCTCGATACCGGCAATCTCTCCTCGGCTGAACGCGCGCAGTTTGAGGCGTGGAAGCAGGCGAATCCGTCCCATGTAGAAGCGCTCGAGAGGATGTCGGGCCACTGGAACGACCTGGATGCCCTGGCGGCCCTGTCGGACACACCTTTGGAAAAGCCCGCACTGAGCCGCCCCGCAATATGGGCGGGCCTCGGGCTGGCTGCGAGCCTTGTCGTTGGCGTGTTCCTCGGCGTGAGTGTTCTCGGAAAGCCGAGCGTGAGCCTTGTGGCGGACGCGCCAACTCCCGGCTTGTACAAGACGAAAATTGGCGATCAGGAGAAGGTCGTGCTCGCCGATGGTTCGATCGTGACGCTGAATACGGCCAGCCGCATCGAAGCGAGGATCAACTCGCATGAGCGCACGGTACGGCTGCTGGAGGGTGAGGCCTTTTTTGAAGTTGCCCATGATTCCACACGCCCGTTCCGCGTCTATGCCGGCGATGGCGTAACAGTGGCCATCGGCACGGCCTTTTCGGTACGCCTGAACAAGCGCACGGTAGACGTTGTCGTTTCGGAGGGGCGCGTGGCCTACTCGCGCGTAGAGGACAACGCCGAACCGGAAACCATCGCCTATGTCGGCGCGGGCGAAACTGCGCGGTTTGGAGACAGCGTCGTTATCGATCGCGTCGATGAAGAAGCAATCGATCGGAAACTGTCGTGGACGGAGGGGAAGCTCGTTTTCTCGGGCGACCCCTTGTCGAGCGTTGTGGCCGATATTGCACGCTACACGAATATCGAGTTCACGTTTGCCAGTCAGGACCTAGCCGACATGCGGGTTGGCGGGGTATTCGGGTTGGGTGAAGTCGACGACATGCTCGAAGCGCTCGAAACAAACTTTGACGTGCGTGTTGAACACGTCGGCGACAAGCTCGTGCGCGTCAGTCGCAAGAATCCCTGAGCGTGTGGCGGCGACGGATGACGTCGCGCATACCGAAATTCCCCATACCGCCCCTACGTCAGGACGTGACTCTTACGCGTCGTGCAAAGTTTTTTTGAAATGCGGCCGTCATCGCATGGAGGATTTTCCACCTCCGTTTGTCGTGTCTCGCAAGGCCGACGGAGATTTCCTGAAGGACGTCCTACAGTCGCGCCATGCAGGAGGAAACAGACAGAGCTGGCTCCGGACAGCAGTGCTGTGCAGCGTGCTCGCCTTTGGCGGACTGGCTGCATTGCCTGAAGCGGCGGCCCAACAGGGCCAGACCGCGTACGACATTCGGATTCAGGATTCATCGCTTGCCGACGCGCTCCTCGAGCTCGCCCGGCAAACGAAGGTGCAACTTCTTTTTCCTTACGACATGGCCGAGAAAGTACGCGTGGCTCCCCTGTCGGGGCGCTACACGTTCGACAAGGCGCTAGCAGCGCTTCTGAAGGACACGGGTTTCTCTGGTGGTCTGGTTCGGGACGGGATCGTGAGGATCTCGCCCAATGAGACAAACAGAGGCGAGGAAACCGTGTCACCAAAAACGAAAGCCACCCTGCTCTCAGGCGCATCAGCCTTCATCGTTGGCGCCTTCAGTGCGCCGTCTTATGCGCAGGACGCACAGGACCCAGCTGCACGCGATGTTGTCGTGGTCACAGCGCAGCGTCGAGAACAGGACCTGCAGGACGTGCCGTTGTCTGTGTCCACCTTCTCGGGCGACGATCTTGCCGATATCGGCGCCGTAGACGTGACGGAGGTGGCCAAATTTTCGCCGAACGTGACGCTTGAGGTGTCCCGCGGCACGAACTCAACGCTGTCGGCCTTTATCCGCGGTGTTGGACAACAGGACCCCGTCGGCGGCTTTGAGGCGGGTGTCGGCATCTATCTCGATGACGTTTACCTGAACCGCCCGCAGGGCGCCGTACTCGACATTTTCGATGTGGAGCGGATTGAAGTTCTTCGCGGCCCGCAAGGCACGCTCTATGGCCGCAACACAATCGGCGGCGCCGTCAAGTATGTCACCAAGAGCCTTGAGCGCTCGCCCGCGGCCAAGCTGACGGTGAACGCTGGCGGCTATGAACGGCTGGATGGAATCCTCAGCGCTTCGACACCGATCGGCGAAAGCTTCCGCATCGGCGGCAGCGTCGCCAAGCTGACGCGCGGCGGCTACGGCCGAAATCTCGTGCAGAACGGTGTTGAGAACTACAACAAAGACGTAAGCGCTGCACGCGTGCAGGCGGAATGGGATGTCAGCGATCTGATCGATCTCCGCTTCTCGGCGGACTGGCTGCTCGACAAATCCGATCCCAAGCAGGGCCACAGGCTTATTCGCTCGTTGCAAAGCGGACAGCCCGTGCTGAACAACGTGTATGATACGCAGGCGGGCCTTATTACGCCCGATCAGCGCTCTGAAGCGTATGGCGGCTCGCTCGTCGGAACGTGGGAACTGAATGACTCCTGGACGGTGAAAAACATCCTCGCCTACCGCGAAGACAAAAGTACTACGCCGATCGACTTTGACTCCTTACCCGCAATCGATGTCGACGTTCCGGCGATCTACGAGAATGACCAGTTCTCCGAGGAATTGCAGTTCCTCTACAGCAGCAAGAACCTCAACGGCCTCATTGGTGTTTACTATCTCGATGCAAACGCGCTCACCTATTTTGATGTCGTGCTGGCGACCACCGGCGCGTTGATCAGCGTGCCGGGCCTGAATGCGCAAACCTATGGGGACGTGAATACCAAGACATGGTCGGTGTTCGCAGATTTCACCTACGACTTCAGTGACACGCTGCACCTGTCTGTTGGTGGACGCTACACGGACGACAAACGCCAGGCGGTTGTTCTTCGCCGCACCTTCGCGGGTGGCTATTCACCACTCTTCGGCGGAACAGCTGTTCCTATCTCGACAACTTCGAACTTTGACGGCAGCGACCGCTTTACGGACTTCTCTCCGCGCGTGTCATTGGCGTGGGATGCCGCCGAGGATCACAACGTCTACGTCACCTACGCAAAAGGCTTCAAGGGCGGCGGCTTCGACCCGCGCGGTCAGACGTCAGCAGCGCCGGATGTCAACCGGGACGGCATACGCCAACCCAACGAGATCTTCGACTTCATGCAGTTCGAGCCGGAAACGGTGAACAGCTATGAAGTCGGCTGGAAGGCTGTGTGGGAGCGTGGACGCTTCACCACCAATCTTGCCGCGTTCTGGATGGACTACCAGGACGTGCAGGTGCCCTCTTCCATCGGCGTTGACACCAACAATGACGGGATCAACGACACGTTCACCGGCGCGACGACCAACGCCGCAGCCGCGACACTGAAGGGCATCGAGTTTGACGGAACCGCTGTTGTTGGCGAGGATTGGATCACCCCGGGCGACGAACTTTCAACCGTAGTGTCGGTTGGCTACATCAACGCGAAGTACGACGAGTTCCTTGGCCCGACCGGTGTAGACGTCGCCAATCAGCGCGTGTTCCAGAACACTCCAGAGCTGACATCGAGCTGGCGCATCAACTACAACACGCCGTTCACGCTCGTGAACACGCCGGGAAATCTCACCTTCGTCAACTCGCTGTCATACCGTAGCGAGTCGAGCCAGTTCGAGACGCCGATGCCGCTTCTCGATCAACCCGCTTACACGCTGTGGGACATGAGTCTCATATTCCGCAGCGATAAAGGCTGGTCGATTGGCGTGCACGGCAAGAACCTCAGCGACGAACGCTATAAGGTCGCCGGGTACAACTTCGTGACGCAGAACCCGACGACTGGTGTGTTCACGCCTACGCTGGGCCGCGAAGGAACACTGACGGCGTTCTACGGCGACCCCCGCACATGGTGGGTCAGCCTGACAAACGAGTTCTAGCCGATCGGGCAATACCCCGAGACTCCCCTAGTTGCAGACATGACCTCGCCCGGATGCGCTCCTCCGCATCCGGGCCCCTCCTTACCGGGCGCCGCATGAACCAGGCTGATAGTGAACCTGCTCAATCGCGTTACTACGTGCTGGCTATCCTCACGCTGGTTTATGCCTTCAACCATATTGACCGGCAGGTTCTGGTTATCCTGCTGGAGCCGATCCGCAATGATCTGAAGCTTCAGGACTGGCATCTCGGGCTGCTTTCCGGCCTCGGCTTTGCCGTCGTGTATTCCACCCTCGGCATTCCTGTTGCGATCTGGGCAGATCGCGGCGTCCGACGGGACATCGTTGCGCTCTCGCTTGGCATCTGGTCATTCATGACCGTCCTGTCGGGCCTTGCCCAGACCTACTGGCATCTTCTTCTCGCGCGCATGGGTGTTGGGCTCGGAGAGGCTGGAGGCACGCCGCCCGCCACATCGATGATCGCCGACCTCTACGCGCCCTCCGAGCGCGCAACAGCGCTTGGCGTGTACACGCTCGGCATCGGCCTCGGCATTCTCGCTGGCTTCCCGCTGGGCGGTTACGTGTACGAACTCTATGGCTGGCGCGCCGCGTTCTTCGTGGCAGGCGCACCAGGACTTATGCTTGCATTCGTTGTCTGGCTGACAATCCGGGAACCGAAACGCGGCGCTTCCGAAGCGCGTGTCGATGCCGATCGCCCCACGGTGAAAGCGACATTCGCCTTCATGCTGAGCCAACCCTCGTTCCTGTGGTTGCTCGCTGGTTGCATGCTGATCTGTGTTTCGGCAAACGCCTTCCTCGCATGGACATCACCCTTCCTTATCCGCACCCACGGGGTCAGCGTCGGCGAAGTCAGCCTGGCGCTCGGACTTCTCGTCGGGGGATTGGGGGGGCTTGGCGCCGTACTTATCGGCATGATCTGCGATCGCCTGTCGAAACGCGATCTGCGCTGGCGTCCGTGGACCATTCTTGCGAGCGCCGTAATTGCACTGCCCTTCGCATGGAGCTTCCTGCGGGCGTCGTCTGTCTCGGAAGCCTATCTGTACAATGCCGTGCCGTCTTTCTTCGGCCTGATCTACGCCAGCATCGCCTACACAGCTGCGCAGGAACTGGTGGGAGTCAAAATGCGCGCAACCGCCAGCGCTTTCACCTTGTTCTGTCTCACACTGCTCGGAATCGGCGGCGGACCGACCCTGGCAGGCTTTCTGTCTACCTCGTTTTCGGCCGATGGCCCCGCGATCTCGTTAAAGCGTGCGCTGGAGTTCATGCTGCTATTCAACGTGGCGAGCATAGCTTGCCTCTTCATGTCGTCGCTCACCTACCGTCGCGACGCCGCCCGGGCACGGGAACTCTAGACAACTTCGCCCTGTCCGAAGACATAACCACGGACAGGGCGCTTCTACGGTATGGCCTCACGCTTGAACCGGTGTGCGAGCCGGGATGCTACGGAGCCGCGTGAGCCCTAGTTGAGATTCTCTCCTCACTCCGGCTTAAATTTTACGAACGGCTCACCCATCAAAGGGCTGAACACGCGCCAGTCGAGTCCGAGCGATTGAATTGCGGTGGATGCGATGCGATTGGCCGTCAGGCAAAGGCCGCCGGGCGGCAACGCCTGGACCGCTTGCGGCGCCAGCACAACGGCCCAGGTTTGGTCCGATCCAAACTCCAGTTCCTGTGGCAGGAAGTAGCCGCTGTTGTTCCAGGTCGGCTCAAAGTCTGGCGTCTTCGACTTCGGCTCGAATGAGCGATAGGGATACCAGCCGCTGCCGTGATGGCGCCAGTTCTCGTTGTTCAGATCGGATACGCCGCGTCCGTGGTCGGTCGTGACGATCAGCGTCGTCTTGCCGGCCCAATCCGGGCTGGATTGCGCAGTCTCCCACAGCTCTCGCAGCCAATTGTCGAACCGACGGATTCCCAGCAGGTATTCGTCATACCTCCCCTCATGAGCCAGATGGTCTGTCTCGCCATAGGCTGCGTAGATCACGCGCACGTCAGGTTTCTGAAGCGCAGCAATCGCAGCGGCATGCGTCAGCGCATCGCCCTGCTCGGTGAATGGCGCCG
The DNA here is from genome assembly GCA_036733305.1 of Hyphomonadaceae bacterium. Taxonomy (GTDB): domain Bacteria; phylum Pseudomonadota; class Alphaproteobacteria; order Caulobacterales; family Hyphomonadaceae; genus UBA7672. Next base: position 35,974 of record DAINAT010000002.1, read on the forward strand.
CCCCACCCGCGTCGTTAAGTGGAATGCGGCTGCGCGCCACATTCAGAATCGGCGCGAAAAAGCCCGTCCCGCCAGCCGCGGCACGCACCATTCCGTCGAAACCTGGCAGATGGTTCAGCCATTCCAGGAAGGTCATGTCCGGGTTGGGCACCGGATCATTGCTGTTGGCGTAGCCATCGATCCGACCCGTAAGGATCTCGTTGTATCCGGGGTAGGAAAACCAGTAGCGATTGCCGACGCGGAAGCAGGAATTGGCGTCGCGGTTACCGGCAACAACGCCGCCGCGGCCAGGTATTGATTGAATGAACGGCGTCAGCGCCCGCACACGATCCCGTGGCGCAAGAAAGGCCTTCTTTATTTCGGCCATCTTGGTCGTACGCAGACCGTCCTCCACAATGCGCTCTTCAGCACCGCGGAAAATCTCCTGCCACCGCACTCCATCAACCGTCACCAGGATCAAGCGCCGATCCGATTGGGACGCCTCGGGCGAAACACTGACCGGCGGCGTTTGCGCGAAGGTGGCGGCGGTCAGCCAGACGAAGCCGAAAGCAAGTGTCGCGAGACGTCGCATACTGGTTAGTCCTTTTTAGTTGGGCTGAAGCACGCCATGTCGCGCCAAATGCCGGTAGGTTCGCCGATGCGGTGATCGGGTACGAGAAGGCTGGCTCCGCGCAGATCGCGAAGCCAGCTTCAGTTCGAAGGTTAGAAGTCGAGATTCAGGCGAGCGTAAACAAAGCCGCCATTGTAGCCGAACGGAGAATTCTCCGGATAAACCCGGCCATTGTTCAGGCCGCCGGTGAACGAGAAGTAGTTCTGACCACCGCCTTCTGCGTTTATGTCCTTGTCAGGATACTTATCGAGTAGGTTGGAAGCGCCCAGCGCGACTTGAATGCCTTCGTTCACACGATAGCTCATCTCCATGTCGACGGTTACGGCGCCATGGAAGCTTCTGGTTCCGCCGTTCGCGGGCACGTCGTAGACCGACCAGCCATCATAGAAGGTGGCGCGGGCCATTACGGCGAACGGTCCGTGAGACCAGTTCTCGGTGAGATAACCGCGCCATTTGGGCGAGCCCTCCGTAACGTTGCCGACAACCGTGGGATTGATCACGTAGTAGGGCTGGCCAAGCACGGTATGTGCGACGGTATCGGTCACTTGCGACTGGGTATAGTTCGCGGCCAGCGTCGTGTTGAAGACGCCTACATCCGTGTCCGCCCGCCAAGAGGCAACGATATCAACACCCTCGTTCCGGGTCGAATAGGCGTTGGTGAAATAGCGGAGCCGATAGAGAGTTTCGGCGTTTGCAAGACCAACATCACGCAGGATCTGGCGTCGCGCCGGTGTGTTGATGTCGAAGAAGCCGGTAAGACCGAGTCTGTCGTCGATGTCGATACGGAAGGCATCGATCGCCAGGGAGATATCCTCGCTGGGCATGAAAATCACGCCACCCGAAAGCGCTTTGGCTTTTTCAGGCTTCAGCGGCACTGCGCCGAATGCCTTGGCAGCCACGTTTTCCACCGGATAGATCGCCGACTCCAGCGGGTCTTGCCCAACCCAGGAATAACTGATGTTGGTCTGATAGGTCTGGCCGGGCGTGGGGGCGCTGAACGCAGTGTTTGCGGTGCCGCGGAAGGCCAGCCAAGGAAGTGGCTGATATCGCGCGCTGACCTTCCAGTTCGTCGTGTCGCCAAAATCCGAGAATTTCTCATAGCGAAGCGCGGCGCCCACGGACAGGTTTTCGATAATATCTGCCTCCGCCGAACCGTAGACGGCGTAGTTTCTACGCGAACGATCAACTGCGTTGTCCGGCGACAGACCCTGGAAACCGTTCGACCCGATACCCTGGGCCGAGTTACGGAACGTCGTGCCGTCGGCGCGGCGCACGGTCTGGAAGCCGTAGATTCCGTTTTCGTAAGATGCCGGCTCGCCTGCGTAGATTGCGTAAGCTTCCTTGCGGTGTTCGCCGCCAAAGGCAAAAGTTATGGGCGAGGCAAGGCCAGCCTCGAGTTCATAAGTGAAGTCTGCGTTGAAGTTCGTCTCGCGCTGCTCGAGCATGCCCAGGTAGAAATCGGTCGGCGTATCCGGGCCGAGCGAAGGATTGAGCGTGTTCTTCAGGCGGTACTCGATCTGGTTGCGACCGAACGCGGCGCTGATGTCCCACGTGAAGTTGTCGCGCTCTCCGCTGAACCCGGAGACCAATGAAAGATCATTGATGTGTCCAAAGAAGCGCGGAGTGAAGCCCAGGGGATACAGTGACCGCAGGTTATAAGTCGGGCCAGTTCCGTCGAAGACAGGATTGCCGTAGGCATCCCGCAGGCCCGGAATCGTTTGCGTATAGAGGTTGGCAAAGATGCTGCCGGCCTGACCATAGACGGTAGAGTTGCCGTTGCCGAACTTGTCGGGACCGGTGACGTTAATCGGCTGACGATAGTTGAAATCGTACTCCTGATCGCTCTCCGCGTAGTTGCCAAATGCGTAGATCCGCATGTCATCGGAGATATCGATACCGGAATTGAAGAACGTGCGGATCGACTCGCTCTCCGGATTTCCCCAGATCTGGCCGGGATTGCGAATAGCGCCATAGTTTGTCGGGTTGGTGGTCGACAGAATGTATGCGCCAGGCAGCTGTGCGCCGCGGCTGGTTTGTTCGGTCTGGGCCCACTCAGCGCTCACGTCGAAGAACCCGTCGTCCCCGAGCGGCAACCCGACATTGGTGGCGATCTGCGTGTTCTGGCCGTCGCCTTCATAATACTGGCCGTAGCGCGCACGGAGCTGCACGCCATCCGTCCGGCTCTTGAGAACATAGTTGAACACGCCCGCGATCGCATCGGAGCCATACTGGGCTGACGCGCCATCTCGCAACACTTCGAGGCGCTCCACCGCAACCCCGGGGATCATCGCCATATCGACACCCTGAACACCGTTGGCATAGTGCACGATGGCGGCGCGATGACGCCGCTTGCCGTTCACCATCACCAGCACCTGCCCTGCCGGGAGTCCACGCATCGTCGGCGGACGGATGAAGGTGCTTCCGTCGTTAACTGCCCAGCGATCAACGTTGAACGACGGCACGAGATTACGCAGGATTTCGTTGGTATCTTCCGAGGGCTGCGTTTCGAGTGTTGCGGCTGTGAAAACATCGACTGGCGCTGCTGAATCCGTCACGGTGCGATCCGTGCGGCGCGAGCCGATGATGACAACCTTGTCCAACTCTTCTGCCGCTTTGCGCTCAGGAGGGGCAGCCACCGCAACATCTCTGGCGGCAACCGGTCGCGCGGCGACGGTGACGATAAATGCGCCGCTCTGATCAGCCCGCGCAACAAGACCAGTGCCAGCCAGTAGCTGCTCCACAGCCGACGCGACAGTCATGCTGCCACTCAGCGGGCGGACAGATTTTCCAGCCGTGAGATCTGAAGAGGCAAAAATCGAGACGCCAGTCTCTCGCGAAAGCTCGACGAGCGCTGCGCTCAAGGTTTTGCTCTCGATCGAGATCGCTCGCACATCACCCGAGGCATTTTGCGCCCAGGCCGATGGCAAGCATGCGGCCAACACCAAGACGGATGCCGCCGCCAGACGCGCTTTCGACCTCACGGATGAAACACGACCAGCGCGTTGCTTTGCCGACTGCACAATAGTCATTGCGGGATACCCTTCGCCTGAAACGATCAAAGACTGAAGCCGCCAGCGGCAGACGCGTGCTGCGCTGGGCTCTCGTCCTGTGGTCGTTCGAGGAGGCCAAAGATTCAGGCGTCCGAACGCTTTTCACGAAAATTTCACGCGCGGCAGCAGCGAGCAGCCGACAAGACGAACGGCGCGCAGAAATCTGCACCGTCGTGCGGAAACACCTGCAGTAAGATCTATCTGTTACGGGAGAGAAGGAGCGATAGGCGCGCTGGATATCACGACATCGATCCCCGAGCGGGTCACACGCACCGGTAACGTCGCTTCCAATCCTGAAAGCAGCAGATCGGTGTTGCTTGTAGGAACGCCAAGACTTACGCGCAGATCACCCAGCTTGGTATCGGCCAGCCGGATTTTCTGTTCACGGTAGCGATTGACCTCCGCGAGCACGTCGTCGAGCGGAACGTCGATATACTCAAGCCGACCAGTACGCCATTGAAGCGACGCGGGATCAAAGGCACCGACCTCTGCGATTTGACCAGAGAGCGCCGCGCGCAAGTCCTCACCCGCCTTAAGAGATTGCGCGCCCACATCGGAATCGGCGGGCGTCACACGAACGATGCCGCGCTCGACCGCAACACGGACGTCATCAGAACCAAGCTCCACATCGAACGCCGTTCCAACCACCCGGACACGGGTGTTTGCGACGGCAACAACAAAGGGGCGATCGGGGTTTGACGCAACATCAACGTGGATACGTCCTGAAGTCAGAGAGATATCGCGTCGATTGGCTGAATAGACTCCGGAGATCGACGAGGAGCCGCCGAGCGTGATCGTCGAGCCGTCATCAAGAACGAATGACTGAATTTCGCCTGTGACAGTTGCGTAGTGGAACTCAGTCCGTGAATCGCGCAGCACCATCAAGATGCCCGCCCCCCCCATGATCAACAGGGATGCAGCAATCGCAACAGGTATGAACCGGTTCCAACTCGGCGATCTGCGCCACTGAAACGAAGAGACAGAGGACGCCTTCCGATCGTCAATGCTTCCGGGATATGCGTCGGTCTGCGCCCGCCCCGCCACATCCACCTTACGTGGAAAAGGTTCGGTATCCGAGAGGCCGTCCTCAGCGGCAAGAATCGCCTTTACCGCTGCAAGATCAACGTCGCTCCACGCCTGCTCGATCCGCCTGAAGGCCTTGGCATGCGCTGGTCTTGCATCCAACCAAACTTCAAAGGCCGCCAGCGCTTTATCGCTGGCGGCGCCGGATCGGATATACGCGGACCATTGCGCCGCCACCTCGTCGAGCGGCGCGTTCGTCCCCAGTTCTGGCGGGGCGAGGACTTCATTCTGTACGGTCACGACGGCAAGGCCCTCACAACTCCTCACCGTCACTGCGCGCCAGCGCCAACATCGCCGCCTTCACGTCGGCCGCCACAACACCGAGACTCCAGCCGGTTTCGGCAACAATCTCCGCATAGGTTTGCCCGCGGATGCGGCACCGGATCACCATGTCTTTCTGCCGCTCCGATAGCGCTGCAAACGCCACTGATAAGCGTTTGAACCGAGCCTTCGAAGCATAGACGCGCTCGGGCGTTATTTTTTCAGTTTCACCGCCCATCGTGGCGAGTTCAGCAGCGATAAAGGCTTCGCCGCTGCACCGCTTTCGGATGCCAGAGACGGCCAAATTGGCGGCGATGGTGAAAAGGAACGCGCGCTCATCCTCGATATGATCCGCAGAAGCGAGCCCCGCAAATCTCAGGAAAGCAGCCTGGGCCACGTCCTCCGGCTCCGGCGGTCCTCCGCCGTACCGCCGCCGCAGCCAGGCAATCAACGCCGATGCATAGGCTCGATAGAGTCGATCGACGCGATTGCGCCGAAGAAGCGCCGCTTCTGCAGGTGGGCCCGCTATCGTTTCTTCGCTCGCAACGCCCACCGTGAAGTCCCGTACGCCGGGCGATCCATTCGCCCCTCTACGGTCCAGCCCCTTGCCGGACGATCGCGACAGTTTGATTGCGATCTGCACAAACACGGCAAACTGCCGCGGCAAACAAAGTGGACTTGTGTCGGAAAGTGATCCGATGCCGGATTTTGACGACCAACAAACGAGTGCAACCAGATGCACTTCGTTTGCAACAGCGCGCATGACGAGCGAACCAAGTTGCGATCCTAGCGCATTCGGCAGGCGCTCGCACGTCGGCTGGCGGGACCCAGTTGTTGATTGGACCGGCGTCGACGTCGCTTTCCGAACAGATGATGGTCCGGTTCTCGACGCGCGCGACATCCCTTTGGATCAGATGCGGCCCAGTAGGAGTTTAGCCGCTTTTTGGGATCGATACGGCGAAGCGACCCCGCATCGACAAGCTGTTGCGCAAGCCCCCACTCAGCTTCCGAACCGTAGCACCAGCACACGGCATTGGACTGGGTCAGCGCAGCGATCTCTGCGACCCAGGGCTGAAAGGCGCTTGTGGCGGGGTATTCGTTCTATTTGACATCAAAACTGATGTTTTATACATCGTCTAGATGCTTACACCCGCCCAGCTCCGCGGCGCCCGCGCTCTTCTCGGCATCGACCAACGGGCGCTTGCCGCACTCGCGGGCGTTTCCTTGCCCACCATTCAGCGCATGGAAGGCAGCGATGGCTATGTTCGTGGCGTCGTCGATACGCTGATCAAGGTGGTGGTCGCACTCGAAGATGCGGGCATCGAACTGATCAGCGAAAACAGCATGAGCACGGGAGGTGGGCGCGGGGTGCGGTTGAAAGATCCAGCCACACCAGAAATGCGCGCGCCGCGCTCGCGACCGAACGCCGGCCCCCGCCCGCGCCGCAAACGCACAAAGATGCCTGCGTGAGATGGAGATGTCGCTCCGGCAATCGGCCATGACCGCTTCACGCACCTGGTTCGGCTGGCGCGTTCAAGAAAGGCGTCGCGCGCGACGGCGTTGGTCACCGTGACCTCAACGAAGCGGGTCACGCGTCATCCATGGCAAGTTGCGAACTGGCCAAAGACGCTGTCGCCTAACCAGACTGGGAGACTGTGACGATGCGAGAGATCGACACAAGGCAGGGGCAATTCGGCGAGATCCGCATAATGGAACGTCGCCGTGACGGTGCTCGCCTCTACTGCGTTGGCGACGGCGTACAGACGATGTCGACGCCCGACGGAACCAGTCTTTTTGGGTATGTGCACGCAATCAAGCTGCTGATCGGAAGTGTCAGCACCGTGCTTATGCTCGGCGGTGGCGGGGGCAGCCTTGCTACCATGCTGGCGCGCCGCGGCGTGAACGTCACGGTTGTCGATATCGACCCTGTCGCGGAGGACATAGCGCGAAGCTATTTCGGGCTGGATTATCGCGTAAAGTGGATCACTGAGGACGCAGGGGCGTTTCTCACATCATGCCCCGACAAGTTCGACGCTGTTGTCATCGACACATGCGATGCGCGTGGAGCGGTCGAGGCGCTCGCGACGGTGGATAGCCTTGTCGAATCTCTTGGCCTGGTGCGCGAAGACGGCTCGCTGGTGCTCAATCTCGCGAACAATGGCGGCTCTGCTATCCCCGCCTGGCAAGTGGCCAGCGCCATGGTCGATCTGGGCTTCCCCGCGACACTGTATCGGCCCGCTCTCGGCAATGAAGGGAATGAGCTGCTGCATGTGCCCGTAGGCAAACCACGGACCCCGATCAAGATCGGAGATCTGTCTGATCGACCGATGGAGACCAGGCTTTATCTAAGTACGCTCGAGGCCTTCATCCCCGGGGAATCCGGACCTTACGATTTCACCGATGTGTCGGACTGACGTATCGCGGCTTTGTGGACAATTTCGCGTGTTGCGTGCAGGTCGTCGCGGACCGCGTTTAGACGTGGATTGTGGGTCGTCAGGGCGGGCTTTGCACGAATGTTGGGCTTGCTATGAACTGTGCGCGCAAATCCAGTGCAGCCCGTCTCGATTTGTCGTAGACACCTGAGGCGCTACTGCCTGGCTCCAAAATCGTGTGAGAACCGGGACGATGTCGATTAAAGCCAGCGTCTATCACCTGACCCACTACAAGTACGACCGTCCGGTCGTGCTGGGGCCACAGATCATCCGGTTGCGGCCTGCCCCGCATTCGCGGACGCGGGTGATCTCCCATTCACTGAAGGTCTCGCCCGCCAAGCATTTCGTGAACTACCAGCAGGACCTCTATGGCAACTGGCTGGCGCGATACGTTTTCCCCGAGCCAGTGCGCGAACTGAAGATCGAGGTCGATCTAGTCGCCGACATGACGGTCTACAATCCGTTCGACTTCTTCGTTGAGGAGACTGCGGAGAGCTATCCGTTTGCGTATCCGCCGGAGATTGCGCACGACCTCGAGATCTATCTGAAGCCCGAACCGCTTGGGCCGCTGCTGAAGAAATTCCTGTCGACCGTATCGCGCGAGAAGATACGCACAGTGGATTTTATCGTTGGCCTCAATGCGCGGGTTAGTAACGAGACGAAGTACCTGATCCGGCTGGAGCCTGGCGTGCAGACGCCAGAGGAGACGCTCAAGAAGGCGTCTGGATCGTGCCGGGATTCCAGCTGGCTACTGGTGAATGCGTTGCGGCATCTCGGACTCGCGGCGCGGTTTGTGTCGGGGTATCTGATCCAGCTGAAGCCGGACCTGATCGCACTCGACGGGCCGGTGGGAACCAGTGTCGACTTCACGGACTTGCATGCGTGGTGCGAGGTGTACCTGCCCGGCGCAGGATGGATCGGGCTCGATCCCACGTCGGGGCTGCTGACGGGCGAGAGCCACATTCCGCTGGCGGCGACGCCGCACTATGGCAATGCCGCGCCAATCTCCGGCGGGTTGACGGGCAATCCGAAGGTCGAGTTCGAGTTCGACATGAAGGTGGCGCGCGTGGCGGAACACCCGCGCATCACCAAACCGTTCTCGGATGAGAGCTGGGCGGCGCTGGATGCGCTGGGTGAAAAGGTGGATGCGGCGCTCAAGGAAGGCGATGTGCGCCTGACCATGGGCGGAGAGCCGACCTTTGTCTCGATCGATGATTTCGAGGGAGATGAGTGGAACACCGGAGCGGATGGTCCGACCAAACGAAAACTGGCGGACAAGCTGATTCAGCGTCTGCGCGATCGTTTCGCGCCGGGCGGGTTCCTGCACTACGGACAGGGCAAGTGGTATCCAGGCGAGACCCTGCCGCGCTGGACGTTCTCGCTCTACTGGCGGCGCGACGGGAAACCGATCTGGCAGGACCCGGATCTGGTCGCGGGCGAGAATGGCGACGGCAAGGCAACCAAGGTTCAGGCTGAGCAACTGCTGCAGGCCATCGCCGAAGAGCTGAACGTTGGCTCGGAGATGGTCATCCCCGCTTACGAAGACACGGCAAGCTGGATACTGAAGGAAGGCAATCTTCCGGAGAATGTGTCGCCCGAAAATTCGAAGCTGAAGGATGTTGAAGAGCGGACGCGGATAGCGCGAGTGTTTGGGCGCGGACTGACGGAGCCGACAGGATACGTCCTGCCGATCCAACGCTGGCAGGCGAAGGCATCTGCGAAACAGAAAGTCGGCAAAGGGGCGCCGAAGACGGCGAAGACCACGCAAGACGCGCCGGGACGTATTGCGGCGCCGGGGCGATGGAAGTCGGAAAAATGGAAGCTGCGGCGTGGCTATATGTTCCTCGCGCCGGGTGACAGTCCGGTGGGGTATCGCCTGCCGCTGGAATCGCTGTCGTGGGTTGCGCCTTCGCTTTATCCGCATGTGATCCCGGCCGATCCCGCAGAAGAGCGTGGTCCGCTGCCGGACTTTGGAGCGCCGGCCCAGTCGCGGGCACGGTTCACTGCGCGTGAAGTTGGACAGCAGATGCAGCAACCGGCGTTTTCGGAAGTTGCGGGAACAGTGCGCACCGCGATGTCGGTGGAAGCGCGTGACGGGCGGCTTTGCGTGTTCATGCCGCCGGTGGAGCGGATCGAGGATTATCTCGAACTAGTGGCCGCGGCCGAGGCGGCGGCGAAGGGGTTGGGTATTCCCGTTCATATCGAGGGCTATGCGCCGCCGCATGATCCGCGGATGAATGTGATGCGCGTGACGCCTGACCCGGGCGTGATCGAGGTTAACGTGCATCCGTCGTCGAGTTGGCGTGAATGCGTGGAGATAACGCAGACGCTCTATGACGAGGCGCGTCAGTGCCGGCTCGGCTGCGACAAGTTCATGATCGATGGACGGCACACAGGCACGGGCGGCGGCAACCATGTGGTGGTTGGCGGCGCGACTCCGATGGACTCCCCCTTCCTGCGGCGACCAGACGTTCTGAAAAGCCTGCTGCTGCTGTGGCAGAAGCGACCGTCGCTGTCTTACCTGTTCTCAGGCATGTTCATCGGACCGACGAGCCAGGCGCCGCGTATCGATGAGGCGCGGCATGACACGCTGTACGAGCTGGAGATCGCGTTATCGCAGATCTCTCCGCCCGGAGAGGGACAGTATACGCCGCCCTGGCTGGTGGACAGATTACTGCGCAACCTGCTGATCGATGTTTCCGGAAACACGCACCGGACCGAGATCTGTATCGACAAGCTGTTCTCACCGGACGGACCGACGGGACGGCTTGGACTGGTGGAGTTCCGCGGGATCGAGATGCCGCCGGATGCGCGCATGAGCCTCGCTCAGCAGGTGCTGGTGCGGGCGATCATCGCGCGCATGTGGAAGAGCCCCATCTCCGGCAACATGGTGCGTTGGGGAACGACACTGCACGACCGGTTCATGCTGCCGCATTTCGTTTGGGAAGATTTTCTCGATGTGCTTCGCGACCTGAAGACTCACGGTTTCGATCTGCGGCCGGACTGGTATGAAGCGCAGCTGGAATTCCGCTTCCCGTTCTGCGGCGAGATCGAGGTCGAAGGCGTCAATCTGGAAGTGCGGCAGGCTCTGGAGCCGTGGCACGTTCTAGGCGAGACAGGCGCGATCGGCGGTACTGTGCGCTATGCTGACAGCTCGGCCGAGCGGATGCAGGTAAAGCTGACGGCGAACGATCCGGAACGGTATCGCGTGGCATGCAACCGGCGACCTGTACCGCTTGTCCAAACGGGGAATGGATCGGCAGTGGCAGGCGTGCGGTTCAAGGCATGGAAGCCGCCATCATCGCTGCACCCGATATTGCCCGTGAATGCGCCGCTGACCTTCGATATTTTCGATACATGGACCAATCGAGCCATCGGCGGGTGTGTTTATCACGTTGCGCACCCCGGCGGGCGCAGTTACGAAACCTTCCCGGTCAACGGCAATGAAGCGGAAGCGCGGCGGCTAGCCCGTTTCGAAGGCCATGGACATTCGCCCGGGATGTATGAACTTGGCCATGAAACGCCGCACCCCGAGTTTCCCATGACACTCGATCTAAGACGGCCGCCGGGAGTCTGACGACAAAGTGGCTGTGAAGAGCCAAATTCTTTCCGATCCTGCCGCCAGATTACTGGCGGCATACAGGCCCCTGCCCGGCGTGTCCGATGAGCTGCTCGATGCGCAGGGCAAGGTGCGTCCGGTCTGGCGCGCGTTCATCGATCACCTCGCCAAGATGGCCCCGGAGGAGCTTCAGGGGCGGATTGATCGCGGCGACCAGTACCTCCGTGATGCAGGCGTGTTCTTCCGACAGTACGACGAGGAACAGACCGAGCGGGCGTGGCCACTGAGTCATATCCCGGTGGTGATCCACGAGAGTGAGTGGAAGACGATTTCGGAAGGCCTGATCCAGCGGGCCGAACTGCTGGAACTGATCGTCAGCGATCTCTATGGCGAGCAGAGATTGGTGCAGGAGGGACACCTGCCCGTCTCTCTCATCGGCATGTCGCCGGAATGGTTGCGACCGATGGTGGGTGTGCGGCCGCGTTCAGGTCAGTTCCTCAATTTCATCGCGTTCGAGATCGGGCGCGGCCCTGATGGACAGTGGTGGGTGCTTGGCGATCGCGTACAGGCCCCGTCAGGCGCAGGCTTCGCGCTAGAGAACCGCGTGGCGACGGCGCGCTCCTTCGCTGACTTCTATACGCAAGCCAATGTTCACCGCCTTGCGGGATTCTTCCGCACCTTCCGCGACACCATGAACGATCTTCGCGGCGATACAGACAGCCGTGTCGGCATCCTGACGCCGGGCCGGTTGAACGAGACGTATTTCGAACACGCCTACATTGCCCGCTATCTCGGCTTCATGCTGCTGGAAGGCGAGGATCTGACCGTCGAGAATGGGCAGGTGATGGTGCGAACGATTGCTGGCCTCGTGCCGGTTAGCGTGCTGTGGCGCAGGATGGACGCATCCTATGTCGATCCGCTCGAGCTGGACGAGAATTCGCGCCTGGGTACGCCGGGCATGGTCGATGCGATCCGCCGCGGACAGATGGCGATGGTAAATGCGCTTGGCTCCGGCATTCTTGAGACGCGGGCGTTACTGGCATTCATGCCACGACTGGCACAGGCGCTTCTGGGTGGCCCCCTGAAGTTGCCAAACATCGCGACGTGGTGGTGCGGACAAGAGTCCGAGCGCGCCCACGTGCGCCAGAACGCCCATCGCATGATGATCGGGCCGGCGCTATCGACACGCCTGTTGTTCGACGCCGACGACTCTACCACGCTCGGTTCGAGCCTTCAAAACGCACCGGGCGGCGTCGTGGATGATCTGCTGGATGCCGAAGGCTCGATGCTCGTTGGTCAGGAAGCAGTCACGCTATCGACGGCCCCGGTTCTGGTCGATGGGCTACTGGCGCCGCGGCCGATGAGTTTGCGCGTCTTCCTGGCGCGCACATCGCGCGGTTGGCGCGTGATGCCGGGCGGCTATGCGCGTGTGGGACGCACGCAGGACGCAACAGCGATCGCGATGCAGCGCGGCGGATCGGTGGCCGACGTGTGGGTGGTGTCGGACCGGCCCGTGCGGAACGAGACGCTCCTCCCCTCTCCTGCGGCCGCTTACAAGCGGGTGCGCCTGACCGAACTTCCAAGCCGGGCGGCCGAGAACCTGTTCTGGATGGGCCGCTATGTGGAGCGTGCGGAAGGCTTGATCCGCCTGTTGCGCGCCTGGCACGTGCGGCGCGCCGAGAGCGGGCGGGACGATACGCCGCTGCTTGCCTACGCGGGCGACTATCCGGGTTTCTTTGATGCTAACCCCGCCGATGGAATACCCAGGGACCTTAACGATGCCATCCGGGCTGCAACGGCGAGTGCGAGCCAAGTGCGCGACCGGTTTTCGGTTGATGGCTGGGCGGCACTGAACGAGCTCGCCGCGAGCGCTCGCATCGAACTGTCCAACATCAGCCCCGGCGACGCCACTGCGCGAGCGCTTGGGCTGCTGTTGCGGCAGATCACGGGGTTCTCGGGCCTCGTGCAGAACAACATGTATCGCTTTGCCGGCTGGCGCTTCCTGTCGATCGGACGTTCGCTGGAGCGCGCCGCAATGATGGCGCAGGCGCTCGCATGGTTTGCGGAAGAGATGGCGCCAGAAGGGTCTCTGGATTTCGTTGTCGAGTTTGGCGACAGCGTGCTTTCTCATCGTCGCCTGTTTGCAGTCGCGACCAGCCGTTCAACCGTAGTCGACTTGCTTGGTTGCGATAGTGAGAATCCGCGTTCGATCAGCTATCAGCTTGCCGAGCTGAGGGAGCAGATTGAACATCTTCCAGGCGCGCTGGAAGACGGACAGATGTCTTCGCTGTCGCGCGCGATCCTGAAGCTACACGCAGACGTGCTTGTCATGAAGCCGGAGTCGCTTGATGCGCAAGCCCTGCTGAGTATCCGTCAGGGGCTCGCAGGTTTGTCGGACCTGATCACCAACGCGTATTTGCGATAGCCATGCGGTACGACATCAGCCTCACCATACGCTACAAATACCAGGCGCCGGCTGCGGGCGGGCGACACATCCTCTACATGACGCCGGGGGATACGCCGGACCAACGACCAATAACGTCGCTGCTGGACATCACGCCCGCGCCGGATGAGCGCAGCGCGCGAACTGACTTCTTCGGAAACACGCTGGTCGAAGTCGCCTTTCGCGCGCCGCACGCCGAGATCGAATTCAGAATGCGCTCGCGTGTTGAACGATCGATGAGACCGCCGAACGTTGACGCATCGACGCCAATTGCAGCGCTGCCCGACGAACTCGCCGCGTTGCGGACGCTCGACGCGAGCTCTCCGCACCATTTCCTCGCCGATAGCCCACGCGTACGTGCGCGGCCGGAGTTTCGCACCTATGCGCTCGAACAGATCGAGCCTCACATGACGACGACCTGGCAGATTGTCGAGGCAATCGGAAAGGCTCTGGATCGCGACATGACCTTCGATCCTGGGGCAACCGATGTGGATACGCCGCCTGAAGAAGCTTTCGCGCGGCGTCACGGCGTGTGCCAGGACTTCACGCATATCATGATCGCCTGCCTGCGCTCGATCGATATTCCGGCGGGCTATGTCAGCGGCTTCCTGCGTACGTTACCACCACCAGGACAGGCCAGACTGGAAGGTGCCGACGCGATGCACGCGTGGGCGCGGACGTGGTGCGGACAAGCGGCGGGTTGGATCGAGTACGATCCAACCAATGGAATCCGTGCGGGCGATGATCACATCGTGGTCGCCTATGGCCGCGACTATGGTGACGTGGCGCCGGTCCGCGGCATCGTCCGCACCGCGGGCAGCCAGTCCAGCGCGCAAGCGGTGGACGTGGCGCCTTTGGATTGAATTTCAACGAACCGGTTGCGACGCCGCCGCGCCTTCTCAACCGCCCTCGCCGCGATCGATCTGAGCAGCAACACCAGCGTGGAAAGCCAGCGTTTCCTCAACCAACGCACGCGAACCGCCCGGCGTTGGCCAGGCGGCTGTTTTCACGATGACAAGGTCGCGCTTCTGGTCGACGAAGATGTACTGGCCGTGGATGCCGACTGCCATGTAGACGCCGTCCTCGCCCGGCGGCAGCCACCATTGATAGCCGTATCCGCGCGGCGCGTTGGTGCCCAGCGCCCCGATCTGTGTGTGCGGCGATTGCGGGCTCGTCGCGACCTTGACCCAATCAGCCGGAACAACCTGCTTTCCGTTGATCTTGCCATTGTGAAGGAACATCAGACCAAAGCGGCCATAGTCACGCAGACGCGCGGAAATGCCACCGGCTGCTGCTTCACGCCCGGCACTGCCCGGCGCATCGAGTATCCAGCGGGCATCGGCTTCTGCGCCCATGGGCTGCCACACCTTGCGGGACAGATAATTGGCGAGAGGCTCACCCGTCGCCTTGGCGAGCAGTGCGCCTAGAACTTCCGTATCCGCACTCGCATAGTTGAACTTCACGCCCGGCTCGCGCACGGCCTTGAAGCCCTTCGCGAAGTCGTAGAGCCCGCCTTGATTGCGCGCGAGCACACCGATGAAGCGCGCCAGATCCGAGTCAGCTGTCGCCTGGCTCTCGTCGAAGCTGGTGCCGGACGACATTTCCAGCACGTTGCGGATCGTCGCCTTCTCATAGGCTCCGCCGGCGACGTCCGGGAGATACTGCGTGACCATGTCGTCGATGCTGGCGATCTTGCCGTCCGCAACCGCCTCACCCACGAGCGTCGAGACCACCGACTTGCCCATCGAGAACGAGATGAAGCGCGTGGCCGGATCAGCTCCCAGAGCGTAGCGCTCGTACAGGACTTTGTCGCCGTGCAGGATAAGAAGCCCGGAGACGTGATTGCTGGCGATGAAATCATCCGCGCCTAACGTCTTGCCGTTGAACTCATAACGCGGAGCAAAGCTGCGGCCCGATGCGATCAGGGGCGCAACCTGTCCGGTGGCCGCAGCCACGCGGCGCGAGGGGAAGATCTCCTCGATATTCTGGAAAGCCGCTGCATTGAATTTCTGCGTCATCCATGTGGCGCGCGTGCCCACGTCGCGCGGTGCGCCCTGATCAGCGACAGCAATTTCTGGTGCGTTCGTATTCGCGGCCGGCGTAGCGCAGGCAGCAAAGCCCAGCGCCAGCGCGGCGAGCAGAGTGGTCTTTTGAGTTTTCATTTTTTTGCGTTTCCGTTTTTCCCTGCCGGCTTGATACCAGATCGTCTGGCGCTGGCCAGCGTTAAGGGCTCGCACCGCCATCAATGATGGCGACCAAGAAAAACACGCTGCTGGAGCTTTCCGGCTTACGCCGCGATGACGTCTAGCGCCGCCCTAAGTTTCAGGACGTCCCTATCGGAGTTAAAGAGCGCTGGCGTGACGCGTATGCATGCGCCCTTCGCCAATCCAATGCGGTGGACTGTGAAGATGCCGAACTCGTCCAGGAGGCGCTTGGCTAGGGCGATGTTATCAGCGTCTGACGTTTTGCCTTTAAGGCGGAAGCACGTGATGCCCGCATACATCGATCGATCTGTAGGTGTAAGTACCTCGATCTTCGGATTTGCGCGGGCGGGTTCGGCCCAGAGGTCACGGAGGTGTTGGAGTCGCGCGGCCTTGTTGGCGACACCGATGGATTCGTGGAAGTCAATCGCAGCGGGGACGCTGAGATAGGATGCCCAGCTGACGGTGCCCGGATGAACGCGGGACTCGATCGAGGCGCGATAGGTGGTGGTCGCCCCGAAGTGCGGATCGATGTCCTGGATTCGATCTCGCTTGATGTAAGCGAGCCCCACACCAAGCGGCGCGCCGATCCATTTGTGCAGGTTCACACCGATGAAATCGGCTTTCAGGTCTGGCAACTTGAAGTCGATCTGCCCAAAGGAGTGCGCCGCATCAACAATCACGTCTGCGCCCTGCGCGCGTGCGAGATCGGCGATCTCGCCTACAGGAATAACGAGACCACTCCGGTGACCCAGATGCGTGAGCAGGAGAAGCTTCGTTTTCGGGTGCTCGCGAAGTGCCGCGGCATAGGTATCGATCACGCCTTGCCGAGTTGCAGGCTCCGGCAGGCTGATACCGACGACATCGACACCGCGCCGCTCTTTCAGCCAGTTCATGGCCGGGATCATGCTGTCATAGTCATGATCCGCGTACATGACCGTGTCGCCGGGCTTCAGCTTGTTGTAGCCGCTGATAAGCGCATGCAACGCCTCGGTGGCGTTTCGCGTGAAAACGATTTCCTCGGGTTGTACGCCCAGCATGGCTGCCGTCTTTGCGATGATCTGGCGATATTCGGCTGGATACTCGCGGCGCTGCCAGAAGGAGTTGCGGCGGTTCACGAAATCGATCTTGGTCTTGTAGACCTCCATCACTGGTCTAGCGACGATACCCCAATTCCCGTTCTCAAGCTGGGTTATCTCGTCAGTTACATCGTAGAGTGACGCGACTTTTGCCCAGTAAGATTCATCGGCAGCCAAGCTGGACGGATCAACGTTGCCTGCGCTCAGCGACTTGGCATCACGCAACGTATTGCACCCCTGAAGCAACAAAGCGGCAGCAGACGTGGCTTTCAAAGCTGCGCGCCTGGACAGGTTGATCATGACATCTCCGTCTGCATCGGTGATTGAGGTGTGAGCGTCGCCGGAGGCGTATGCACGAACCAATTTCAGGTGAGCTATCGTTTGATCTGAACCACGCCGTCTGCGCAAGAATTCCAGTCACAAGCGCCAGATCGACGAGCACGCCACGGCCGTCGCTTTTGACAGCGATATCTCGGCCCGCACGTCCGCCTCGCACTACTTTGCCTTTTGGCAACCGATCATGCCGCCGACCGGAAGGACGGTTGCGAAGCCCTGTTTGTCGGTTGTACGCATGACGCCTTGCTTGATGATGGCGCCGTCCTGAATCGGGCGGGAGGTATCGTAGGTAAGCTCAACGTCAAAACTGTACTGATTGCTCGAGAAGGTCTGCTTTTCGAAGTGACCAAAAACGCGTTCTCCACCGGTCGTCTTCCGCGCGAGTTGGCGATCGCGGCCGCCGATGCGGACCGTGGCGCTGGCGGGCGACTCGGAAGCAAACATGATGAAGACGGGTTGCTGCGTACGACTCCACAGGAAGAGCCCGCAACGGCCTGGCGAGAGTTTCTGCGCGGACAAGGCCTCAAGCTTTATGCCGCCGATATCGATTTGATTGGACGTTCCCTGGGCGTATGCCGGGCCGCCCAACAGGGTGATGGCCGCGGCTAAAACTGCGCGCTTCAATAAGGAAGCCATGTCATGTCACCCTTGCTGTTGAAAGCCGCAGCCTGTTCATCCGGCATGAAGCCAGCAGCGATGAGAGACGCAGCCAGAGGTGGCTTCGAGGTTCTGTAGGTAACGCTCCAGCTACCCGTACCATTCCCGGAGAGGTCTAGCAAAGCCAAGGCGCTGTCGCCTGCCGCCTCGCCTTGAAGCGTGAGGCGAGCGATCTGTCCCATACAGGCTGCGTTCCCAGTGAGGAGCGGCGCCTCCCCTCCGGTCTGCTCGGCGACTTTGACCAGTACATCGCTATCGATCTGGCCTTGCGCGGCGGCGCAAACCTGCTGGCGGAAGGTTATATCCAGACCGGTGACGCGGGTTGCACCGGGCACGCGCCCAAACCCTTGGGCGTGTAGGCCGGAAATGGTGAGTATGGGCGCTTCTAGACGGCGATCGCCATTCAAGCCCGCGTGGAGACGAACCTGACCCGACAGGTCGGGACCAGCAAAGACGATGTCGCTGACGACTGATCCTTGCATCAGATCAAATAGCGAAGCGGTAACCGTGGCGTCGCCTCCATTTAGACCACCGAGATCGACCTGCCGGAGTGTGGCGCGCCAGATCGTACCCTCGGCCCGATGGAAAGTGAGGACGCCTTCCGAGCCGCGGAAAAGAAGCTGCGCCGGGGCAAGCGCTATGGCGAAAACAGCCAACGCGATCACAAAGATAACGATATGCCAGATGCGAATTTTCATCGTGACGCGATCGTCGCTTCGGCTCCGACGATGTCACCCTCACCTACCCGCACCAACGAGATGCGGCTGACGATGAGTCCGGCGCGCTCGACAGTATCGAGCCATTGATAAACGTATTTTGCGTCGATCGGCTCAAACGTAGCGCGGATGCTTGTGGGGCCATCCGGCTCGATCCGCGCGGGAGCTAGGCCGAACTGATTGGCGACAGCGACGACGATGCCGCGTACTGAACCATCGCTCGTGGGAACTGGCGTAGCGGCAACACTGCCTTCGAGCGACCTGAGGCGAGCGAGATCGTCACGCATCTGGAGTGCGCTCGAGAGATCAGCGGAGGACGTTTCGCGATATGCGGCGGCCGCCTGATAAGCGAAGAGCAGTGCACCGCCACCAACGATAACAAAAGCGGCGACCTTGAGAAAAAGCTGTTCGCGGCCCGTGCGTGAATTGAACCAAGAGACCAAGCTGTCGCTCATGACACTTCCACCGACACGGTAAGGTTCACGCGCCCATCGTTGGTCTGCATCTGGCCGAGTTTGAGATTGGCGATGGAGGCGCTGAGGTCGATCATGGCGGCGTCGAGCGCGGGCGACTGGGCGCTGGAGAAGCGTAAAGTAACGAGGCGACTGGGGCCGTCGTTGCGTACCTCTTCGAGCCGAACATCCGGGTGGGAGCGCAGGACGGCAGCGACGACATTGCTGTTGGAGATGGCGGGATTGATGGCTGGTCGCGCGGCAGCGTTGAGGGCTGCGGTAACCTGTGCGCGCAAATTGGCGACGCGCTTTGTGCCGGGCCGGAGCTGCAGGAATGCGGCCTCATTGGCGGCGGAGAGTTCGGCGGCGGCCTGTGCATCGCGATAGCCGTCAGCGGCCATGACGCCGAGTTGGAGAGCCGCGGCGGCGATGGCGAGGCCGGCAGCGAGCCCCCAGGCGCCGACGGATGCAGCCTTGCGCTTGATCAGAGCGAACTCGCCCTGCCGCAGATTGGGCGCGTAAGCTGGGGGCGCAGAGGCCGCGCGGCAGAGCGTGGATAACAGGTTCTGGTCTGGCAACTGCGTTAGGGTGGGTGCGGGTTGGGGAAGACGCGTCGTGAGCCCGGGAGCATCGATGCCAAAGGTTTCGACCGCGGTGATACTACCGGGAGCCTGCGCGATCCACGCCGGGAGGAGCGCCGACACAAGGTCAGCCTCTATGGCAAAGGAACCTTGTTCGCCGCCCGCGATGATGGCGTGGTTGCCGAGATTGATGATCTGCACGACACCCGCGCGGACGGGCCAGATGGCGCTGTCGAGATGGATGGCGCCAGGATTGGCGTTTGCTGTTGCACAGCGATCGATCCAGCGTTGCAGACGGCGGCGGTCAAACGCAGCGACAAGTCGGCGGCCGCTGGTTTCCGCGCCCATGGCGAAGACGGCGTTTTCTGTCTCGATGGCGAGCGCACCATCAAACAGGTAAGCGGCAGCGGCGCGAGCTTGCGCATCAGATCCGGCAGACAACTGGACGCTTTTCAACTGCGCTTCGGAGCCGGGGACAACCAGAACTGTATCGGCAGGTGTAGACGCGGGCGCCGTATCCGAAGCGTTGAGCACGCCCTGTTGCAGAATTTCACCTGTGCTGCGGCTAACCCGTGTCCAGTTCAAAGGTGCTTCGGGGCTGGCGCCGCCGAACAGGATGAGAAGCGTTGAACTCACAGCAGGCTTCTCCTCGGATCTGCGCCGAAGACGCGACGCACGATACGTCCATGACCAGTGGCAGTATCCAGAAGAGCGACGTTGGTCTCCGAAGCGTCGCGGTAAGACACGCCTATGGAGATGACATACCAACGCGGGGCAAGAACGAATAAAGCCTTGGTCGCGTCGCTGAGCGGCAGGATAGCGAGATTGGGGTGAGACAGGAACTGCTCGACACTGGTCCATCCACCCGGCGGGCGGTCGCGGATGATGCGCTCTGCGGCGGAAAGCGTGAGGTCACGGCCGACCATGACAGAGAGAAGCGCGGCCTGATCAATACGGAGCGTGTTGATACTAACCGTGTTGGGGCCCGCAGCGGGGCGGACGCAAACGAGCGAGGAGAGCCGCGCGATGACGGACCTGTCGAAGCCACGGATGAAGCGGAGTTCGCTCGGGTCGGCGATAAGGCGGTTGGGCGGGAGGTAGGTGGCCGTAGTACCGCCATAAGCGTCATCCTCCGCACCACCCATGCCGGGCGTTGTGTCTGTGTCAATCCAGTCTGACAGTGTGACGGCGAGCGGCCGGGCGTTGAGGATGCCTTGCATTTCGAGGAGGTGCGTGAGGCGCGCCTGCCCGGCTTCACTAGCTACCAGTGGGCCGTCCTCAGATTGTTCCGCGAGACTATTGAGATTGAAGCAGTTGTCACCGTCCCAGACGCTGATCTGCATTGCACCCTGATCCAACGGCAAGGTGAGCGTTTGACCGAACCAGTCAGACAGGCCGAGCGTGTTGCGGTCAGCCTGCGAAAGATACTGGTTGATGCGACTGGTCGCGTAGGCTTCAGCGCCGAGGAGGTACCAGCGCGACTGATCCATTTGTTCCTGGTTGGCCGTGCGCTGAATTCCGAAGCGTGCGGATTCAACAATAGTGATGGCGAGCATGCTCATGACAGAGACCATGACGAGCACGGTGGCGAGTGCAGCGCCGCGCTCGCCTTCCTTCGTGTGAGCCTTGGCTGGAGCGTTTCTGCGCATCAGAGCCCCGTCAACGCTTGCAAGCGGACGCGGCCATAGCGCGGCACGGTAGCGATGATGGCGACAGCCCGGGGCGTGAGCATGCCAGTAGCCGCCCAATCCTCGCGCCAGCCCGAACCATCGTGAAATTCAAAGCGAATATCTTGCGCGCCGACGAGTAGTTCGCGCTCGCGGACTTCGGTTGTAGTGCCGGTATCAAGGATGTCGCGAGTGCGGCGGATAAGGTGGCCTTCGTCGCTCAGGAAATATTCGACGGCGACCAGAGAAGTCGAGAGAAGGTCTTCCGATCCGGCATCCCCTACGGCGCGGACGAAGCGGAGCTCCGGACGGACGCCGCCAACGCCAGTGAAGATCCTGCCCCGATTGCCGTCAGCACGGAGGATACGCGGAGCCATCTGCGCGGCATCGGCGACCAAGAGCGCGCGAGCTGACTGGAGCGTACGGAGATCTTCCTGCGCCTCTCCCACACGACTCTGCGCCTGCACGCTTTGGCCAAGCATGGCCACGCAACCACCGGCAACGAGTGCGAACACAAAAAGAGATACGAGCGCTTCGACGAGCGTGAAGCCAGCTTCAGCTGCATTCTGAGCACGTTTCATTGTGCACCGCCCGCGGTGGCGTAGGCGGTTACGCTGACCTGATTGCTATCAGGGCCCGTGACGTCGGATTTGAGGCGGAGCGTCGAACGATCGTCGGTACGTGCAATGTCGACGGTCCAGGCCCAAGTCCGCCCTGCCAACTCGACTTCGCCACTCCGCGTGCCGAGTTCAAGCGCAGAACGTTTGGCGAGAGTGTCGATGAGATTGTTTTCGGCAGTAAGATTGGCCAGCGCGTGAGCCTCAACCCGCGACAAAGCGCTTGCCGACTGCGACTGCATGGTGATCAGCGCAACGCCCGCTAGTGCAAACACGAACAGGGCGACAAGCGTTTCGACGATTGTGAAACCTGCGCTGCTGGCGCACGCTGGATCAGGCTGAGGGGCTGGCAAGGACCGCTCCCTTCTCGTCAATCTCCACAACCCATTTGACGGTGTTGCCGATAACGATCCGCATGGGCGTCGCGCCGCCAAGGGGATCGAAGACGGCGATCCGGTTGCCGGGTTGGGATGTCCCCGCGGGCTTCTCGATCTGCGCACCGATCGCGGCCGGCCAGGCCTGGAAGGCGAATGGAGAGCCATCGGCCAAACGGCGCCATCCCGTCGGTTCGCGACGATCGAAGCCGTATCCCTGGTTGGTCACAACGAGCGCGATCTGCCGGTTGGCAAGCACGCTTTCATCGCTTGCAGCGGAGATGCGTGCGGCGAGCCTTTCCGCAGCAGAGCGGACAGTCATGTTCTCGCCTGGCCATAGCAGCATCACCGCGCCGGCCAACATGCTGGCGATGAGCAGCGCCGTCATGACCTCGACCAGGGTGAAGCCGGCTTCGGATGACTGTTCGAAATTACTGGGTCTTGCCGATGTCGGCATTGAGCCCCTCCCCGCCGACGCGACCGTCCGCGCCGAGCGAATACAGATCATAGGCAGCGCGCTCGCCGGGCACGACATACTGATAGGGGTGGTTCCACGGGTCCTGCGGCAGACTGCGGATGAAGGACGCGCGTTTGGTTCCGGCGTGTTCGGGCGGATTAATCAGACTGTCCAGTCCCTGCTCTACTGTCGGATACTGCGAGTATTCCAGACGGTAGAGTTCGAGCGCTTGTTGCAGCGTCGCGACGTCGGCCGCAGCCTTCTCGACGCGCGCCTTGTCCTGACTGGGCAGGACGTTGATGACAACGATCGCGGTGATTAGACCGATGATCACGATCACCACCATCATCTCAACCAGCGTCACGCCAGCGTCCGGGCGGAGATCGGCATCCTTCATCTCGTCTCGAATGTTTGCGTTCTGGGACACGCGCGTCTCCTATCCGATGGCGAGTTGATTGAGCTGAAGGATGGGCAGCATGATCGCCAGCACGATGCTTGCGACGATGCCGCCCATGAGGACGATGATGGCGGGCTCGACGAGGCTGAGTGCAGCCTGAAGGAAGGACTCGAAATCCTGATCCAGCTGGTCAGCCGCCTTCTCCAGCATGGCCGGAAGTTCGCCCGAATTCTCGCCGCCGACCGCCATGTAGATGATCATCGGCGGGATGAGCTGGCTCTGACGCATGGCGTTGGAGAGCGGCTCCCCTTCTTCGATCCGGTCGCCCATCACGGTGACAGCCTTTGCCATGGCGCGGTTGGGTACAGAGTCGCGGGCGATGCGAACGCTTTCAAGGACGGGCAAACCGCTGGCGTTGAGCATGGAAACTGAACGCGCAAGGCGGCTCGCGTTTACGTTCTTCACCCACCTGCCGATCACAGGCATGCGCAGAAGCATGCCATCGATTGCCAGGCAGATGCTTTCAGAGGCGAAAGCGATGCGCATAACGACGACCGAGCCGAACAGCCCGGCCAGCAAGATCGGCCAGTAGCCGCTGATGAGATTTGAGACAGCAATCAAAGCGGTAGTCAGGAAGGGCAGTCGCCCCTCGAACGCCTTGAACTGTTCAACGAGCGCCGGAACGACAAAGATCATCAGGCTGGTGACGACAGCTGTGGCGACCAACATCAGAGCTGCCGGATAGATCATGGCGGTGGTGATCTTGGAGCGGAGCGCCTGCTCACGCGCCAGGTGGTCTGCAAGACGGACCAATACTGCGCCAAGATTGCCCGAACGCTCGCCGCCCGCGACGGCCGCACGATAGGCCCCGGAGAAGCTCTGCTTGTGGCGCCCCAGCGCATCCGCGAGGCGCATGCCCTCCTGGACACTTGTTCGAACGTCCAGGACAATCTTTCTGACTGTAGGGTTCTCCTGCTGCTGGGCGACAATGCTTAACGTTTCGTCTACAGGCACCGAGGCGCCGACCAAGGCCGCCAGCTGGCGGGTGACCAGCATGCGATCCTTGTGCTTCAGCACGCCTTTGATGGACGAAGTGGACGAGGCGGGCGCGCGTTTCGCGGTCGCCGCCCCGCTCGCGGGGCGGATCTGGACGGGCACGAGCTTCTTGCCAGCAAGCAGCGTGCGGGCTGCTTGCTCGTTCGCTGCATCGACCCCGCCGTGTTTCTCACGACCATCAATGTCAACTGCGAGATAGTCGAACCGCGTCATGACCTAGGCAAACTCCCCGGAGCCTGCGCTGCGCAGAACGTCGCTGAGCGAGGCTATCCCGGAGGCGACATACTTCAGGCCGCTGGCAACGAGCTGATCAGCGTCCACGAACGCGTGAGCTGCCATTTCCTGCTCGGTGGCATTGGCGTGGATCATGCGGCGGATTTCGTCGTCCACGGTCATGCATTCGTACAGACCGATACGGCCGGTGTAGCCCGAGCCTCCGCAAGCAGCGCAGCCATAAGCCTCGAATGCATGCGGCGGCGCGCCGATGGTCGCGAGAAGAGCGGCTTCGCGCGGTCCGATGACGCCTGGACGCTTGCACACGTCGCACAGCCGGCGGACGAGCCGTTGAGCAAGGACCATGCGGAGCGTGGACGCCAGCAGGTAAGGTTCGACGCCCATGTCCCGCAGACGTGCGATGGCGGCGACAGCACTGTTGGTGTGCACTGTCGAGAAGACGAGGTGCCCGGTGAGGCTGGCTTGCACAGCGATCTGCGCAGTTTCAACGTCGCGGATCTCGCCGACCATGACCACGTCCGGGTTCTGACGAAGAATGGCGCGGAGCCCCACGGCAAACGTCATTCCGATGCGTGGATTGATCTGCGTCTGACCGATGCCATCGATCGCGTATTCGACCGGATCTTCGACCGTGAGGATATTGCGCGTGCGGTCGTTCAGCAGGTTCAAGGCAGCATAGAGCGTGGTGGTCTTGCCCGAACCGGTGGGGCCAGTGACGAGGATAATGCCGTTGGGAGCTGTAAGGCCAGCTTTGAACCGCTCAAGCATCGCCGGGGCTATCCCGAGTGAGCTGAGGCTACGAAGGCCCTGATCCTTGTCGAGCACGCGCATGACGACGCGCTCGCCGTGCTGCGATGGCAGGGTCGAGACACGCACGTCGACGCCACGACCACCGAGCGTAAGGGAGACGCGCCCATCCTGCGGTAGACGCTTTTCGGCGATATCGAGGCGAGCCATGACCTTGATGCGCGACACAAGGCGGGCCTTCGCCTTGCCCGGTACGCGAAGAACTTCGCGCAACACGCCATCGACACGCAAGCGGACGATAACGAAAGCTTCGAATGGCTCGATGTGAATATCCGAAGCGCCCTGGGTGATCGCTTCCGAGATAAGGCCGTTGATAAGACGGATGACGGGCGCGTCGTCCTGGCTGTCCAGCAGATCTGCCGTAGCTCCAGCCTCTTCCGACAGTGTGTCAAGTGACGTTTCGCTATCGAAGCCTTTTGCGATGTTACGGGCCGCTTCGCTGGTGACAGCGTAGCGTTGGGACAACGCGTCATCGAACGCGGCTGCATCCAGCTCGACGATCTCGAAAGGAGCCCCGAGGGCGCGACGCACTTCAACCAATGCCATCGGATCGACGCCAGCGCGCATGCCGACACGCCAGGGCGCGCCATTGGACAGCACAACAACGCCACGGGCCTTGGCGAAGCCGTACTCCAGCGACGCACCTTCCTCGACCACATGGGCTGCTTCGGTCATGGCTGGCTCGAGGACGCCGTGTTGGGCGCGGGAGCCGGAGGCGCTGTCTGAACTTCGGCCACTGGCGGAGACGACAGCGTCTGCAGGAATTCCCGCTCGACCCGTTCGCGGATCGCCATATCGAGTCCATCAAACCCCTGCACGGCCTGATACTGGCGCATGGTGGCCTCTCGCGCCTGTTCAGGCGAGCTGACCACTGTGGGCCGAAGGAAGACCATAAGGTTTGTACGGCGGCGCGACGTGCTTTCACTACCGAACAACCCACCCACCACCGGAATGTCGCGCAGGCCGGGGATGCCGTCCTTGCTCTTCTGCACGTCTTCCTGGATCAGGCCGCCAAGGACGATGATCTGGCCCGCATCGACCTGAACCACCGTGTTAATCTCGCGGCGGTTGGTGATCAGATCGGTCGATGTTGTGGTGACCGGCCCGAAGATGCTCGATACTTCCTGGCGGATCGACAGGCGGATCGCGCCGCCGGCGCTGATCTGCGGCGTGACTTCGAGTTGGACGCCGACATCTTCGCGATTGATTGTGCGGAAGGGGTTCTGATTGTTCGAACCGAGCGCTTCGCCCGTAGTGACGGGAATCTGCTGACCAACGAGGATCGAGGCCTTCTCATTGTCCAGCGTCATCACGGACGGCGTCGAGAGAACGTTGCTGTCGCGATCCTGCTTCAGTGCATTAACGATGAGACCGAGGATCGTTCCGTTGCTCGTCTTGCCACCAACACCGAACAGGCCGCCGCTTACACCAAGCAGAGACTCAACTGCGGCGCTTTGCAGGTCGGCCAGGGCTGGGTTCGCGTTCTCGCCACTCGCCTGCCCCGGAAGAAGAAGCGCGCCAGTTACCGCGAGCAGGTTCGGAGCCGTATTGGCATAGCTGGTAGACATGAACGGAACGGCGTTGTCACCATTACCGGCGACCAGGAACTGCAGGCCCAACTCCTTGGTAGCAGCATCGGACACCTCAACGATGACGGCCTCGACAAGCACCTGCTGGCGGCGCGTGTCGAGCGAGCGGACAACATCGGACAATGCCTCCTGAAGCGCGGGCTCGGCGCTGATGATCAGGGAGTTTGTAGCCTTGTGCGTGGCGATGTTAGCGCGGCGTCCTGCGGCAGGAGCGCCATCCGCGCCCGTAGTTGCCGGCCCCTCCATCGAAGCGGATATCTGCTGGAGGATCGGCAGAACCTCATCCGCAACGGCGAACTTCAGCGGCAACACAACCACATCCCTGCGGGTGGTCGCCTGTACGTCGAGCTCCTGCAGGAGCCCAGCATAGCGGTTCAGTGCGCTGTTCTCGCCACGCAACACGATTGTATTGCTGCTTGGGATCGGCACAACCTGCAACTGAGCCTGGCCTTCGGTGGTCAGGACGGCCTGCAGCGCTCGCGCCATTTCTGCGGCTGAGCTGTTCGTCAGGCGGACAGAGCGCAATTCGGTTGGGTCGCGATCCAGATTTTTAATGATGGTGCGCAGGCGCATGACAGTCGAGCCGAAGTCGACGACCACCAGAGAATTGCCACGGCGGATCGTTGTGGCCGAGCCACGCGCCGACAGGACCGGCCGGATCGCAGCAGCAACGTTCTCGGCATCCGCGTGGCTGAGCGGGATGACGTCGATCACGTAGCGATCGCCATCCTGCCCGCCCGCTGCGGTGGCATCGCGCGCCGCTACCTCGTCAGGCACAATCCGATAGGCGCCCGACGACATCGGCGTAGCGACAAAGCCGTTGACCCTGAGCGTGGCCTGGAAAACGTCAAAGAGCTCTTTTTGAGACAACGCTTCCGTGGCGATCACCGTGACCTTGCCGGCAACGCGCGGATCAATCACGAAGGTACGGCCGGTGACATTGGCAACGTCTTCGATGAAGGCGCGGATATCGACTTCACGGAGCGAGACGGCCCCATTGCCCGTCTGCTGCGCGACAGCTTCATTGTTCTGGAAGAACTGGACGCTGGACGCGCTGCACATCAGCGCAAGCGCAAGCCGTACTGCACGTTTCATGACGCAGAGCCGTTCACAATGGTGAGGGTCGCTCGTTCACCGGACGTACGTTCAATTGCCAGCTCAAGCCGACCCGAGCGGGCAGCCGCCATGACCGCAGATGGATCGCCCGGGCGGACGCCATTGACTGAAAGAATCAAATCGCCGGTCGCAAGACCGCGTTCGGTGAGAACCGCTGGCGGAGCAGACGAAACGCGCCAGGCATAAGCCACACCGTTGCGGGTTTCGACGGAACCCATGGTCGAAAGCAGCCACTGTGCCGCTGCTGGTGCGGCAGCCGCGTCAGACAGCGAAACCGCCTGAGCCGCTGGCGCCGCGGGCATGCTCTGCGCCTGCTGGATCAAGCCGACATCTGGTTGCGCGGCCTTGCCCATGAGCGCCAACGCAAATGAGGGCGGCGAGCCATTGCCCTGAGCGAGCGGAATGGATTGCTCATTGTCGCCAAAAGAGACGACGATGTGATCCGAGTGAACCTGCGCGAGCTGAATGCCATCGGTGATTGTCTGGCCGACGAGGAACGGGCGCTGAAGGTCATCGCCAAACGTAAGAACCGCTCCGCTGTAGTTCTGTTGCTCGGCCATGCGGACGCCGACCACGCGGATAGAGCTGACAGCGCTGGGAATAGCAGCGTCGCTGACCTTGGCAGTTGGCGCGAATGGCGACTGGAAGCGCGCCATCGTATCCGCAGACACAATATCCAGTGGAGCCGGTGCCATCGGAACGCCAGCGGATGCGGGCTCGATCAACCGCCAGCCGATTTGCGCGCATCCGAACGCAACACCTGCAAGCAGCACCGCTTCAGCGCCAGGACGGACAAGTCCAGTCGCGATTGACTGCCAGCGCCCGGCGCTGTGCGCATGCGATCGGCTCGACCTTTTCATCACCCGCCCCATCGCGACCCATCATGTATCGTCGAGGCTTTCTGCCTCTACTTACCATCCCCCATCGCGATGCACGTAGCCCGTGAACCTATTATGACAAGCGCTTGCGTACTGTCACATTCGGCGTGGATTTCCGCATATGTTGCCCCACCACCTCTCGCCTACTGACGAAAAAGCCGCAGGGCAGAAGCGCAATCTGCGCCCTGCCCTACGGCCATTTCACTCAACTGTACTTCGTCTAGAACTTGGCCGTCAGGCTAGCTGAGAACGAGCGGCCGCGCTCGTAGGTGTTGGCGCTTGTCTTGCCAGCGGACGACATCTGATACTCGACATGATCCTCATTGAGCAGGTTGCGCCCGCTCAAGCCGAGAGTGACCGTGTTGCCCATCACATCGAGGTCCTTGCGGAACACGAGATCAAGGTTGACGCCCGGATCTTCGATCACCGAGGGAATGCCGCCGAGACCACGACGTGCAATCCGCTCGTCAACCCAGCCGACAAGAAGCGACAGCGTGGAGCCGTCGCCTTCAAGGCCGAACTCGATGTTGGCGATGTTTTCAGGCGTACCTTGCAGCTGCGTACCATCCAGCTGGAAGCTGGACGCCGGCACGTAAACCAGGTTGGGCAGCTGGGTGACGTCAACGACCTGCTCGGTCGTGCCGCTGACTTCCGAGAACGTGTAGGTGTAGTTCACGCCAAGGATGACTTGCGCATTTTCCATGAACGGGACGGCAAATGGCGCGTCGAACTTGGTACGGTACTCAGCCTCGATGCCGTAGAGCGTGGCTTCGGGGGCGTTGAGGAACTGCGTGGTCGTATCGCCGCCCGAGTTGGAGCTAATGACTTCCTCGATCGGGTTCTGGATTTTCTTGTAGAAGGCGCTCAGCGTGGTGAACTGGTTGTTGCCGAAATAGTATTCCAGACGCGTATCGAAATTCTCGAACTCGCTATCGCGCAGGTACGGGTTGCCGCGATAGACACGGTCCGTCTCAGGGTCGAAGTAAGCTGAGAAGGCCAGTTCACGGAACTGCGGACGGGCGATCGTCTGCGAGTAAGCGAAGCGGGCTTGCAGATCTTCAGCGAAGTTCCAGGTCAGCGTAGCCGACGGCAGAACGTAGGAGTTGCTGAGCTGCGTGGCCGGTGCGCGCGGCGGTTCTCCGAACGAGTTGAACGTACGGATCACTTCCGTCGCATCTTCATAACGCGCGCCGACGTTGACGTGAACGAGCGGCAGAACGTCGATATCAGCCATCAGGTACGCTGCTTGTTGGCTCATGCGGCCTTTGTAGCTCGCGTCGGCCGTGGTGTTCTCCGTGAGGACAAAACCGTCGGCTCGGATATTGTCCGGCGAGAACAGGTAATCGACGCGCGCAGCGAGGCTGCAACCTGTGGCCGGATTATCGATCGGCGTTTCACAACCAGTCGCCAGCTGAGCCGGGAATGGCGTGTCGAAGGTGAACGCACGCTGGTTGTAAACGCGAACCGAGTTCGAGTACTCGAGACCGCCCTTGATGACTACCTTGCGGTTATCATCCAGCCAGAACGTGTATGTGCCATCCACGCCGCCGCTGATGACCTGATCGGTCAGGTCGGAGAAGGTGGTGCCGTTATCCTGCGTCGCACCCGCATCGTAGATCAGCGGGAACAGCGGCGTACGGATGTAGTTTACGAAACGCTCGTAAGGCGCATCACGGGTCGATTCAGCGTAGGCTGTACGCCAGTCGAGCTGGAAGTCGTCGAAGCCATGCTTGCCGGTGAACTGGAGCGAGGCCAGCTCACGCTGGTACCAGGCCGTTGCTTCCGAGTGGACCTCCGGCGTGCCGGCGCGGTTGGCATCGAAGGCGTTCTCGCCGATCTGGGCTTTCTTGGTCGTGCTACGAACGAACAGGCCGTTGGTAGCAACCTTGTTGTTGCCCCACTCAAGACCGGCGCTGCCGAACGCGTTGAAGACCATATCCCAGTCGCTGGTTTCGACTTGCGAGTCACGGCGGATGATACCGCCGTTGACTTCCTGGCGGTGAGCCTTCTCGAGACGCTGCTCGCTATCATAGCCAACGACGCCAACGAGGCCGAGTTCCATGCCGCCAAGGTCGAACGTGTTGCCGCCCGTGATCTCACCTTCGAAGTCCGGCGACAGGTCGCTGTTCTCGAGAACTGTCAGCGGCGAGTTGACCAGGCTTTCGCCCAGCGTTTCCAACTGAGACGGCGTGAAGTTGTTGCTGTTCACGCGACGACCGGTGTCGACTGCGAGGCGCAGCGCGTCCGGAATGCGGCGTAGGGAATGGTCGAAGCCGTACCAGTCTTCCTTGTGACCACGGTACACAGGCGCGGTCTTGCCCGTCGAGGCGGTGTTGCCACCTGTTCCAAGTTTCAGTGTAAGGAACGGCGAGTCTGGGTTCGACAGCGTGCGCAGGTCGATGATGCCGCCGCCGAACTCGCCCGGATAGTTGGGTGAGAAGGTCTTCTGCACAGTGGCGCCAGAGAGGATGTTCGACGGGAACAGATCGAGCGGAACCTGACGACGCAGCGGGTCCGGGCTGGGCAGCGCGGAACCGTTCAGAAGCGCTGCCGAGTAGCGATCACCGAGACCGCGAACATAGACATAGCGGCCCGACACGACCGAGAGGCCGGTAAGGCGCGTAAGAGCCTGCGCAGCATTCGAATCGCCTGTACGCGCAAGATCCTCATCCGTGAGGAAGCTCGCGACCGCAGTCGATTCCTGCTGGGGTTCGGGAATGTATTTGCCAAGGACGACGACGACGTCGTTGTCTTCCTGCGGCTCGGACGGTGTTTCCTGGGCGACGGCAACTGCCGGGGAGATCAGGAAGGTCGTCAGCAGCGCTAGCCTGCGCCACG
Source organism: Hyphomonadaceae bacterium (assembly GCA_036733305.1). Taxonomy (GTDB): domain Bacteria; phylum Pseudomonadota; class Alphaproteobacteria; order Caulobacterales; family Hyphomonadaceae; genus UBA7672. The sequence goes on from DAINAT010000002.1 coordinate 67,464, forward strand.
GCAACAATTTGGCTTTCATGGTGCTTCAACTTTCAAGAATTTCGGGAGCCGGAAGGAAGCGGGCGGCGGATTTCTCCGCCGCCCCGGGGACATCAGCAGGATGCCGTTTCCAGTCCGCAGCTCCAGGTGCGCCACCAATTGTCGGTCGAGTTCCGGACAGCGCCGATATAAGGCGCCGCTGAGAAGAACGAACCCAGCGTGGTCGGGTCGACAGCGGTGCGTGCCGTTTCGTTAGCACCGTTGACGAAGTTCGCGCGAGCGGTCGACGGCGAAGCCGCGAGCGCCAGCGTGTTCGCGGTGGTGGTCGAGTTGTTCGTACCGCCGGCGATCAGCGAAGCCGCCGACACGGTCGTCGAACCAATGACCGTTGTCGTAGGTTGCTGCAGGCAGTCGAACAGGATCGAGCTGAAGGTCGGCGGCGTGGCCGTTTCAGCAGAACCACGGCCCGAACCCGTTTCCGGTTGAACAACCGACAGGCAGCGCGTCGCACCGATGACAACGCCGTTGAAGAAGCGACCCGACGAGCCCGTGCCGGACGAAGAGTCCAGACCGATACCCTTGAGAGCCGAACCCGTAGCGCTGGTTGCGTTGCCGATCATCGTGAAGTTCGAAATCGTCGGGCGAGTCAGCAGGTTAACATTCGGGTCTGTCAGGTCGGTTGCGTTGGCTTGATCAACCGAACCACGCATGTTCGAACATTCCACAAGACCATCAGCGCCGCCAGCCAGATCGCCTTGACCGCCGACCGTACCCGATTGACGAACGATCAGGAACTGCACGTTACCCGCCCAGCCCGAGTCGCAGTCAAGCGAGTCGTCGAGCGCGCCAGTGATGATGACGTGCTTCATGTTCACCTTGCCGCCGAAGATCTCGATACCGTCGTCGCCGGAGTTGTGAACTTGGACGTTGTCGATCAGCGTGCCCGAGCCGACACCCGCCAGCGTGATGCCGTTGAGGTCATCGCCAGCAGCAGCCGAGGTCAGGAAGGCGCCCGGATAACGGACTTGCAGGTAGGTGATGCGGCCGCTGTTGTCGGTGTCGGTCGTTCCGCCATACAGGGCGACACGGCCGGTTGCGTTCGTCACGCCTTCGACTTCGTTCTGGCAAAGCGCCGAGCCCGGATCAGTAGCGATGTTACAGCCGCGAATTTTTGCGCGGCCTGCGATGATGAGGCCACCCCATTCGCGGTTGGCAAGCGGGTTGACGCTGGTGCGCGTGATGTCGAGCAGCGAAGTCATGATGACGGGGGCCGAAGCCGTGCCGTTCACGAAGATCTGGCTGCCGCGGTTGACGAGAAGCATGTCGCCTGCGTCGTTGCCGAACAGCGTTACGCCAGGATCGATGGTGAGCGAGGCAGCAACGCCAGCCGTACCCGCGATGCCACGATCAACACCAACGTCCACACGGCCGCTGATTTCATAGTAGTTGCCGGCGGTCAGGCGAACCGAAGCAGGAACGCCGTTTGCGCCGAGCGCGCCCGAAAGGACACAACGCTTGCGACCGTTGAGGGCAACGCCGAAGTCCGAGGTGCCCGACGGGCAGCCTGCAGCCGGGAGAAGCTGGATGGTCCAGCCAGCAGCCCAGTTCGATGTAGCATTTTCCGTCGGCGAGAAAGCGCCGATATAGTTGGCAGCGTCGAAGAACGCGTTGATCGTCGGCATATTGACAGCCGTACGGGCGGCTTCGGCCGAGCCCGGGAAGAGGCCGCTGGCCAGCGTGTTGAGCGTGGTGGTCGTGTTGTTTGCGCCCGCAGCGATGAGACCAGCAGCGACTGTGGTCGGCTGGTTCACGCAGTCGAACATCACCGAGTTGAACGTCGGGGCGCTCGTGCCGGTGGCGGCGTCGCCGCGACCCGAACCGGTTTCCGGTTGAACAACCGAGAGGCAGCGCGTCGAACCGACGACGATGCCGTTGTAGAAGCGTCCCGACGTGCCCGGCGTGCCGGACGAAGCGTCAAGACCGATACCTTTGAGCGCTGAGCCCGTGGAGCTGGTCGGGAGGCCGACCATGGTGAAGTTGGCGATGGTGGGGTTCGTTTGGAGCGTGCCGCTCGTGCTCGAACCAACAAGGTTGGAGCATTCGACGAGGCCATCCGGGCCACCCGCGTTCGCGGTCTGCTTCACGACCAGATATTGGACGTTGCCGGTCCAGCCCGAGTCGCAATCGAGGGAGTCATCCAGCGCGCCGGTGATGACGACGTGCTTCATGTTCACGGTGCCGCCGAACAGCTCGATGCCGTCATCGCCGGAGTTGTGGACCTGGAGATTGTTGATCATGGTGCCCGAACCGACGCCGCCGAGGGTCAGACCATTGAGGTCATCACCGGCTGCAGCCGACGTGAGGAACGCGCCCGGATAGCGGATCTGGACGTATTGCAGGCTGCCGCTGTTGTCGGCCGGCGTTGCGCCGCCATACAGGGCCGGACGGCCCGTGGCGTTGGTGACGCCTTCCGTTTCGGCTTGGCAGGTCGCCGTGCCCGAAGCGCCGGCGGTGTTGCAGCCGCGAATCGGAGCGCGGCCGAGGACGATCACGCCGCCCCACTGACGGTTCGAGACAGAAGCGTCGTTCTGGCCGAGAATGTCTTTGTCGCTGGTGAAGAGGATCGGCTGTGAAACCGTGCCGTTCGCGAGGATACGGCTGCCGCGGTTGATGATCAGCATGTCGCCGGCGACTGTGCCGTACACACGCGCGCCCGGAGCGATCGTAAGGGTCGCAGCCTGGCCGCCCGTGGCCGTGCCGGAAGCGCCGACGTCTTTACCGATGTCGACGCGGCCGTTGAGACGATAGACCACGCCGGCCGTGTTGGGCAGCGAGAGGTCGGAGAGGATTTCGCCAGAGAGCTGGCAGATCGTGTTGGAGCCGAGCGCGCCCTGGTTCGAGGTGCCGGTCGGGCACGAAGCCGTGCCGCCGCCCGTTCCACCGCCAGTGCCGCCACCGGTGCTGCCGCCGCCCGTGCCCGGGTTGGTCGCGCCAGGCGACGCGATCGACGAACCTTGCGAGCATCCAGCCATGGCCATCGCCATCGCGGCGATGCTCGACATCAATAACGTACGCATTCTCATGCAGCCCCTCCAGGATATCACTGACGAGCAGCAGTGCGCTGCCCACGTCCCTTGATGGGCGGAGTACTAAGTTTGCTGATTACAGTTTTAATGACAAAGGCGACATTACACGTCGCATTCTCCACAGCGCTGTTGATGCAGGCTCGATCTCTGCGCCACTGAGATCATCGCGCCACACTGGTCCGGGTGAAAATCACAGCGCGCACCACATCGTCACATTGCATCGCGCGGCATCGTTGCGATCAGCGCGTGGTCGTTCGCAAAAAGATGTCTGACGACTGCGTGACTGTCATAAAAACGTAGCTTGCATGTTGCAGCGATGAAGCCTTGGCGCACACCGGAGGCGTGAATGATCTTTCTGTCGTCCACCAAACCGTGTTCCGGCGCGCGTTATCCTGATCTTGCGCGATAGACATGTCTGCTGCGGATTTGAATCCCCCCTCTCCTCTTGCATCACTGGCCTTGCCCGCGCGCAAAGCCATGATCGCCATGACGGTCGGCGCAGCCGCAGCGCTGATCGGCGTGTGGCTGACGCCCGATGCCCGGCTTGTGGGCGCAGTGCTTGCGTTTGCACTCGCCTGGGCCGCCGCCGTCGACATTGATCGATTCATTCTTCCCGATCTGTTGACCCTTGGCCTTGTTGTGCTCGGCCTGTGTCTCGCGCTTGCGAGCGGAATCGATGCAGCTCGGCCGTACATTCTCGGGACGGTTCTGGGATACGGATCGCTCGCAAGCCTTGCATGGATCTACCGTCGTGTACGCGGCCGCAACGGGCTCGGTATGGGAGACGCCAAGCTGCTCGCTGCTGCAGGGGCCTGGCTTGGATGGGCCGCCCTGCCCTTCGTTATCCTGATCGCATCGCTGACCTGCCTGATCTCAATCGGCTTACTGGCCGCGATTCAAATGCGATCGACCCCGAAGCAACCGATGTTGGCCGCCTATATTCCCTTCGGCCCTTATCTCGCTTGCGCGATCTTCATCGTGTGGCTCGCCCAGAAGAGCGGACACGTTTGATGTCCCGCGCCCACAAGAAGACGAGTCCCGTTCCGGCCGGCAAGGCAAAGCCAGCCCGCCGCAAGATGGATGATCATCTCACAGAGACGTTGGAAGCTCCTGCAGAAGCGCACCCCTCGCCAGCCCCTGAAGCAGGCGCATCCGCCTCGCCTGTAAAGCTCCTCCCGGCCTCCATCCCGTTTCGCGCCTTCAAGGTTGCGCTTTTGAACATGAAGGAGCTAGGCGCGATCCCTGAACGGATCGACCGGAGCGTCTGGACAAGCCAGCTGTTCGGCCTGGATCTGCACGGCATGATCAATGCCTACCGCTTCCTGCAGCTGATCGACGGCGACGACCGGCCTACGGACCTCTACCGGGATCTTCTGGAATCCATCGAGACGGACGCATGGCCGATCCAGTTGCGGCGCGTACTGGAGACAGCATATGCGCCCCTTCTCGCCAGCAGCATGTCTTCGCTGACCGCCGGCGGACTGTTGCACATGTTTCGGCGAATCTATCGCACTCCAAGCGAGGCGACCCGGAAGTGCTGCAGCTTCTTCGTGCATGCCGGGCGCGAAGCAGCGCTCGATATCGGGCCGTTCCTTCTTACGACTTCGCGGTCCCGCTGGGTGGAAGGGCGGCGCATCGATCGCCGCGACACGGGCGATAACGAAGCAGCGGCGTCAAAGTCGCCAGAAAACAATCGCGACCAAGCCCTCTCGGACCTGGTCGCAAAGTTTCCTGCTTATGATGCAAAGTGGCCGGACGACGTGAAGCGCTTGTGGTTCAGCGCGTTCAACGACCTGCTTCAGAAGTTCGACGACTGATTAGTCGAGGCTGGCTGTCCGCATCGGCGGCTGATCACCCATCGACCAGCGAATCTGCATCCGGACATTATCAATGGCCGCCACTCGCGGAGCGAAGGTCATGCCTTCAACTGTCGATTTGGCCGCCATCCGGAAAACATCGGACGAACAGTCGCCAATGCGGATCGCATCGGGCTCCCCAGCGACACTGATCGTGAAGCTGACATCGCAACGCCCGCTGAGATCGCGCGAGCCTGCAAGGCTTGGATATCTGAAGTCGGCGTGCGCTACCGGCTTTATGTCCGAGCTGAAAGCAATGGTGAAGGGTTTGGGCTCAGCCCGCTCATCAGCTGAGGCTGTCGGCAGAACGCTCGCCACCCCGGCTGCAATCATCGCGTGTAACAGTTTCATGATCAAACGATGACAGATTTACAACAGACCGCCAGCGCAATTGGATGATGCACCGCAACAAATCGCCTGAGCCTGCGCCCCTCTGCGCAGAGCTCTGAGCAATCAAACGCGTTGCGACCGTCGCCTTTTCCACAGTGTCCAATTGATCACAGCCGTAATGATCGTTCTGCGTCGTAGCAAAACTGTCGCGTACGCATGAAATAGCGACGCCCTGAAACTGGCGCCGGGGACACGTTCGTGTGGCGCTTCTGCCAAAGGGACGTCCTGCATATGTTGAAACTCTCCGCGTCCGCGCTGGCTCTCGCCGCGTGCTTCACTCTGACCGGTCAAGCGATCGCTCAGGAATCCTCGCCCGGCGCGACGAGCACGCAAGGCCCGGCCGTCGACACGGATGTTGAAGGGCGTGACGTCGTTGTTATCGTCGGCATGGGCGAGACGCGCTCGGTTTCGACGCTTGTTCCCTCGAACCTCGACGTCCTGCCGCCTGGCACGAGCATTCAGAAAGCGCTGAACATGCTGCCGGGCGTGATGGCGCAATCGATCGACGCGCTGGGCGTCAACGAACAATCGCTGTCGCTTCAGGTACGCGGCTTCAACACCACCCACCTCGGCTACACGCTTGACGGCATGCCGCTGGGCGATGGCGCATACAACAACTACAACGGCCTCACGGTCAGCCGTGCGCTTATCTCCGAGAACCTCGCCCGCGCCGATCTAGCCACCGGCATCGCCGGCCTCAGCATCGCTTCGACCAGCAACCTCGGCGGCGCACTCATCTACACCTCGCGCGATCCGGCCAAGGAGTTCGGCGGCACGATCAACTACGGCGTCGGCAGCGAGAACAGCCAGCGTTCGTTCCTGCGCGTGGACACCGGCGAATACGCCGGCTTCTCGGCCTATGTCTCCGGCCAGTACGCTGAACAAGACCTGTTCGTTGACCAGCCCGCCTTCAACAAATCGACCGGCGAGCAGTACAACGCGAAAGCCATCTATGATTTCGGCCGCGGCAAGATCACGGCCTTCGCCGACATCTCGCGCACCAACCAGGCTGACGACACCTACCTGTCGAAAGACATGCTGAACCGCCTCGGCCCGGATTGGGCGGGCTATGCGCCGGACTGGGATACCTATGTCAGCCGCGCCTACTGCTCGGTGACCGCTCCGACGGCCCCGACGCGCTGCGTCGCCGCACCCACGCCGCAGAAGAACTCGGACGTGACGTTCACGAACGGCCAGATCCTGCGCAACGACGACCTCTACTATCTCGCCGGCGACTTCGACGTCACCGACACGATCTCGACGCGCCTTCAGGTCTACAGCCACACCGACAAGGGCGCTGGCAACAACTGGATCACGGGCTGGTCCACGCAGGGCACGCCGTCGACCGCTGACGATGTACCTGTGCAGATCCGCGACACGCGCTACACCATCGACCGTCAGGGCATTCTCGGCAGCGTCGGCTGGGAAATCGGCTTCAACCACATCCAGGCCGGCTTCTGGCTGGAAAAGAACACCAGCAGCGCAGCACGCTATATCTGGACCAACGTCACCGGTCCGTTCGATCTGGCGCAATACCTCGAAGGCCAGCCGAACAACGCACAGTGGGTGCAGGAAACCGACTGGACCTCGCAGCAGTTCTACGTGCAGGACACGATCTCGCTGTTCGACGACACGCTGAACATCGACTTCGGCTTCAAGAGCACGCATGCGAAATCCGACGCCGCCGCCATTCGTGGCATCGCCGTCTCGGCTCCGCCCGCATCCAGCCAGTTCGCCAGCGGCGCTCTGAAAGCCAGCGACTCCTTCCTGCCGGAAATCGGCGTGCGCTGGGAAATCGCTCCGCAGCACGAAGTCTACGCCAGCTATGCCGAGAACATGGCGATGTTCCAGGGCGGCTTCAAACTCGGGCCGCAATCGGTTTCGCAAACGGTCTGGAATGCGCAGGGCCACACGCTGAAGCCCGAGACCTCGACCAGCTGGGATGCTGGTTACCGCTTCATCAGCGGCGACGTGCAGCTTCAGGTTGCGGCCTACATCGTCGACTTCGACAACCGCCTGCTGCAATACAACCCCTGCCCGACCAACCAGCAGCAGAACCCGGGTTGCGGCAACTCCTTCCACAATGCTGGAAGCGTCGAAACCAAGGGCGTGGAAGTGGGCCTTCTGTGGAACCCGACGCCGTGGCTCACCTGGTACAACTCGGCCTCGTTCAACAAGTCGATCTACGACAGCAACCTGAACTTCTGCACCACCACCTGCGTGGTCAAGGCGACGTCCGGCAAGCAGCAAGTCGACACGCCGAAGGAACTCGCATCCTCCGTGCTGACGCTTAACCTTGGCGACTTCTCGGCCTCGCTGATGGGTAAATACACCGGCCGCCGCTACTACACCTTCACCAACGACCAGAGCTTCGCCGGCTACACGACCTTCGATCTCGGCCTGAACTATCGCTTCAGCGAGCCGGGCCCGCTGGAAGGTGCGAAACTGTCGCTCAACGTCACCAACCTGACCGACAAGCGCTATGCATCGAACTTCGACAGCAGCGTGTTCGCTCCGGATGATGCAACTGGTTCGATCCTGGTCTTCCACTCCTCGGCGCCGCGTCAGATCTTTGCTACGATCGGATATGATTTCTAAGCGCCTTCTACGTGCCGCCCTGATTTCCATATGGCTCCTCCCTGCCCTTGCGGCGGCGGAGGAGCCGATAAGGCGGCCGCATATCGACCAGACAGCCGGCGCGACCACCGTCACGCTGCATGGCCAAGCCTTCACCAATCAGGGCCTGGTTGGCGCTGGCTCGCTGCCCGCGGGCACGGTCGATTTTCTTGGCGACACGCTTGGGTCCTTCTCCTCGCTGCAGATTGCGCCGGGTAGCTGGAAACGCGTTGGCGATCACTATGAAGGCATTCTCTGGACGCTGCCGGATCGTGGCCGCAATGACCCATCGGCAAATCTGTTCTTCGATTATCAGGCGCGACTGCACAAATTTGGTATCCGCTTCACGCCGTCGGATGGGCGGGTCGAGTTCACACCCGCTGGCGGACTTGAACTGCGCGACTATCGCGGCAAGGCTTTCACCGGAGCAGATCCGGGCGACGGCACGCTGGTCCAACGCGGCATCCCGCTGCCTTCCCCCGCCAGCGGCGTAGGCGCAGGCAAGATTTCGCTGGATGCCGAGGCGCTCCAGTTCACGCGCGATGGCGGCTTCTATATCGGCGATGAGTACACGGCGAACGTGTACTATTTCGACAAGCGCGGACATTTGCAGGGCGTGATTACGCCGCCCGCCGCAGTTACGCCGCGCAGCAAAGGCAAGCCGGATTTCGGCTCGCTTCAGCCGCCGGAAACAGGACGCCGCAACAATCAGGGCGCCGAAGGCATGTCGCTGTCGCCTGATGGCTGCACGCTGATCGTGACCCTGCAAAGCGCACTGATACAGGACAGCGCGACCGGCGATGCCGCGGGCCGCATCAATACGCGCGTGCTGGTTTATGATGTGAGCCGCACGCCCGCGCCCAAGCAACCCAAGGCGCACTATGTGGTTCAATTGCCCGCCTACAGCAGCAAGGGCGAAGGCGGCGCTGCCGATCGCACGGCCGCTCAGAGCGAGATCCGCGCGATCAGCGACCACAGCTTCCTGATGCTCGCGCGCGATGGAGCTGGCGTCGGGGCGGGCAAGGCGCCTGTGGTTTACAAGAGTATCCTGCTGGTCGACGTCGCCAATGCGACCAACCTTGCCGGCGCCGCTTACGAAACCGGCGCCAAATCCCTGCTTCAGAACCCGGCGACCACGGCGCTGCAGCCGGAGATTGTTCCGGCTGACAAGGTCGAGCTGGTGAACATGCTCAATCCTGTGCAACTCGGTCGCTTCGGGCTCGGTATCGAAACACTGTCGGAGAAGTGGGAAGCGATGGATCTCGTGCCCGCGCTGGAGCCGGATCATCCGTCTGACTATTTTCTCGTCGTTGGCAACGACAATGACTTCACAGCGCGCAGCTGCACCATGACCGGCCAGCCATGTGATTCCGACATCGACAACGATAATCGCCTGCTGATCTATCGGCTCACCCTGCCGAAAAAGATCAAATAGCCTTCTGCGCGGTTGGGTTGCCGCCCTCAAGAGCCAAGGCGTTGCCGATAAAGGGAAATCCGGGCACAACGCATCTGGGGCGCAGCCCCGCGCGGCCAAGGGCGAATAATGGGCGGGATATTCCTTCATACGACGCGTTCGGCAGCGGGACCGAAGTGAGCAGTCGATGAGTTCACCCCTGTGATCGCCGCCCCGCCGGTTCCACCCGCACGCCTCAACCTTGCCGTAACCGGTCACCGGGAGGGCAACCCTGCCTTCGCTGCGAACCGTAGCCGGGTCGAGGTTGTGCTGACGGAAATCCTCGGCATCATTTCTGACGCGGTCAAAGCCGAGGCGGCGCATGAACCAGTGGCCGCGACCCGCCTTCATTCGATGCTGGCTGAAGGCTTCGATCTCATGGCCGCGGAGCAGGCGCTGGCGCGCGGCTGGGAGCTGGTGGCGCCGCTTCCCTTCGGGCTTGATCTGAACATCGCGATCAACGCCCTGCCCGCAACCGCCGACGATGCCCGCGCGATGATTGCTGGCGGCGATCCCGCGAGTATCGATGTGAAGCGCCGGGCTGACGCGATCCGCAGCATGGCGAAACGGGCATTGCTGTTCGAGCTGGCCGAGCGCGACAAGATTATCGGCAATCTCTTTCTCGCCGGGCTCCAGTATCCCGACGACCGGCGAAAGGCCGATACGTTCGCAGCCGAGTCCTCCCTGCGCGTAGAGAACGCGGCGCGCGTGATGATCGAGCACTCGGATATTCTGATCGGGGTGTGGGACGGCGTGACGCGCGCCTTCATCGGCGGCACGGGCCACACGGTTCAGCTGGCGCTGGAGATCGGCGCGCCCGTTATCTGGATCGATGCGAATGCGCCCGACAATTGGCGCATACTCTACAATCCCGAGTCGTTGGCCAGCATCCATGTGCCGACCAAGTCCGGCGCAACACGTACGGCCGAGCTGCACGCGCTTGTTCGCGCTTCGATGAGCCCAGCTCCCGCCCGGAAGGCGCATGGCCAGCACGGCGGCGGCCATGGCCATGAGACAGGTCCCGAGGCTTTCAATCGCGAGCGCTGGCGCGAAAAGAGCAATCCGCTCTTCCACGGCTATCGTCGGGTTGAGGCCCTGTTTGGCGCGAACAACTGGAAGGGACGCTTCCGCAATCTGCGGCAGACCTATGAGACGCCGGAAGCGATCTCCAAGGGCAGCGCTGCGCCGGGGCTCGCCCATGTCCGCAGCCTGCCGGGGCAGGACAGCGCATTTGTCGATGCCGTCGAGACGAGCACCATTCGCCGCTTCGCTTGGGCGGACGGCGTGTCGGCGTATCTCTCTGACGCTTACCGTGGTGGGATGACATTGAATTTCATCCTGGCGCCGCTCTCCATCATCGGAGGTGTTGCCTATCTGCCCTTCGCCTCGTCGAACGAGAAATGGATATTCGCGGCGCTTGAGCTTGCGCTGCTCGGCAGCATTCTGGCCATCACGATGATCGGCCAACGACGCCGGTGGCACACGCGCTGGTTCGAGACGCGACGTGTTGCCGAGTATGTGAGGCATGCGCTGGTGATGCTGCCGCTTGGGGTTGTGAGGCCGCCGAGCCGCTGGCCGAAGGGAGCGGAGACGTCGTGGCCGGAGTGGTATGCCCGCCGCAGCCTGCGCGAGCCGGGCTTGCCGCGCGCGAAGCTGACTCAACCCTATCTGCGTTCCGCCCTGCAGAACCTGCTCGATACGCACGTCGTGCAGCAGCGCGACTATCATCGTTACAAGGCTGCGCGTCTTGCGGCGGCTCACCACAACCTCGACAAGCTTTCGGAAGCACTGTTCGCGCTCGCCGTGTTTTCGGTGTCGACTTACCTCGTGCTCAAGTTCGGCGGTGTTCAGCACTGGTGGCCGAAGGCGTTGGCGGACAAGAGTTCGTACACCTTCACCTTCCTGGGCGTTGCCCTGCCCACACTTGGCGCCGCTATCGCGGGCCTGCGCTATTTCGGGGACTTCGAACGGTTCTCGTCGATCTCTGAAGTCACGGCAGAAAGACTGTCGGGGATTCATGCGCGCATTACGCAATTGCTGGAGGGGCCCGAGGCGGCGCTTGATTATGGTCAGGTGGCTGAGCTCGCCCGCGAGGTGGATGAGACGGTGATCAACGAGATCGAAAGCTGGCAGGCGGTGTTTGCCGGCAAGCATGTGGCCGTGCCGGTCTGATCTGACCCAGTAGAGGTCCGCCCGCCAGAGCGAACGCTCTGGAACTCTTTGCCAAGCCTGATAACAACGCCTCGGATTCTGAACGAGGATGGCGTTATGGCTGCGATTGTTGACCGGCAGAATGTGGATTTTCTGCTGTTCGAGGTGCTCGGGCTCGACGGGCTGATCCAGCATGAGCGGTTCAGCCATCTGGACCGGACTGTGATCGGCCAGGCGATGGACTCGGCACAGGCGATTGCGGTCGAGGTCTTTCAGCCGAGCGCTTCGAAGCTGGATCAGAACCCTCCTGTCGCGGTCAACGGCAAGGTCTCTGCGTCCGAGGACATTACCCGCGCCCTGAGGGCCTATGCGGAGGCTGGGCTGCCGGCCCAGGGCTTCGACCATGAGCAGGGCGGGCTTCAGTTTCCGTTCGTGCTGACCCAGGCAATTAACGGCATGTTCAACACGGCCAACCTGCCTCTGTTCAATTACTGGCTGCTGACCACCGCCGCGGCCAACCTGCTCCAGACATTCGGCACCGACGCGCAGAAGCAGACGTTTGCTGCGCCGATGATCGAAGGTCGGTGGACGGGGACGATGTGCCTGTCCGAACCGCAGGCTGGGTCGTCCCTCTCCGACATCACCACCCGTGCTCAGGAAGTGGGTGACGGGACCTACCACATCAAGGGCACCAAGATGTGGATCTCGGGCGCGGGGCATGACTTCAGCGAGAACATCATCAATCTCGTGCTCGCAAAAATTCCGGGTGGGCCGCCGGGCGTGAAAGGCATTTCGCTGTTCATCGTGCCGCAGCGCCTTGTCGGCGCCGATGGGGCTGTGGGCGAGCTGAATAACGTCACGCTGGTGGGGCTGAACCACAAGATGGGCCAGCGGGCGACGACGAACTGCATGCTGAATTTTGGCGAGAGCGGGCCGACTGTCGGGTATCTCATCGGCGAGCCCAATCAGGGGCTGCGCTACATGTTCCAGATGATGAACGAGGCGCGGATTTCGGTGGGCCATGGCGCGACCATGTCTGGCCTTTCGGGATACCTGTACTCGCTCGAATACGCGCGCGATCGTCTGCAGGGGCGCAAGCCGGTTCAGAAAGATCCTACCTCTCCGCAGGTTCCGATTGTTGCGCATGCCGATGTGCGGCGGATGCTGCTGGCGCAGAAGGCGCAGGTTGAGGGGGCGATGGCGCTGTGTGGCTATGCGGCGACGCTGGTGGATCAGAAGGCGATCTCTGCGAGTGAGCATGAGCGGCATGAACTGGAGCTGCTGCTCGAAGTGCTGACGCCGATCGTGAAATCGTGGCCTTCGGAATACTGCCTTGAGGCGAACAAGCTGGCGATCCAGATTCTTGGCGGGGCTGGCTATACGACTGACCATCCTGTCGAGCGCTTCTACCGCGACAATCGGCTGAACCATATTCACGAGGGAGCGCTGGGCATTCAGGGCATCGACATGCTGGGGCGGAAAGTCCGCATGGAGAGTGGGCGTGGGCTGGAGCTGGTGTTCGCGAAGATCGAGAGCACGATTGCGGAAGCCGGTGGATCGGCTGAACTGAAGCCTTATGCGGAACAACTGGCGCGCGGGGTTTCGGCGTGGAAGGCGGCGACGGTTTCTGCGCTTGCCTGCCCGGATACGGAACGGAGTCTTGCGAACGCGACACTGTATCTGGATGCGGCTGGACTGGTTGTGGTTGGCTGGCTGTGGCTGAAGCAGGCGATCGCGGCGAATGCCGGACTGGGCAAGGCGCCGGGATCGAGCTTCTATGCGGGCAAGCTGGCGGCGTGCCGGTATTATTTCCGGTACATGCTGCCGCAATCGGACAACGGGTTTGCGCTGGTTGAGCAGCTTGATGACACTTGCCTGATGCTGGAACCTGACATGCTGGTGGGCCAGACCGGTTAGCGCAAGGCATGCGGTCGCGATCCCGCAGGTGCGGGGCTGGACGTTTGACCATGGGAATGTGCGGCTAGCTGCTGTCGAAGGCTGCATGAATGCCGACGGCTGTGTCCTGACTGAAGCCGGATGTTTCTACCTGTTGCGCGCGGCGCGGGAGGTTGGTCGCGGGCCATGCAGCGCGGGCCAGTGCGATTGTACGTTCACGGTGTGATTGCAGGCGGCGGGCGGTGCGCCGGATGAGCGCGTCGGCATTGGCATGGGCGCGCGCGAGAGCTTCGAGGCGCGCGGCGAGATGTGGCGCGGGGACGAGCTTTTCCCATTCGTCGTGGCAGCGGCGCCAGTCGGCTGTGCTGTCGAGGCGCAGCGGTTTGCGGCGTTTGCGTTTTGGCTTTTCGGCGTCGTCGTCTTCAATGAACTCGAAGCCGTGGACGACGCAGTAGTCGAGCAGGTGCGTGAGTGGATTGGGCGGTTCCGGTTCGCGCCAGTCTGGATCATTGCGCGAGAGGCGAACCCAGCGGTCGAGTGCGTGGCGCGGTGTTGGGCGCGGCAGGACGGGGCCGCCATTGTGGCGGTGCGTTGGCCGACGCACAGGCAAGCGGCCGAGCGCGAGGAGTGGATCGGCGCGGAAGGGGATGTGGCTTGCAGAGCCGCGCGGCGCGTGTGGCGGGCGCGGGATGAATTGGGCCGGCGCCCTGCCCGGCGTGGCGCCTGGGGTGTGGCGTGATCCGTGGAGTTTGAAGACGCGGAAGGTGAGTGGGCGTTGGGTGCTGCTGCGTGGCGATGGGGTTTGGGTTTGTGCGCGCGATTTGAGTGACGCTGGGGTGAGCGCGAGGGCGGCCATGAGGATGAGGCGGCGGAGCGCGCCTTCGGCTCCGTTGAGTGCGATCGAGATGCGGACGCCTGAAGCGCGGCGGATGCCGGTGATCAGTTTTGTGCGGTCGAAGCGATAGAGGACGTGCGCGATGAAGCTCATCGCGTCGTCCCAGAGGGCGCGGATCGATACGGGTATGAGATCGGGCGCGTGTTTCATGCCGGGGAGTATGGGGCGCGCTGGCATGGGTGTGGGGTGGTGGATTTGGCCGTCCTACAGCGGATTGTGGGGAGGGCCTTGGAAACGCGTGGTTTCAACAGGCTTTATCCTACACTTGGCGTGTTGAATTCAGCGGAAGTTCGACACCTGCTCATCGCGATGAAGGTCGGGATCAGAGTTACGCGCGCCGGGACAAGCCGCTCCTGGGTCCCGACTTTCGTCGGGAGGAGCGGGACAAGGAACTGGTTGTGGTGGGTGGGGCGTGGCGCCTCGTTGATGCGCCCTACGGCGTTACGGGGCGGTGATGAAGCGTAGCGCCTGCGGGAGTGCGGTGGTGGCGGTGGAGCCGTGGTCTTCGTTTGGGAAGATGTGGGTGGTGGTGGCGAGGGCTGCTTCCAGCGCCTTGAGGCGGGGGAGCATGGCGCGGTGGGAGCGGCGGGGGTCTGCGGCTTCGATTTCTCTTTCGCCGCAGGCCAGGAAGGTTCGGGTGGCTTTCAGGTTTGCGGACTGGTTGAGGAGGCGTTGCTCGTCCCACCAGAGCGAAGGGCTGACAGCGGCACAGGCGTGGAAGGCGCCGGGGCGCATGGCGGCTGCGTTGAGCGCGAAGTAGGCGCTGAGGGAGTGGCCGTAGAGAGAGATGCGATCGGTGTTGATCGGGGCGCGTTGGGTGATGAGGCGCGGCAGGGCCTGGGTGATGAAGGCGAGGAGTGCTTCGCCCTCGCCTGATGGCGTGCCGGCGGGGACGCTTGCCGGGTCTGCGGGTGGGCCGAAGGTGTAGTGGCGGTAGCGGCTCTTGCTGTCGCCATCGCTGCGGGGCGTGACGCCGACGATGATGGCGGGGGCGACGCCGGTGCGCTCCGGGAAGCGAGAGAGGCGGCGCATGGCTTCGGCGGCGGAGAGGAAGAGTTCGTCGCCGTCGAGGATGCAGATGACGGGGAAGCCTGTAGCGGGGGCTGGGGCTTCGGGGATGTAGAGGCTCAGCGCGTAGGCGTGGCCTTCGTGGGCAACCGTGCATTCGGAGGCGTTGGCGAGGACGAGCGGGCGCCAGTCGCCCCCTGTCCCGTCATTGGGGAGGGCGTTTGCGGGCGGTGCTGCATTTCGTCCTGAAGTCATATTGAATTCTAGCCTGCCTGGGATGACCGGTGTATTGCGAATTATTCGCAGCGTGAAGGTCTGGCGTGACGGGTTCAGAGGCAACATCGGGTTCGGGCGTGCTCGGGCAGTACAACCGGCTGGTGATGCGGCGCCTGGGCATTGTCGTGGCGCTGGGCGTCATGTGCCTTGCGGCGTTTCTGCTGGATGTGGTGACGGGGCCTTCGGGGCTGCCTGCGGGGCGGATTTTCCAGGGCGTGTTTGATCCGGCGAGCCTCTCGCCTTCCGAGTACGCGATCATCTGGCAGGTGCGCCTGCCCTATGCGGTGATGGCGTTGCTGGTGGGGGCGGCGCTGGCGCTGGCGGGCGCGGAGATGCAGACGGTGTTGAACAATCCGCTGGCGAGCCCCTTCACCTTGGGGGTGTCTTCGGCGGCTTCGTTTGGCGCGTCGCTGGCGATCGTGCTGAATCTCAGCCTGCCCTTCATCGCAGGCGACTGGCTGATCTCGTTCAATGCATTCGTGTTTGCGTTCGGGTCCGTGCTGTTGCTGCAGGCTTTGTCGCGGCTGCGGGGATCGGGGATGGAGACGCTGGTGCTGTTCGGGATTGCGCTGGTGTTTGCGTTCAATGCGCTGACGGCGCTGGTGCAGTTTGTGTCGTCGCAGGAGGCGTTGCAGCAGCTGGTGTTCTGGACGATGGGATCGCTGTCGCGGGCGACGTGGGAGAATGTGGCGATCCTTGCCGTGGTGCTGGCGATCGTGACGCCGTTCTCGATGCTGTCGGCGCGGTCGCTGACGGCGTTGCGGCTGGGCGAGGACCGGGCGCGGAGTTTTGGCGTGCATGTGGACCGGCTGCGGATGCTGTCGCTGCTGCGCGTGAGCTTACTGTCGGCGACGGCGGTGGCGTTTGTGGGGGCGATCGGGTTTATCGGGCTGGTGGGGCCGCATATCAGCCGGCTGCTGGTGGGCGAGGATCATCGCTTCCACCTGCCTGCGAGCATTCTGTCGGGCGCGTTGATCATGGCGCTGGCTTCGGCGGCGTCGAAGGCGCTGGTGCCGGGCGTGTTGATGCCGGTGGGGATCGTGACGGCGATGGTGGGCGTGCCGGCGTTCCTGGTGCTGATCTTCCGCAGCGGGCGGGCGACATGAGCGGGTTGGGGGTATCGGGGCTGTCGGCGGGCTATGGCGCGACGCCGATTGTGCGGGATGTGTCGCTGCCGGAGCTGAAGGCTGGCGAGGTGACGTCGCTGATCGGGCCGAATGGCGCGGGCAAGAGCACGCTGTTGCGGGCGCTGGCGGGGTTGTTGTCGGCGCGTGGGAGTGTGTTGCTTGGTGAGCAAGACCTGCTGGGGATGCCGGTGGGCGAGCGGTCCAAGCTGGTGACGTACATGCCGCAGACGTTGCCGCAGGGCGTGGCGTTGAGCGTGCTGGAGACGGTGATTGGCGCGCTGCGGGCATCGCCGCACTCGGTGGCGACGGGCGTGGCGGATGATCCGCGCATTGCGCTGGAGATATTGCAGCGGATCGGGATCGAGGCGCTGGCGATGCAGCGGCTCGATCAGCTTTCGGGCGGACAGCGGCAGCTGGTGTCGCTGGCGCAGGCGCTGGTGCGGGCGCCGCGCGTGCTGCTGCTGGACGAGCCGACGAGCGCGCTGGACCTGCGCTATCAGTTGCGGGTGATGAACCTGGTGCGGGAGGTGGCGCGCGAGCGTGGGATGATCGTGCTGGTGGTGTTGCATGACCTGCACACGGCGGCGCGGAGTTCGGACCGGATCGTGGTGTTGTCGCGCGGGGAGATTGCGGCGGCGGGCGCGCCGCGGGATGCGATCACGCCGGAGATGCTGGCGGCGGTGTATCATGTGCGGGCGCGCGTGGAGGCGCGTGGGGGTGATGATCTGTTGGTGATGGTCGACAGCGAGATTTGAAAAGAAAACAGGCGGGCCGGAGATCCCGGTCCGCCTGCTTCTTCAGTCGCCGAATAGCCCCAGACGGCGATCGATTGCTTAGAGACGAATGAGCGTGACGGTGTCGCCTTCGGCGTCATCCGGAACGGGCGTGCCCGGAGCTGCATCGCGCGGCAGGCCGCGGGCCTTGTTCGTCAGGTAGACGACGTTGGCGGCGGCGTTGACGGCGATGGTCTGCGGGAAGGTGCCGGTCTTGAGATCGGCGACGATGCTGTAGTCTTTCCCGTTGACGACCGTGAGCGTGCCGGCCTGACGGTTGGCGACGTAGATCTGGTTGTGTTTCGGGTTGTACGCGACGCTGAGGGCGCCGGCGCCGGTTTTGACCGTCTTCAGGATCGCGCCGGTGTTGGCGTCGAGGACCGAAAGATCGCCCGTGCCCTGGTTGGCGGTGAACAGGCGGTTAGCGGCGCCGTCGAAGGCGATGTTGGTCGGGCGCTCGCCGCCGACTGGCCAGTTGGCGATGGTCTTGTCGGTCTTGAGGTCGACGACTGCGATCTCGTTGCCGCCCATGCCGGTGGCGAACAGGCGCTGGCTCTTGGTGTCGATGGCTACGGCCGTGAGCTGCGAGGTGGCGACTGTGATGACGCGCTCGATCTTGTGCGTTGTACCGTCGACAACCCAGATCTGGTTCGGGTTGATGTCGGCATCTTCCTTCGCACCGCCGACGATGGTGACGTAGGCTTTGTTGGTGGTTTCATCGACGATGACTTCGCGGACGTGGGCCTTGTCGCCGCGCTTGTCGGTGCCGAGGACTTTGCCGGTTTTCACGTCGATGGCGACAAGAAGGCCCTGGCGCGTGTCGGTGGCGTAGAGAACTTGCGTCTTGTTGTTGAAGCCGAGGCCGTAGGCGGGCGATGCGGCGACGTCGATCGAGGATTTGACGGCGAGCGTTTTGCCATCGACGCGGACGATGCTGGCCTTGTTCTCACCGCGCGGGCCGACGGCGGCGACGTAGAGGTCGCCATCGGTTGCGTTGAAGATCACCTCGTAGAGGCCTGCGCCGGCCTTGGCCGACTTTTCCACGACTGGCGTGCTGGCGGTGACGGCTTCGAGAGCGGCTTCCGTTGAAGCGGCGCTTTCGGTGCTGGCGCAACCGGCCATGGCGAGCACAGCGGCGCTGCATGTCAGCGAGAGCCAGATGCTCGGCTTGCGGATGATGTTCACGGTAATGCTCCTGCTTCTGAAAATCTGGGCGGTCAGTTTTTGGGGAGGTCGACCCAGTAGGTTCCGGGGTAAGGCACGGCGAGATATTTGGTGTTGATCTCGTTGAGCGTGGCTTGCGGGTCGAGATCGGCGAAGAGTTCGGGGTGAATCCATTTCGCCAGCACTTCGGTGGCGACGATGTCGATCGGCGAATTGATCAGCTGGTGCGAGAGGCCGTGGGTGCGCCCTTCCCTGACCGCTTTCAGCGTGGAGATGCCACGGCGGCTGGCGACCTTCTTGAGCGAGGCGGCGGAGGTGGCGACGTCATACTTCTCGCCGACAACAAAGCCGCCGGCTTTCTCGAGGTGCGGGCCGCCGGTGGCGATGTAGATGTTGGGATCGCGATCGATGACGAATTCGAGGTTCAGCTTGCCGAAGGCGGTGTCCATCGCGTCAGCGCCGATGTTATGGCCGCCGACGAAGGTGATGTAGTCGCCCATATTGCCCTTGCCCGGCGAGTTGCAGCAGTCGGGACCGTTGCCGGCGTGGGCTTCCATGAAGACGGTGGGGCGCTTGTCTTCCGGGATGTCCTTCACGCGCGAGGCGATGAGATCGAGCTTGGCTTGCCGGAAAGCGTTGTAGGCGGCGGCCTGCTCCGTGCGGCCGGTGAGCTGGCCGAGGATTTCGAGGCTCTTGGCCTGGTTCTGGAAGGGGTGGGTGAAGAAGTCGATGTAGACGACGGGGATGCCGGCGCCTTCGAGTTGCGCGATCTGCGCATCGCTGGGGCCTGCGCCGGTTGAAACGACGGCTGCGCCCGGGGCTGCTGCGAGCACGGGCTCGACGAGGAATTCGGCAGCGGAGGATGGCGTGACGGGCAAGTCTTTCAGCGCCGGGAATTTGGCGACGTAGGCGGCGTGCGTTTCCGCGCCAAGGCGGTTGGCGTCGCCCGACCAGGCAGCGAGGACGCTGACCGGATCGGGATGGATGAGCGCGAGCGCCACGAGATAGCGGCCATCGTCGATCGATATCTTGGCGCCGGGAGCGGGAAGCGTGACCGAGCGATCGCGCAGATCGGTGATGGTGACGGCGGTGGCTGCTGCAGCGGCGGGCTCGGCGGCCGGTTCGTTCGCGGCGGGCTGGCAGGCTGCGATGGCGAGCGCCATGGCGCTGCCGATCAGGAGCGTGTGAAGCGAAGAGCGTTTCATGATTACCACCGGTACTGGATGCGAGCGGTCACGGCGCGGCCGGAGCCGTAGTAGCAAGAGGCCGTCGTGTTGCAGGTCGCCACATACTGCTCGTCGGTCACGTTGCGCGCATTGAGCGATAGAACGGCGCCGTCGAGAGCGGGATTGATGCCGCCGAGGTCGTAGCGGATGAAGAGATCGAAGAGCGTGTAGTCGGGGATCAGCAGCGTGTTGGCCGTGTCGCCGACGCTGTCGCCGATATAGCGAACGCCGCCGCCGAGACCGACGCCGTTGAACAGGCCATCTTCGAAGCGATAGTCGAGGAAGAGCGAGGCCATCTTGTCAGGCGTTTGCGGCAGCCGGTTGCCGGCCTGGCCCGCCGTGTTGGTCTCGGTGATCTTGGCGTCGGTGCGGGTGAAGGTGCCGATGGCGGCAAGACCGAAGGGCAGCGTGGCGCGGCCTTCGAGTTCAACACCGCGGATCTTGCCCTCGCCTGTCTGCACCGAGCAGCGGCCACCGCCGCAGACGTGCGTCAGGTCCGGGTCGGGCGTGGTGACGTTCTGTTGCGTGATCTCGTAGGCGCCGAGCGTGATGTAGGCGCCCGAACCCGGCGGCTGATAGCGCAGGCCGAATTCCGCCTGCGTGCCTGTGGTCGGCTCGAACGGCGTGCCGTCGAAAGTTGAGCCGGGGGACGGAAGGAAGGATTCCGCGTAGCTCACATAAGGCGCGAGGCCAGCGTCGAAGAGATAAACGGCGCCCGCGCTCCAGGTGTCCGCCTCGGCGTCCGTCTGCGTGCGTGTGCGCGTGACGCCGTTCGCGACGTTATTGGTTTCATCGCTCGCCGTGTCATGGCGACCGCCGAGCGAGAAGCGCCATTTGCCGGCGCTGATCTGGTCCTGAATGTAGAGCCCGGTCTGATCGCTGGTTGTGTCGGTGTAGATGGCGGGCGTGACGCCGGCCGCGTAGCCGGCCGAGCCACGCGCGACCGGATTGAAGATGTTGAGCACGGGCAGGACGAGCGCCGGCGCGACGTTGTCGCGGTCGTGGCTCCAGTCGGTGTCGAAGTGATCGGCGCCGACGAGGATTTTGTGGGTCAGCGGACCGGTGGTGAAGCGGGCCTGCAGCTGCGCATCGAACGCCCAGCCATCGGTTTCACCTTCGCCCTGCACGGCGCGGCGGTTGACTGTCTGGCCCGCAACACAGCCAGCGATGACACCGCAGGCGGTGAGCGTGTCGCCTGCGAGCACGGTGGCGCGGTAGAGCGATTCAATGTGGGTGTAGCGACCGTTGACTCGGAAAGTCAGGTAATCCGTGAAGTCGTGCTCGACGAAGACGGCGGCCAGATACTGGTCGCGGTCGAACTTGTTCCAGTCAGGTTCGCCGATGAAGTCGGTGGGGTCGATGGTGCGGCCAGCGCTGGGACGGAGCGTGCCGAGCGCGGGGAGGAACTGGTAGGTCGAGCCGCCGCGATCCTGCTGATACTGGCCGAGGAAGGTGATCTCGGTTGCGTCGCTGACGTGCCAGGTCAAGCTGGGCGAGAGGTAGTAGCGGCTGTTTTCGGTTTCATCGATCTGCGTTTCGCCGTCACGGGCGAGACCGACGAGACGGTAGAGCACGTTGGCATCGGCATCGAGGGCGCCGCCGACGTCCACGCCGATCTGCGATTGCCAGCGGTCAAAGTCCGCGAAGGCGGCGGTCTGGAGCATGACCTCGTTACGCGCGGTGGCGGAGGGGCGCTTGCTGACGAGGTTGACGATGCCGCCGGGGGCGACCTGCCCGTAAAGGACGCTGGAGGGGCCCTTGAGCACATCAACCTGTTGCAGGCCGAACGGATCGAAGGCGGGGCGGGTCCACATGCCGCCGGAGGGCAAGCGCAGGCCATCGACGAAGTTGTTGTTGCTGGAGAAGCCGCCAGCGCCGAAGCCGCGGACGCTGACTTCATCGACGCGGCTGTCGATGCCGGCTGCTTCCGCCTGCACGCCTGCGGAATAGGAGAGCGCATCGGCGACCGTGTGAACGGCGCGGATATCCATCTCTTCGCGGGTGATGACGGAGATCGACTGGGGCGACTCGATCAGCGGGGTGTCGGTCTTGGTGCTCGATGAGGCGGTGGATTGGCCTGTGGCGGTGATCACCACGACGTCGGTGGAGGCCTGCGCCGAGGTCTGCGGCCCTGCTTCCTGGGCGACGGCAACGCCGCTGCCGAAGCCGGTGGCCAGAATTAGAAGTCCGTATTTTTTCAAGGATTTAGCAGAAGTCACGACTCGCCCCGCTGGCAAACAAACACCGTCCACCGATAGCGAGTAGATAGCGCCTAGTTGCAAGTCAATCGCATTCTCAGCGCAATCCTGTGATCTGGGGTGCGTCAGGTGATCACCCCACGCTCGCGGGCGATGTGAGCAGCCCTGGGTTGCAGGGCTGCTCATGCGATTACGATGTCAGTGGGGTTAGTGAGGTCAGCCGGCCGATTTCACGAGGGCCTGGGTGATGTCTTCGAGGATGTCGTCGATGTGCTCGAGGCCGACAGAGAGGCGGATGTAGCCCTGGGAGACGCCTGAGGCGATCTGGTCTTCAGCCGACAGTTGCGAGTGCGTGGTGCTGGCGGGGTGGATGGCCAGGCTGCGGGCGTCACCGATATTGGCGACGTGGTAGAGCAGCTTGAGGCTGTCAATAAAGCGCCGGCCAGCTTCCAGCCCGCCCTTCAGTTCGAAGCCGACGAGGCCGCCATAGCCGCCGCTGAGATACTTGTCGGCGCGCTGGCGGGAGAGGCCGTCCTGCTTCGAGGGATAGATGACCTTGTCGATCTCGAAGCGCTCAGAGAGGAAGTCAGCGACCTTCTGGCCGTTCTCCGAATGACGCGCGATGCGGAGCGGCAGGGTTTCGAGACCTTGCAGCGTCTGGAAGGCGTTGAACGGCGAGAGGGCCGAGCCGAGATCGCGCAGGAGCACGACACGGGCGCGGAGGATGTAGGCGATGGGGCCGAGGGGCTTTACAGCCTCGCTCCAGACGGCGCCGTGGTAGGACTTGTCCGGCGTGTTGAGCTGCGGCTGACGCT
The DNA here is from genome assembly GCA_036733305.1 of Hyphomonadaceae bacterium. Classification (GTDB taxonomy): domain Bacteria; phylum Pseudomonadota; class Alphaproteobacteria; order Caulobacterales; family Hyphomonadaceae; genus UBA7672. The sequence goes on from DAINAT010000002.1 coordinate 90,373, forward strand.
CCGGATTGGCGCCCCAATCGAAATTGCCGCTGTCGATGATGGCGCCGCCGATCGATGTGCCGTGGCCGCCAATGTATTTGGTGGTCGAATAGACCACGATGGCTGCGCCATGGTCGAACGGGCGCGCCAGCAGGGGCGTCGCGGTGTTGTCGACGATGAGCGGGATGCCGAGCGGGCGGCCGATGGCGGCGACTTCTGCGATGGGGAAGACGGTGAGTTTCGGGTTGGGCAGCGTTTCGGCGTAGTAGGCGCGCGTGCGATCATCCGTGGCGCGGCGGAAGGCTTCCGGGTCAGCGGGATCGACGAAGCGGACTTCGATGCCCAGATCGCGCAGCGTGTTGGCGAAGAGATTCCAGGTGCCGCCGTAGAGATCGGTGGAACTGACGATGTTGTCCCCTGCCCGCGCGAGGTTCTGGATGGCGAGGGCCGATGCGGCCTGGCCTGAGGAGACTGCGAGAGCTGCGACGCCGCCTTCGAGCGCGGCGAGACGCTTTTCCAGCACGTCGGTCGTGGGGTTCATGATGCGGGTATAGATGTTGCCCAGTTCCTTGAGCGCGAAAAGGTTGGCCGCCTGCTCGCTGGATTGGAACTGGTAGGACGTTGTCTGGTAGATCGGTGGAACGACCGCGCCGGTTGCCGGATCAGATCGCCAGCCCGCATGCAGGGCGAGGGTTTCCGGGTGAAGCTGTCGTTCGGTCATGAGTCATCCTTTCAATATCCCCCTACCCGACGTGAGTGTGGCGTGCGGGGCAGACTTTCGTCTACCCACAAACCGGTCATCGCCACTTGAGCGGAGCTCACTGAGCGGCGCGTTCAATCGTTGGAGGATCGAACATCTCGCGCATAGCTAATGACTGGAGGCGATATAGTTGCGGCTCTGGTGTGGGGGGCGTTTGAATCTGGGCGTTTGCGGCACATGGCGTGGTTCAGGCGCCGCGCCTCCGGCGCAATACCGGCTTCCAGCTAATCAGTCGCTTTAGCGGAGCAGCGTCGCGACTTTGGAATGAACGTCTACCTAGGTGGCGGGGCGACGGAGCTGAGGCATCTGCCGCCTACGTTCAACCACCGCCTACGTTCAACCAAAGACTCGACAGCGTCTCGCGCGACCGCCCTTTCTGGAGATGGCAATGACCGACACCAAGCTTTCCAAAGACGCAAAGCGCGATGATGAAGGACTCTCGTCTCCGGGGCGGCGTGCGATTGTTGTTTCGGGCGGTCTCGCTGCGCTGAGCCTTGGCGTGGGCGGCAAGGCAGACGCTGCGCCTGACGCCAAGACGGCATCCGGCAAGGCTATCCCGCCGCCGGCGGAGCAGCCTCCGCTTCCGGCGGGTGGGCGCAGCCCGTGGGGCTATGAGACCACTACGCAGGCGACGCCTCAGCCGGCCGGTATTCGTCCGCATGAGGCAAGCTTGCCAAGCGAGCCGCGGCCTTACACCGACATCAAGAGCTATCACGCCCATATCTATTTCGACGAAGACACGTTCGAGAAAGCCGTTCGCCTGCGCGACTGGGTGGCGGAGCGGTTCGAGGTCGAGCTTGGCGACTGGAATGACACGCCGCGTGGACCGCACGTGACGCCGTCATTCTATTTCGGATTCACGAACAACCTGCTGCATGTGCTCGTGCCGTGGCTGCAGCTGAACAGTCTTGGGCTGACGATCCTGCTGCATCCCAATACGGATGATCCGCGATCGGATCACCTGTACTACACGCTATGGATCAATCGTTCGCAGCCGGTGAATGGCTACGGCATGAAAGGCGGCGGGCATGATCCGCAGCCGGTTGAGCTGATCTATCCAAACACGAAGCCGACGAAGAAGATCGAGGTCTAGGGCGACCTCAGATCATGTCGAGCTGGCGCGCGCGGCTGCCTGGGCGGCGTACCAGTCGAGCACGTCTGGATTGGCCATGGCGTCGCGGTTGATGATCTTCTCGATTGGCCGGCCCTGATAGAGGCGCTTGATCGGGAGTTCCTGCTTCTTGCCGGAGAGCGTGCGCGGGATGCCGGGGGCGACGATGATCTCGTCGGGCACGAAGCGCGGCGATAGCGAGGCGCGGATCGAAGCGGCGATGCTGGCGCGCAGATCTGCGTCGAGCGGCACCCCCTCGCGGAGGACAAGGAACATGACGAGGTCGCTTTCGCCATTGCCGCGTTCGAGTTCGATCACCATCGAGTCGAGCACATCGTCGAGGCGTTCGACGGCGGCGTAGATTTCGCTGGTGCCCATACGCACGCCGTTGCGGTTGATGGTGGCGTCGCTGCGACCTGTGATCGAGCAGCTGCCATCATCGTGGATGGTGAGCCAGTCGCCGTGACGCCAGATGCCGGGATAGGTGTCGAAGTAGGATGAGAGATAGCGCTCGTTGCGATCATCGCCCCAGAAGTAAATCGGCATGGAGGGCAGCGGGCGCGTGCAGACAAGTTCGCCGACTTCGCCTATGACGGGCTTGCCTTCATCGTTCCAGGCTTCGGTGGCGACGCCGAGCTGGCGGCATTGCATGCGGCCAGTGTCGAGCGGGAGTTCGCGATTGCCGCCGACGAAGCAGGCGGCGATGTCTGTACCGCCGGAGATGTTGGACCACCAGATGTTCGGCGTGCCGATGCTGGCGAACTGCGCCGTGCCCCAGTCCTGCACGTCTGGCGGTAGAGGCGAGCCGGTGGAGCCGATGGCGCGTATGCGGGAGAGGTCTCCGCAGTCTTTCAGTTCGAGACCGGCCTTCATGCAGTTTGTGTAGAAGGCTGCGCCGGCGCCGAAGAAGGTCACTTTGTTTCGGGCAGCGAAACGCCAGAGGGCGCTCCAGTCAGGTTTGTCTTTCGGGCCGGAGGGACTGCCGTCGTAGATGCAGATGGTTGTGCCGCTAAGCAGGCCGGCGAGTTGGGAGTTCCACATCACCCAGCCGGTGGATGAGTACCAGTGGAAGCGTTCGCCCAGCGTGTTGGGATCATAGCTTGCGCCGAGGTCGCCATGCTTGCCGCCGGCGAGCGCGGTGAGGATGACGCCGCCATGGCTGTGCACGAGTGGCTTGGGAAGGCCGGTCGTGCCGCTGGAGTAGAGAATCCAGAGCGGATGATCGAAGGGCAGCCATTCCGGCTCGAAGGCATCAATGTCTGCGCCGGAGCGGGAGACGGCTTCGGCGAAGGTGCGCTCGGCTTTCAGCTTTGAAGTCGCGTAGGGCGTTTCCAGCAGGATGACGTTCTGGATGGTGGGAAGCGCCTGGCGAAGACCCGCGACCGTGGCGCTGCGGTCCATGGGGCGGCCAGCATAGTGGACGCCGTCAGCGGCGATGAGGACTTTCGGCGTAACCTGGCTGAAGCGGTCGACCACGGCGGGCGTGCCCATGTCGGGGGCGCAGATACTCCAGACTGCGCCGATGCTGGCGCAGCTGAGCATGGCGATGATGGCTTCGGGTCCGTTAGGCAGGTAGGCGACGACGCGCTCGCCGCGCTTCACGCCGAGATCGCGGAGGGTGAGCGCCAGAGAGGCGATCTGGCGGCGCAGCTCGGGCCAGGAGAGTTCACGGGATTCGCCCTGCTCATTCTCCGCGATGATGGCGGGCTGGCCGGCGGCGTGTGCTGGCCCCACATGGCGCAGGACCTGCTGCGCATAGTTCATCTGTGCGCCTTCGAACCAAACCGCGCCGGGCATCTGCTCTTTGGTTAGCGCCCTTGCCCATGGCGTGGGGGAGGCAAGCGTGTGGTAGTCCCAGATGCTGCGCCAGAAGGCTTCGAGGTCGCTCACCGACCACGACCACATGGCGCCATAATCCGCAAACGACAGGCCGCGCTCACGCGCCAGCCAGTCGCGATAGAGCTTCATCTGCGGAACGGGATTGCTGGGCATAAGCACTCTGTTTTCGAAACAACAACGAGACGGCTGTTGAGCGAGTCAGGCGCGAGTCGCTAGCGACAAACACGGCCCGACAGCGGTCGGCCCCCTCTTACACCCTTGATGGACAGCCACAATAATGCGCACGCCGCCTGTTCGTTAGTCGCTCTTCACCGCCGCGTGAGGAGCTCCGGCCACGGTTTGCACAAGCTGCGAACGCCGTTTGCACAATGGGCAGTCGTTTGCTGCAGCCGCGTAAAGAATTGCGAGTTTAACGTTGCGGCCACAGGGCTGTTCGTCACTGTTGGGTAACAAATAAGAACACGGCTCGACGGGAAGAGACGCTTCAGAGGTCAGGTAACCATGGGAGTGCGCGCCACTTGTGGACGCGCACAGGGGACTGAGACCCGCGCCTTCCACGCCTGCCTTGCGACAAGCGCAAGCCCGGCCGACGATGACGCGTGCTCGCTCTTTTTGGCTAACCGGCGGCAGGACGTGTGCCGCCACACATCGGAGTTGGACTGCAAGCCAGAGCACCACCCAGCACTCAAGTTCTACCTGACCGAAGCACTCTTTAGTTCAACGCGTACCCAGACTGTCCACTCACACTGCTCACACACACACGGCTCACACACCAAGGGGACTACATGAAAAACGAATTCTCGAGACGTAATTTCCTGAGAACATCGCTCTACACGGCCGGCGCCGCCGGCGCCGCTATCCAGCTCGGCGCGGGACAAGCACTCGCCCAGGCGCCGATGCAGGTGAAAGCACCCGCCGTTGAACTGCCGCCGGTCATCAACCTCGGCGCCAACACCCTCTCGATCGGACCTTCAGCCAAGGCTCTCGAAGCCATTGGCAAGTACGCCGTGAAAGCTGGTGGATACGGCGGCCGCGAGTCGGGCGAGCTCGTCGAGACGATCGCGAAACAACTCGGCGTGCCGACCGACCACATCGCCGTCTACCCGGGCTCGGGCACGCCGCTCGACCTCGTCACCGTTGCCTTCACCGGCCCGGGCAAGCCGCTCGTCACCGCTGACGTCACCTATGAGCAAGCCTGGCGCACGTCTGCACGCGTCGGCGCGAAGCTGACCAAGGTCAACCAGCGCAAGGACTACAGCCACGACGTCGAAGGCATGGTGAAAGCCGAAGCCGCACCGGGCATGATCTACATCTGCAACCCGAACAACCCGACCGGCGGCATCAACCTTCGCAAGGACATCGAGTTCGCCGCGAAGAACAAGCCGAAGGGCTCGGTTCTGGTGGTGGACGAAGCCTACATCCACTTCTCGGACAATGCGACGACGGCGGCTGACCTCGTCAACACGATCGAAGACGTGATCGTGCTGCGCACCTTCTCGAAGCTCTACGGCATGGCCGGCCTGCGTCTTGGCTACGCTGTTGCGAGCCCGGAAAACCTCGTGAAGATGAACGGCGGCTCGGGCCGTAGCCAAGGCATCGTCGCGATGACCACGATCGGCGCAGGCATCGCCAGCCTGACCGACGCTGAACTGGTTCCCTCGCGCCGCGCCATGATCAAGGCCGGCCGCACCGAGACGGTGAAGTGGCTCGAGAAGCAAGGCTACGCCTGCTCCAAGTCGGAAGCGAACTGCTTCCTCGTTGACGTGAAGAGCCCGGGCCGCGAATTCCAGGCTGCCCTGGCGACGCATGGCGTCAACATCGGCCGCACCTGGGTCGGCTACGAGAACTGGCCGCGCGTGAGCGTCGGCACCGAAGCGGAAATGGCTCGCTTCCGCGAAGCCTTCGCAGCGGTCAAGGCCGGCAAGATGGGTTCGATCGAGCCGCAGACACGCCAACGCGCAAGCCTGGAACTTCCGGGCGCGACGCTTCAGCGTGCAAGCTTCATGAATGGGGTGGACGGGCTGATGGCGCTGCAAGGCAGCTACTAACGCTCATCTAGAACTAGTCACCAACTGAACGAGCATAACTCTGCATGGCGGTACGCCGCCATGCACGAGCCTCCTATTGCCTAATTTTTATTGCCTAATTGTCGGGGAAAGAGAATGAAAGTCGCGCCGCCTAAAGCCAAGGATTTCAAGAGTAGATTACGCGGCGCGCTTTCGCCGTCTATCGCCATTGCTACAGCCATCTGCGCCGCCACGTTGGGGAACGCTGCGCACGCACAGACGGTAGCGACGACGACCGCAGATCAACCGCCGCCGCCGGCCAAGGACGATGTGATCATCGTGACCGGTACGCGCGTGACCGGCCTGACGATCGAAGAAAGCCCTGCTCCAATCCAGGTCGTAAGCGCAGAAGCCCTGACTTCGACGGGCGCGTCCGACCTTATCAACGCGCTGGCCAACCAGACGCCGTCGTTCAACGCCAACCAGACCGGCGGCGACATGGCCAGCCAGACGCTGACGGCGCAGATGCGGGCTCTCTCGCCTAACCACGCGCTTGTCCTCATCAACGGCAAACGCCGCCACATCACCTCCAACGTCGGCGCCGGCAGCGGCTCGATGGCGGCGGACATGGGCCACATCCCGACCTCGATGATCAAACGCGTCGAAGTGCTGACCGACGGCGCCGCAGCGCTTTACGGTTCGGACGCTATCGCCGGCGTGTTCAACGTCATCCTCAAGGACAACTATGAAGGCGGCAGCTTCGGCGCCGGCTACTCCGGTTACGAAGACGGTGGCGGTGAAACCGACACGTGGTCCGGCAACTGGGGCTTCGGTAGCGAGACGGCTTACTTCAACGTCGGCTTCGACATCGAGAACCGCGAATCGGTGACGCGCCCTGCCCCGTACGGCCCCGGCGCTTGCGTGGCGAACCGCGTGGCCTGCCAAGCCTATCTCGATACGGGCTATCTGAAATATGGCTCGACCTACCGGAACTCGGCGCTGGCCGGCTACCTCGCCAGCAACGACGTCAACATGGTCTTCAATCCGGAATTCCCGTACGTGAACCACGTCGGCGACCCGCCGGAGATCCACCGCCAGAGCTTCATGTTCAACTCGGGCTGGCACGTCACCGACGCGCTGGAACTGTATGCCTACGGTTCGTTCGGCACGAAACAAGCCAAGTCGCACGAGACCTATCGTCGTCCGACCCAGGACGGCGGCGTGGACCTCAACAAGGACGGCGATCGCGCCGACACCGTCAACGGCGTCCGCGAGAGCCAGGTCAACAAGTACCCGTACGGCTTCACGCCGTTCGAAGAATCCGACGAGCGCGACTGGGAATTCGCTGGCGGCGCACGCGGTGAATTCGCGGGCTGGAACTACGACGTCGCATCGGTGTACGGCCGCAGCCGCATGGACGTCTTCACGACGAACTCCATGAACTTCACGCTGTGGAACGAGACCGGCACGTCGCCGGAGAACTTCTACGACGGCACCTACTGGTCGTCGAACTGGTCGAACACGGCCAACTTCTCGAAGGACTTCGACATCGGCCTTGCCGGCCCGATGACCTTCGCGACGGGCCTGGAATACCGGATCGACGAATACGGCATCAAGCCGGGTGAACCGGCTTCGTACTATGGCGCAGGCGCTTCATCGTTCCCGGGCTACAACCCGGCGGTGAACACCGGCTCGTACGACCGCGACAGCTACGCTGGTTACGTCAACACCATCTTCGAGCCGGTTGACTCGTGGGTGGTCGACCTTGCCGTTCGCTACGAAAAATACAGTGACTTCGGCGAACAGACGATCGGCAAGATCACCAGCCGCTATGACTTCAACGACATCTTCGCGATCCGCGGCACGGCGAGCACGGGCTTCCGCGCTCCGACGCTGGGTGAAGGCTTCTACTCGGCCGTCAACGTCGGCCCGACGAGCGCCAGCCCGCAGCTGCAACCGAACGGAGCCGGCGCCGCAACGCTTGGTTTCGGCGGGGGCCTGCAGCCGGAGACATCGAAAAACTACAGCATTGGCTTCGTGATGCGGGACCCGATCCCGAGCCTCACGATGACGGTTGATGCCTACGAGATCACGATCGAAGATCGTATCGGCCGCGGCAGCTTCTCCTACTCCACCGGTCAGAGCGCAAATACACGCACAGGCCGCGCCGGTCTTGCAACCAACTCCAACATGCCCGACCCGGCCGACACCAACGGCGATGGCGTTCCGGACGCGGAATACAACCGCGCAATCGGCGAAGCTCTCGTGGCGTTCGGCTATATCGGCCAGTGGAACAACCCGGCAGCAGCCGGTGGCTCGCTTGACCCGACTGCGCGCTCCAACATCTCGGTGTCGCTGTTCAACAACGCGCTGTCGACCCGCACCCGCGGCGTCGACTGGGTGATGAGCTACGACACGCAGTTCGATTGGGGTGATATCGCCTGGTCGCTGTCGGCCAACTACAACGACATGGAAGTGATCGACGCGAAGGCTGCTCCGGCGGTTCTCGGCGGCGCGGTCATGTACAGCCCGCTGACGCTCCGCAACATGGAAACGTCAGATCCGAAATACCGCGTCAACCTCGGTGCGCGTATCTCGTTCGGCGACTTCACGGTCAACCTGCGCGAGACGATCTATGGCGAGTCCTACTCGCTGACCTCGGCGGCCGCTCTGCCGCCGGCGGTTCGCAGCCAGCTGGACATCGTTCGCTTCCAGAACGTCGACTACTACAAGAATCAGATCAACGAGATGGCGCTGTTCAATATCGAAGCCTCCTGGAAACCGACGGATGACCTCCGGATCACGGTTGGCGCGGACAACGTGTTCAACCAGTACCCGGGCAAAATCCCGCAGGCGGTCTGGGACTACCAAGCGGAGCGCTTCAACAACAGCCTTCGCCAGTACGTCTCCGGAAGCCCGGTTGGTTACTTCGGCCGCAAGCTGTTCGCGAAAGTCTCTAAAACGTTCTAGTACTGAACACTACCCGGTGTGAGCTGGCCTGCTGACTTTATGGTTTGGAGATTCGCAAGATCTCCAAACCTGAGGTCAGCAGGCTGATCGCATTCGGAGGTCTACTCCCGGACGCGATGACGCACCTGTCAGTGTCTACTTTGCAAAAACACTTGTCCGCACACGGATCGCCCTCGCCCTGAAGCCTGGCTTCAGGAAAGCCTGCGTGCGTTTTCTGATCCGATTGCGTATCAGCACCGCCTCTGAATCTGTCGAAGAGGCGTACCCGTGGCATTTTCCGTTCGCGCGACCGGCTGCATTGGCTTGGCCGTGACTGCAATCACTGGCGCGCCCGCATTTGCGCAACAGACACCGCCCGAAGACACCGTCATCATCACATCGACGCGGCGCGAAGCATCGGCGCAATCCCTGCCCGTCAGCGTGGCCGTTCTGGGCGAGCGCGAGATTGGCGAAATCGACAGTCTCGATTCGATCGCTGATCGAGTCGCCGGGCTGCAAGTTGCGATTTCCAACGGCTCGCAGGCGACATTCCAGATTCGCGGGCTTGGCGCAGTTGACCACCAGGCGCTGACGCCGAGCGCTGCTGCTGTGCATGTCGATGGCGTGTTCCTCGCGACCAATGTGCAGGCCAGTGCGCTCGCTTATGACCTCAAGCGCATTGAGGTGCTTAAAGGTCCGCAGGGCGCGATCCAGGGCCGCAATGCCGCCAGCGGGTCGGTGAACGTATTCACGGCGACACCGACCGACACGACGGAGGGCTATCTGAAGGCGTCTGCCGGTCTCTATGCACACAAGAGTCTCGAAGGCGCGTTGAGCGGGCCGCTGGCGGATGGCGTGACCGGCCGGATTGCGGGGCGCATGCTGTTTGAAGGCCCGGCGCTGAAGAATGTTGGTGGCCCGGCGAATGCGGGTGGGCGCTCGAAGCAATTGGGTTTGCGTGGCGCACTCGACTTCGATCTTGCGGGCGACAGCCAGCTTCTGCTGCGCGCGCATGCGGAGATCGACAAGGGCATCAACCCCGCTCCACGAAACTCGAGCGTGGTTGTGCAGGATCATGAATTGTCGATCGGCGCTGACGGCGTCCAGCCGACCGACAATTCGTTCTCCGGCGCATCCGCCGAGTACGCGACGACGCTGGGCAGCTGGACGATCAAGTCGCTGACGGCGGTTGAGGCTTTCCGGCAGCGGTATGGCTTTGACTTCGATGGCATGCCTACCCCGCTTGCCAACCTGTCTTACGATCGGGACTTCCAGCAGATCAGCCAGGAAATTACGGGCGCGACGAGATGGTCCGGCGGCAGCCTGATCGTCGGCGTGTCGCTCGCGACTGAGGATTTTGCCCAAGACTATCTGATCTGGTGCGGCACACTGAATACATCAACGCTTGCTGGCACGTGCGCCTATCCGGGCGCTGCCGGGCGCGTTGGTCCGCAACCGGCCTCCACTGCCCCCGCCGTTTCGCTGCTGACTCATATCGACCAGCAGCGTGACATGGGGGCGCTCTTCGCGTCGCTCGACCTTGCGTTAGATGCCGACACCACGCTCACGGTCGGCGGGCGCCAGACCGTGGAGCGCATAGAGGGCGCAGGCTATGGCGAACACATCTATGCGGATGGCATTCGTGCATTGAATAATCGCTCGGGCGTCGGGCTCGCCAGAGGCGAAAACGCAATCGACGAGAACCACTTCACCGGCATGCTGGCCCTGCAACGGCGGATCGGCGATTTCGGGAACGTCTACGCTTCGTTCGGACAGGGATACAAAAGCGGCGGCTTCAATGGCGAGGTCGCCAACAACGTTACGCACTATCAGGACGAGGGCCTGTTCCACGCCGAGACCGTCGATGCGTATGAAGTTGGCTTCAAGGGCGATCTGTTCAACAGGGTGTCGCTGGAAGCTGCCTATTTCTGGCAGACGATCGACGCGCCGCAAGCGCGGATCTTTGTGGCGTTCCCCCTGCCCGGCGGCGGGCTTATTACATCCAACTCGCTGGCGAACCTGCACGAAGCGCGGGTCAGCGGGGTCGATGTGTCGGCCGTCTGGCGCGCGAGCGATACCTTGCGGATCACAGGCGGCGTGGTGGCGCTAGACAGCGAGATCAATCAGCCTGCGAGCGCGAGCGGTGCGGACAACGCCGCCACGTTCGACGGCAAGCCGCTACCCTTTGCATCGGACCTGTCGGTCACGCTCGGGCTGCAGGAGAGTTGGTCGCTTCCGAACGATGCGCGCCTTGGCCTGGACGTCTTCGTCAAACATCAGAGCGCATACTTCCTTGATGCAGAGGGGCGCGCTGACAGGCGGCAAGGCCCCGTGACCCTGCTGGACAGCACGCTACGCTGGTCGCCTTCGGATCATCTCGACTTCGAGATCTGGGGACGCAACCTGCTCGATGAGGATTATGCCGTCTCAGGCTATGGGTTTGTTGGCTACAATACGTTCAGATCTCAGCCCGCCATGTGGGGGGTGGCGATCAAGGCGCATCTCTGATTCGACTGAACGGCACGAAGCCTTCGAGATAGTCGCGCTGTGGTTGTCGCGTGGTGGCGCGGTCAGTTGCCCATCAAGCGCGCCTGACAATGACAAGCTCGTCCGCGCCTTCCCCGGGAGGGCGACGACTCGCCCTTTGGAGGGGTGACCGGCACGCCGCGCGGCCCCGCCTCTGCCGGCCGCTTTGACTCGCGCATTTGGCTGACAAGACGCCACATCTTTCCCCCAGCCCTTGTTTCTACAAGCAAACTTTCTGCTTATTTTCGCTGCGGTAACGCGATTGGGAAACAGGCTTTTCGCTCAGTCTGCTAGATGTCGCGAACACAACCACGGCGAATGCCGGGCATCAGGGAGAGTTGCATTGGGAATCCGCACGACAGCACTATCAGGCGTTGCGATGCTTGCGAGCATCCTGGGGGCCTCCGCCGCCCACGCCCAGGGGCCGCAAACGCCCGCTCCCGCCAACCCGCCTTCGGCTGAAGCCATTGCCGCCGCCCAGGCTGAGATCGCCAAGCCGCGCACCGAGCCGGGCTACAAGACCCCGCGCCTGGCCTTCGGCCAGCCCGACCTGCAGGGCATGTGGACCAACGCGTCGATCACCGCCCTCACCCGCCCGTCCGAGTTCAACAAGCTGGTGCTGACCGATGACGAAGCGCATCACGCCACGGAAACCAACCCGCTGACGGTTCGCCAACGCACGGACGACGCCGGCAACAACAACCTGACCAAGTCGGACGGCAAGGATCTGAACTCGGGCCGCGGCTACAACGCGTTCTGGATCAGCCCCGGCGACGGCTATGGCAATGTCAAAGGCACGTTCCGCACGTCATGGATCGTCGATCCTCCGAGCGGCCAGATCCCGATCACCGCCAACGGCCGCAAGCTCCAAGCCGAAATGGCCAAGGGCCTGCCGCGCGGCGGCTTCAACAACCCGGAAGAGCGCGGCCTCGGCGAGCGTTGCGTGATCTCGTTCGCAGGCCATGCCGGTCCGATCATGAACAACAGCCGGTACTACAATGACAACTTCCAGATCGTGCAGTCACCGGATGCGGTGATGATCCTGCTCGAGATGAACCATGATGCGCGCATCATCCCGCTGGGCAAGGATCGCAAGCATCTTCCGGCTGTGATGGCGCCTTACATGGGCGACTCGATCGGCTGGTGGGAGGGCGACACGCTGGTGGTCGAGACCGTCCACTTCAATAATGCACAGGTCGCCATGGGTCGCGTGCCGCTGTCGAAGGACGGCAAGCTGATCGAGCGCTTCACCCGCTATAACGACAAGCAGGTGCTGTACGAGTTCGAGGTCAATGATCCGGCGATCTACAGTCAGGTGTGGAAGGGCGAGATGTCGTTCAACCCGTCGCAAGGCATCTACGAATACGCCTGCCACGAAGGCAACTACGCGATGCACGGCATCCTGTCAGGCGCCCGCGTTGCAGAGGCCGAAGGCCGGGACGCTGGCGACGGCAAGCAGGGCGAGTAGTCGCTTTAGTCATGTGGGAATGGAGGGCGGTCGGCGCGAGCTGGCCGCCCTTTTTTGTTGGCCAATTTCAAACATCGTGCCGCAGCGGCGCCGCACAAGGTGCAACTGCGGCCAATGCAAGCATCCATGCCATTTTCAAAAAGGTTCCATCGCGCGCTGCGATGTTACTGTCTGACGGTTGGGAGCCGGGGTCGTGGGCGCGCGTTGAGTCCCAGATGGAGGAGCAGCGCATGTCGATGATTACGGGCAGGATCGCGGGTAAACTCATCAAGGTCGAGGATCGATCTCACTGGAAAAATCTGGAGCTTATCTCCTGCATTGTCGTCGGCGGGCCGGCTGTTCGATTCGATGAATTCGAGAGTATCGCGTTCATGAACTGCGTCTTCCTCTATGACGGCATGGAGGTCGAAGGCCGCGAATGGCTGGCGTTCATGAGCATGGAGCGTGTGCGGTCAGTCACACGTGCGCCGAAGCGTCCTCACTGACGAGGTGATCAGATGCCTGCGTAATCGCGCCAGAGGCCGTCGCGGCCGCGCAGGCGGGTTGTACCGCTTTCGGTTTCGACGTCGGCGGGCGATGCGAGGGCTTTCGAGACGCCGCCCGGAATATCGATGACGTAGTGAGGTTGCGCGAGGCCGGAGACACGATCGCGCAGCTGGCGCACCAGATCCTGGCCCTGCTCTACTGTGGTTCTGAAATGCGATGTGCCGGGGGCGAGGTCTGCGTGGTGCAGATAGTACGGCTTGATGCGCAGTTCGACGAAAGCGCGCATCAATTGCTCCAGCGTCTCGATGGTGTCGTTGACGCCTTTCAAAAGAACAGTCTGGCTGAGCAGCGGGATGCCGGCGTCGATGAGACGGGCGCAGGCGGCCCGTGCAGCGGGCGATAGTTCGTTGGCATGATTGCAGTGGACGGCGACATAGACCGGTTTCGATGAACTGCGGATCGCCTGGACGAAATCATCGGTGATACGCTCGGGATGTGCGACCGGCATGCGGGTGTGCCAGCGGATCACCTTTACATGCGGGATGGCTTCGAGTTCGCGTGTGAGGGCGGCGGCGCGGCGGGCCGAGAGCATGAAGGGATCGCCGCCGGTGATGATGACTTCCCAGATTTCGGGATGCGCGCGGATGTAGGCGAGCGCGGCGGTGAGTTCGGCGGGCGAGAGATTCCCGTCCTTGTCCGGGCCGACCATTTCGCGGCGGAAGCAGAAGCGGCAATAGACCGGGCAGACCGAGACGGCTTTCAGCAGCACACGATCGGGATAGCGGTGGACGATGCCTTCGACGGGCTCATGCGTCTTGTCGCCGATCGGATCGGGCAGCTCTTCGGGCTGCATATCGAGTTCGGCGCGCGAGGGCACGAACTGGCGGGCGATGGGATCGTTGGCGGCTTCGCGGTCGATCAGGGCGGCGAGCGCGGGCGTGATGGCGGTGGCGTAGGCGGCGGTGACGTCTGCGAGGTCCTGCGCCTGTTGTGGCGTGACGAGGCCTGCGCTGGCGAGATCGCCAGCGGTGCGCAGCGTTCTGGAAGCCTGGTTAAGGTGAACAAGTCGGGTCAAGGCGGCCTTCGATGCGGGCCCTTTGGGGCGGGGCCTCTATCGCCCCCTCAGCTCTGCCTGTCCAGCAGCATCCCCAGATCCTCGACCGCCTTGGCGGCGCGTTCATCGACGCCCTGATCACGCAGAATGCTGGCGAAAAGCTGGGTGGCGCGCGGGGCAGTGTCGCATTCGGACACGGCGTCGCGGAGTTCGGGGTAGAGGTCGTTCATGAAATCGGACGCCAGGGTGAGCATGCCGCCGGCGGCGAGCAGCATCATCGGAATGCCGCCGGAGGTGTCGATGCCGCCCATGCCGGAGAACATGACGCTGGTGTTGCGGGCGTCGGCGAACTCTTTCTGGTGGTCCTTCACGAATTTGGAGACGAAGCGCTCGGTCTTCCAGTGGACCCATTCGGATGTGCAGGGTTTGGGCGTTGAGGCGCAGCTGGCGAGGGCTGGCAGGCAGGCTAGCGCGAGGGCGGCGAGGCGTGTGCGGATGTGATGGGCCATGGCGTGATCCCCTGCTCTGCTTTGGCTCAGGCTAGGGTGAACCGTGGCGGTCTGCCAAGTGTTCCTCTCAGATAGGTGGGCTCAGATGGGCGGCGTCCAGAGGACATCGGAGATGCGGCGGGCGCCGGTGGCGAGCATTACCAGGCGGTCGAAGCCGAGGGCGACGCCGCTGGCGGGCGGCATGTGGGCGAGCGCTGCGAGGAAATCCTCGTCGAGCGGATAGCGGTCGCCATAGGTTGCCTGCTTCACGTCCATCTCGGCCTCGAAGCGGCGGCGTTGTTCGGCAGCATCCGTGAGTTCGCCGAAGCCGTTGGCGAGTTCGACGCCGCAAGCATAAAGTTCGAAGCGTTCGGCATAGCGCGGGTCGCGGGCGAGCGGACGCGCGAGGGCGGCTTCTTCGGACGGGTATTCGCAGAGGATGGTGAGCCAGCCCTGCCCCAACTTTGGCTCGATGCGTTCGACGAGGATGCGGCTGAAGATATCTGACCAGCTGTCGTCTGCTGAGGTGCGCACGCCGATGGACTGGGCGGCGCGGGCGAGCGCGCGGGCATCGCCGAAGGTGGCTTCGAGGTCGATCTCGGCGTGGCGCTGGAAGGCTTCGGCCACGGGAAGGCGTTCGGGCTCGGGGTTGGGATCGCAGGACTGGCCGCGCCATTCGAGGGCTTCGCGTCTGGTCTCGCTCAGCGCCAGGCGGCAGAGGGCGACGCAATCGGCCATGACGGCGGTGTAGGGCTCAGCTGAGCGATACCATTCGAGCATGGTGAACTCGGAGGAATGGAGCGGGCCCGCCTCTCCATTCCGGTAGACGCGGGCGTAGTCGAAGATCTTGGTCTCGCCTGCCGCCAGCAATTTCTTGGCGGCGAACTCCGGCGACGTGTGCAGGTAGTACGGGCGGCGCTGGCCGTTCTCGCCGACCCAATCGGTGCGAAAACCGTGCAGGTGGGCCTCGTTCCCAGGGGACACCTGGAGCGCTCCGCACTCCACCTCTGTGAAGCCCTGGGAGCGGAACCAGGCCCGGGATGCGTCCCTGATCCTGGCCCGCCCCTCAAGGAAGGGGCGGCGATCCGCGTGGAAATCCCTGTTCCACCAAGGTCTTGCGTCAGGCAACCGGCACTCCACTCGCCGCATAAAGCCGGGCTTGGCCGTCGCGGCGTGGCATTGTATGACCGCGCCGCTCCAACAGTTTCCCAGCGGCCGATTCATACTCCGCCGCTACTTCAAAGATAAAGGCGTTTCCCGTGGTTAAAGTCATCGCCAGCGACGTTCGCAAAGGCAACGTGCTCGAGAAAGAAGACGGCCAGCTCTATACTGTCCTCAAGGCGGAGACCTATCGCCCGGGCAAGGGCACGCCAACCGCCACGATCGACATGCGCCGGATTTCGGATGGCGTGAAGGTCGTCGACACCTACAAGACAACGGACCAGCTTGAGCTCGCCTTCGTCGAAGAGGTGAAGCACCAGTTCCTGTACAAGGACGGCGAGCTGTACGTGTTCATGAACCCGACCAGCTATGAGCAGGTCATGGTGCCGGCCGCCATGCTGGGCGACGACGCAGCCTATCTCGGTGAGAACATGGACTGCGACCTGCTGATGTTCGATGGCCGTCCGGTGGCGATCAAACTGCCGCAGCGCGTGACGCTCGAGATCATCGAGACGGAACCGGTTGTGAAGGGCCAGACCGCTTCGGGTTCTTACAAGCCTGCCAAGATGTCGAACGGCATCCGCGTTATGGTGCCCCCGCATATCGGCACGGGCACGCGTATCGTTGTGGCCACGGAAGACGGCACGTACGTCGAACGCGCCAAGGACTAGTTTCTGGATTGTCCGGGGAGTGCTGCGCGAGCGCCTCCCCGGACTACTCAGCCTCGCAGATTACTGCGCAGGCTTGTCCGCCATCGGCGGGCCGGTGAATTCCACCTCAATCGCAATCGTCACTTCGTCGCTGACGCCCATCGTGGAGCCCGGCGCGGGAACGCCTGTGCTGATGCCGTAGTCGGAGCGATTGAGCGCGCCCTTGGCCGAGAAGCCGATGCGGGCGTGCGGGTCCTGCGGGATGCCCTTCCAGCCGCCGTTGAACGTCATCGCCAGCGTGACCGGCTTGGTGACGCCGCGCAGCGTGAGGTCGCCGGTGACGTCTGCGGTGTTGGGGCCGGTCATGGTGACGCTGGTGGATTTGAAGGTCATCTGCGGGAACGCCTTCGCGTTGATCCACGGCTCGCTCATGAGTTCGTCGAAAAAGCCGGCGGGCGGCGATGGGAGGCTGAGCGAGGCGGGGTCGACCGTGGCTGACAGCTGGGCTGTGGCGGGATTGGCGGGGTCGAGCTTCAGGTCTGCGGTGAAGCGCGTGAACTGGGCGGTGTAGTGCGAGAAGCCCAGGTGATTGACCGTGAACACGAGCGTGGCGTGGGACGGGTCGATCTTGTAGTCGCCGGCCGGCAGGCCTTCGATCGAGGGCGGAGCGACCGCGGGAGCTGCGGCAGCCTCTACTGCCGGCGCTGGCGCAGCGGCGGACGGCTCGGCTGGTTTCTCGGAACAGGCGGCTAGCGCCAGCGCGGCCAGTGACACAAAACCCAGAAGTTTCGAACCCATATGTTCCCCCAATAATCCCTACCCTGAACTTAGCTCGCTTTTTCGCTGATGACGTCGGCGGCTTCTTCGTTGAGCGCCTTGGCTTCCTTGCGCGGCACGACCAGCGGCGCCGGTTGCGTGGTGGCGACGTTGCCGCGCATGAGCGACAGGCCGGCAGCAAGGCCGCCCGCCATCTGCATTTCGAGGCGCTGTTCGTCGCGGCGGCGAACGTCGAGAATGTATTCGTCGGCCTCTTCTTCCTCGACACCGAGATCGACCAGCACGTGCTTGCCGAACGCCAGAGCGGATTCGAACGTCTCGCGCAGTTGATAATCGACACCGGCATTGATCAGGCGCAGCGCATGGCCGCGGTCGAAGGCGCGCACGAAGAGCTTGGCTTGGGGGAATTCCGCCTTTGCCAACTCGACAATCTTGTCGGCGGCTTCCGGCTTCTCGACGCAGACGAGGATGGCTTCTGCCGTGGCAGCGCCGGATGCGCGCAGCACGTCGAGGCGCGTGCCATCGCCGTAGTAAACCTTGAAGCCGAACTGGCCGGCGGCCCGGATCATCTCGATATCGATCTCGATGATCGAGACGTCGATACCCTTGGCCAGCAGCGGTTGCGAGACAACCTGGGCGAAGCGGCCGAAACCGACGAAGAGCACGCGGCCATGCAGATTCGAGGCCTCCTCGATACCGTCCATGGATTCCTTCTCGGCCGGCGTGAGGCGTTCGATCGCCATGACAGCGAGCGGCGTCAGCACCATAGAGAGAATGACGATGGCAGTCATGGTGGCGGCGGTTTCGGCATCCATCACGCCTGCGGTGAGTGCGCCGGCATAGAGGACGAAGGCGAACTCCCCACCCTGCGCGAACAGGGCGGCACGATGGAGTGCCTCGCGGTGGTTGGCCTTGAAGATGCGCGCGACGATGTAGATGCCGAGCGACTTCACAATCATGAAGGAGGCGACGCCGCCGGCGACGATCATCCAGTTCTCAACCACGACGGTGAGGTTCAGAGACATGCCGACGCCGAGGAAGAACAGGCCCAGCAGGATGCCGCGGAAGGGTTCCACATCGGCTTCGAGCTGGTGGCGGAAGGTGGATTCAGACAGCAGCACGCCGGCGAGGAAAGCGCCCATCGCCATGGAGAGGCCGCCCCACTGCATGAAGAGCGCTGCGCCGAGGACGACCATCAGGGCGGCGGCGGTCATGACTTCGCGTGCGCCGGTCCAGGCGAGGAAGCCGAAGAGCGGGTTCATCAGGTAACGGCCAGCCACGAACACCAGCGCCACGGCGCCGACTGCGAGCGCCAGCGTTTGCCACAAGGGAGCTGCGTGTTCGTTGACTTCGGCGCCCGGCATCAGCGAGCCGAGGATGGCGACCAGCGCCAGCAGCGGGATGATGGCGAGATCTTCGAGCAGGAGGATAGCGACGGAGCGCTGGCCTGCGGGCGATGAGACCTCGCCGCGATCTTCCATCATCTTCATGATGACGGCAGTGGATGACAGGACGAAGCCGAACGCGCCGATGACGGCGGCTGCCCAGTTCAGGCCGAAGGCTATGCCAACGCCCGACAGGAGGACGCCACAGGCCATCACCTGCAGCAGGCCCAATCCGAAGATGTCGCGCCGCATCGCCCACAGCTTGGCGGGGCGCATTTCGAGGCCGATCAGGAAGAGGAACATGACGACGCCGAATTCGGCGACGTGCAAAACCGACTGCGGGTCATTGAAAAGCTTCAGCGCATAAGGGCCGACGAGAACGCCCGCAGTCAGGTAGCCCAGCACCGCACCGAGACCGAGCAGCCGGAAAATCGGCACCGCCACGACACCCGCAGCCAGAAGGGCGACCGCAAGCCCCAGATCCGTTCCGCCAGTTGCGTGTTCCATGTTCGGGCCCCGAGACTGCTAGCGTTTATCCACCCGTACGCGAAAGAACACGATGGCGGCAAGGAGAAGCGCGCCCAGACCCGCGGCCACGCCTGTTACCGCAGCATGGAGAGGCGCGTCGCCATAGATTTGTCTGTCCTGCCCCTTCGGGCGTTTCCTGTTTTGTGACCCTACTTCAGGCGCTTTTCGAATTCCGGGACGAACGTGTCGGTGTGGGCGATGAGCTGTAGCTCCATCTTGCGGAACATGGTCAGTACTTCCTGGCCCATCTTGGTGACGACGGCGCCGCCGCCCTTCTTGCCGCCGGTGGAGAGTTCCACGAGGGGTTTCTTGAAGTCCTTGTTCATGGCGTCGACGAGTTGCCAGGCGCGGGAATAGCTCATCTCCATCGCTTTTGCGGCCTTTGAGATAGAGCCTTCGGCTATGATGTGTTCCAGCAATTCAGCCTTGCCCGGCCCGAAGGCGCGGTCGCCTTTGGCGATCAACCGTGCGGTGACCCTGATGGACGCCATGTCGCTCTCCATTGATGCGCCTATCGAACCGGGCTCGGGCCGGAGCGCAAGGGGAAAGTCTGGTCAGGCGAACAGCTTGCGGGCTTTGGCGAGGCCTTCGACGCCCTTGTCGATGGTGGCGTCCGACTTGGCGAAGCAGAGGCGGACGACGGAGGACGCCGGGGCGCTGGTGTAGAAGGCCGAGAACGGGATGGTGGCGACGCCGCACTCCCTCACGGCGCGCACGGCGAAATCTGCGTCGGTCATGTCGATGCCGGAGGCGTTGAGATCGACGCCCATGAAGTAGGTGCCGGCGCTGGGGAGGACATGGAAGCCCTCCTGTTTGAGAGCGGCGGCGATGCGGTCGCGGCCATGGGTGAGCTGGCCGCGCATGTCGTCGAAATGCTGGCGGGGTTTCGAGAGACCGTAGGCGACGGCCTGCTGCAGGTTGGGCGGCGTGGTGAAGGTGAGGAACTGGTGGGCGCGGGCGAACATCGTCGTTAGCGCGGGCGCTGCGCAGGCGAAGCCGACCTTCCAGCCGGTCATCGAGAACATCTTGCCGGCCGAGCCGATCTTGATCGTGCGCTCGCGCATGCCGGGGACGTTGAGCATGGAGAGGTGCGAGGCGCCATCGAATACGCAATGCTCCCAGACTTCGTCCGAGATGGCGATGCAATCGTGCTTGATGCATTGCTCGGCGATAAGGTGGAGGTCTTCGGCGCCAAAGAGGCTGGCGGTGGGATTGAGCGGCGTGTTGAGGACGACGGCGCGGGTTTTGGCCGTGAAGGCTGTGGCGAGCTGCTCAGGATCGATACGCCAGTGCGGTGGCGAGAGGCGCACGAAGCGGGCTGCGGCCCCTGCCCGGCGCAGCATGGGCAGGTAGCTGTCGTACATCGGCTCGAACAGGACGACTTCGTCGCCGGGCTGAAGGACTGAGAGAAGTGCGGCGGCGAGCGCTTCGGTGGCGCCGGAAGTGACGGTGATCTCGCTCTGCCAGTCGAGATCGATGCCTTGCAGGCGCTTGTAGTGTTCGGCGATGGCTTCGCGCAGAATTGGAAGCCCGCGCATGGGCGGGTACTGGTTCGGACCGTCGATGATGGCGCGGGCTGCACGTTCGCGGATGTCCAACGGGCCATCCCATTCGGGGAAGCCCTGACCCAGGTTCACCGCGCCTGTCTCTCGCGCGAGGCCCGACATGACGTCGAAGATGGTATCGCCGAGAGCGGCGTAGACCGGGTTCATGCGCCGGCTGCCTTGAACGGGCGCACATGCTTCAGCGACGGCACCTTGCCGCGAACTTCGTCGACCTTGGAAAGATCGAGCGTGGCGCTGATGACGCCCGGATCAATACCACCTTCAGCCAGGATCTCGCCCCATGGATCGATGATGAGCGAATGACCGAACGTCTCGCGGCCATCCTGGTGCTTGCCGCCCTGTGCGGGTGCGATGATGAAGCAGCCGGTTTCGATGGCGCGGGAGCGCAGGAGGATATGCCAGTGCGCTTCGCCGGTGATGCGCGTGAAGGCCGCGGGAACGGCGATGATCTTCGCGCCGGCCCACGCGAGCGTGCGATAGAGATCGGGGAAGCGGACATCATAGCAGACCGTGAGGCCCAACTTAGCATCCGGAATGTCGGCGATGACCGCTGCGCCGCCGGCCACGTAGCTGTCGGACTCGCGGTAGATGTTTCCGGCGTTCAACTGGACATCGAACATATGGATCTTGTCGTAGGTCGTGATGATCTCGCCATCTGGTCCGATCAGGAAGCTGCGGTTGGCGCATTTGCCTTCGCTGGCGCGGATCGCGATCGAGCCGATCAGCAGCGTGACGCCGAGTTCTCTGGCCAGAGCGCGGAAGGCGGCCACGCCGGGGTCTGCGGCTTCGGTCGTGGATTTCTCCCACCCCGCCCCCGGCTTGCGGTCCAGTAGCGTGGTCATTTCGGGGGTGGCGATCAGGGTGGCGCCGCCGGCTGCTGCCTCCCTGATGAGGGCGCTGGCGGTCGCGATGTTCTCGGCGACGTCCGTGCCGGACCGCATCTGGACGCAGGCAACCCTGATTTGGGACATTGCGAGACCCTTCTATTTGGCCGGCCAGCAGCGAGGCCAAGCCTTCCTTTACCCAGTTTGCGTATATCAGCGATGCTTTCCTAGCATTTGAAAGCCGGATGTAGTTAACGCCGCCAACTCGCCCAACAGGAGGCCTTCCCGTGACTGCCTCTCTCGCTGGTATGCGGATTGCTCACGTGAAACCAAGGCAAACCCCGCCCGTGACCGCACGGCCCCAGGCATGAAGACGATGATCTCTGGCGCAATGGGCCTCCCGCCCAACCAGATACCTGCCGGCTTCCAGGCCGAGCAGCAGAAGTCTGCATGGGGCCGTCTCGACCCGATCATGATCTTCATGTGGGCGGCATCGACGATGCTGCCGATGGATTATCTGGGCCCGCTTCGCTACATCGCCGCCGGCTATTTCGCGCTTGGCGTATTCATCTTTGCGCCGCAGATCCTGCCGGCGATCGGACGCGCCTGGCCGCTTCTGCTCCTGCCGTTCCTGTGTACGCTTTCGGCGCTTTGGGCTCCCTCTTCCGCCGAAGCGATAAGGAAGGGCCTATCGCTCGGCCTGACCGGCATCGTCGCGGTCTACGCAGCCAGACGCCTGTCGGGCCGCCACATCCTCATTGCCTACTTCATCGTGGAACTCATCGCCGCGCTGATGAGCCTGACCGAGAACAGGTCTCAGGACAGCGGCGGCTGGAGCGGGATCTACAACCAGAAGAACTACTTCGCGGTCCACATGTTCATCCTGTTCATCGCATCGATGACCATCACCCTGGACAAGGACAACAAGATCTGGCTGCGGCTTGTCGCACTCGCTGCCTTGCCGTTCGCCGCGTTCATGATTGTCATGTCCCAGTCAGGCACCAGCATAGCGCTGACGATCGTGGCAAGTATTGCGATGCTGGGCTACGCCTTCATCTGGAAGCCCGCGGCCCGACTTCAACACGCACGCACGTTGATTGCGGCTGTGATCGTGATCAGCGCCCTGCTGGCCGGATATGTCTGCATCGGCATCCTGCAGATCGACGTGAAGGAGGAAATCCTGCAAGCGCTCGGCAAGGATTCGACCCTCACCGGCCGCACCATGCTGTGGAGCATCGCCGAACGTCAGATGCAGGATCACCCGCTGACCGGGCTTGGCGCCAATGGCTACTGGCGCAGCGAGAACAGCACGGCCAACACGATCACCAACATTATCATGGGCTGGCAGAAGCTGATCAACTTCTCCTTCCATAACTCGTATCTCGAGAACGGCGTGAACTACGGGTATCCGGGCTACATCGCCACGGTGATCGTCGTCGCCTGGGCCTGCATCAGCGCAGCGCTGACCTGGTTGCGCAATCAGTCCGTCGTCAACAGCGGATTCCTTGTGCTTGCGCTGCTGATCCTGCTGCGCACGTTCAGCGAGGTCGATCTGGCCCTGGAGTACTCCGGTACGGCGGTTCTGCTGTTGATCGCGGGCGCTCGAAACGAACGTTCCGTCAAAACCGGGCCGATCTTCAACTTCACCCGCTATGGCTTTGGCGCGCCCCGGTCATGACGGCTGCGATCGACGTCAGCGTCATCGTCGCCGCCTGGCGTGCGACCGCATTCATCGAAAAGGCGATCGCTTCCGCCCTCGCCTCGACCGGCGTGAATGTCGAGGTGATCGTGGTAGACGATGCCTCTCCTGACGACACGTTCGCTGTGCTGTCTCGACTGGCGCAAGCGGACCCGCGCGTGATTACGCTGCGACTGTCGCAGAATGGCGGCCCATCCGCCGCGCGCAACCGCGCGATCGAAGTCGCCCGTGGCCGCTTCATCGCCGTACTGGATGCCGATGATGCGATCCTGCCCGGACGCTTCGCTGAACTGGTCGCGCTTGCCGATGCCCAGAATGCTGACATCGCCGTCGACAACATGAAGAATGTCGATGAGTCCGGCGCTGAGCTGAGTGACAATCCATTCCTGCAGTCCCCGGAATTCTCCAAGGGCCGCACCATCTGTCTGGTCGACTGGATTCGTTACAACAGCCCGATGACGAGCGGGGACAAGCTTGGCTACCTCAAGCCGATGATCCGGCGCAGCAAGCTGACCGAAACCGGCATCAAATACGATCCAGCGCTTCGCAACAGCGAAGACTATTACCTGATCGCGGACCTGCTCGCCGCCAAGGCGCTCATGGTCTACACGCCGAGCCTCAGCTATCTCTATACGCGCTCCAGCAGCTCGACTTCCTATCGGCTCAAGCCCGAGCAGACCCGCGCCTGGCTGACCGCCGAGACGCAGTTCGCAGCACGCCACGCCGCGCATCTTACGCCCGACGAGAAAGCTGCCCGCGCCCGCCGCGAGCGGACACTCCGCAATGTCGACCGCCTCGTGGCTGTCACGGATGCCCTGAAATCCCGCAAGCTTCTGACGACGGCGAAACTGCTGGCGTCCGACCTGCGGGGCGCTGGCTTTACGATTCAGACGCTCGCGAAAGTGGCCGCAGGCAAGGCCATCGGGCGCAAACTGGCCTGAAGCGGGTTCAAACGTGGATTGCGCCCAATTCCGGCTATCAAATTCCCTCCTCACCTTGTGAAATCCCGCGTTACCGTTGCGGATTGCGCCCGCACGGGATGAGGCTAGTTTGCCCCCAGCATAGAGACTCGGCGATCCAACGCTGAGCTTAGGCGGAGGGAGATCAGTCATGTTGAACCGCAGGTTAGCGGGCGGCGCAGCCGCTTGCGCGATGGCCGTCGCCTTGGCGTTCGCGTGTGCGATGCCGGGCGGCCAGTCCGGATCGTCATCCTCCAGCCTGGCCAGCGCGGCCAACTATGACGCCACCGAGTGGAAGTACTGGGGCGGCGACGCCGGCCAGACCCGCTATGCGCCGCTGAACCAGATCAACCTGCAGACGGTGAACCGCCTGAAGGTGGCGTGGCGCTGGACGGCCGATACGTCGGGCGATCCGGGCTCGGCCAACTATAAATCCACGCCGCTGCTTGATGACGGCATGCTCTACATTCCGTGGCTCAACAACGGCATGGCGGCGATCGACGCTGGCACCGGCAAGACCGTGTGGACGTTCGAGCCGCAGCCCGCCGACATTGGCGGCCGCGCCGCTTCGCTCGGCTTGCGCTCGCTCGCCTACTGGACCGACGGCAAGGATAAGCGTGTCTTCCACAATTCGGGCGATGGACGCCTGATCGCGGTTGATGGCGTGACCGGCAAGGCCATCGCGGGCTTTGGCAAGAACGGCTCGATCAACCTGCGTGAAGGCATCATCGAGGGTACCGATGCCACGGACGTCTCATCCGTTTCACCGGCGCTGGTCGTTGGCGATGTCATCGTCGTGCAGGTGATCCCGGGCGGCAGCCGCAACAAGGAAGGCGCGCCAGGCAAGATCCGCGGCTTCGACGTGCACACCGGCAAGGTGGTGTGGACGTTCAACCCGATCGCTCAGCCGGGCGATCCCAACGCCAAAACGTGGGAAGATGGCTCGAACCTCTACACCGGTCAGGCCGGCGCCTGGTCGATGATGAGCGCGGACCCTGAGCTGGGCTACGTCTACATCCCGCTCGAGACACCGACGAACGAGTTCTATGGCGGCCAACGCCTTGGCGATGGCCTCTATGGCGAGAGCATTGTCGCGATCAACGCGAAGACGGGCGCGCTCGTGTGGTACCACCAGATCGTGCACCACGGCCTGTGGGACTACGATATGCCCGCCGCGCCGATTCTTCACGACATCAAGAAGGACGGGAAGACGATCAAGGCGGCAACGCTGCTGACCAAGCAGGGCCTGACCTTCGTGTTCGATCGCATGAACGGCAAACCGGTATGGCCAATCGAAGAACGTAAAGTGCCGGGCTCGAACATTCCCGGCGAGCGTCCCTCGCCGACGCAGCCCTTCCCGACCAAGCCGGGACCGATGCTGACGCTCGGCTACGACGAGAACGAGCTGATCGACTTCACGCCTGCCCTGCGCGAAGAGGCCAAGAAGCTGGCGTCGGAATACACCAAGGGTCCGCTCTACACGACGCCGACCATGGTGACGCCGACCAACAAGGGCACGTGGCTGTATCCCGGAACGGGCGGCGGGCCGAACTGGAATGGCGCGGCGTTCGATCCCGACACGCACATGCTCTACACGCCCGTGCGCCTGAAACCGCAATATGCGGGCCTGCGCGCTGGCGATCCGAAGACCACCAATATGCCATTCTACGGTGGCGGCGGCGGCGCGCCGATCAACGGGCCGCAGGGCCTGCCGATCATGAAGCCCCCGTATTCGGAAGTGATCGTCACGAACATGGATCAGGGCGAGCACAAGTGGCGCATGCCGATCGGCGATGCGGATGACTTCGTGAAGAACCATCCGGCGCTGAAGGGGCTCAACCTCGACTTCTCGAAGATGGGCAAGTTCGACGTGCGCCCCGGTCCGCTGCTCACCAAGGAGCTCTTGTTCCTCGGCGAGTCCGGCAATATCGGCGGCGGCTCGGGCGGACCGATGTTCCGCGCCTATGACAAGCGCGACGGCAAGGTGGTTTGGGAAGGCAAGATGCCTAACCTCGTCACCGGCGCGCCGATGACCTACGAGCTGAATGGCCGCCAGTACGTCGTGTTCACCGTGTCCAAACGCGGCGAGCCGGCGGAGATGGTGGCGCTGACGCTTGATGGCGCGAGCGAGAATGGCGCAGCGCCTGCCGGCGGCGTGCCACTCGCGGCGGCCCCGCCCTCGACCAAGCTGGCAGCGCAAGCTGTTGCTGCCACGCCGGAAGAGCTCGCGCTCGGCAAGGGCAAGTTCGACCAGATGTGCGCCATCTGTCACGGCCCGGGCGGCGTCGGCATTTCGGGCGGCAGCGCCCCGCCGATCACCAACCGCACCGACTACGCCAACATCGCGCGCGTAATCGCACAGGGCCAGGGCGAGATGCCCGCACTAGCCGCAGCACTCCAGCCGAACGAGATCGAGGCTGTTGCGAAGTACGTGGTGAAAACTCTTGGACCGCAGTCGCGCCCCTCAGGCCGCGGCGCGCCGGTTGAAAACTAGCCACAGACCAGACGCGTGAATGACGAAGGCCGGCGCAATCCACTCGGATTGCCCGGCCTTTTCATTTGCGGCTGCGCAATGAATGCGGCGCTGGGGGAAGATGGTGGGCGGTGACGGGATCGAACCGCCGACCCTCTCGGTGTAAACGAGATGCTCTGCCAGCTGAGCTAACCGCCCGAACTTCCAACCCTGGCGCGCTGCAAGGGTGGGAACTGCGTCCCCTGCCTTTACAGACGCTGGCCTGTTAGCCCGTCCCAGTCCAACTGGCAAGTTTGCGCAAAACCGTACGAATTGATGGCTTTCCGGATGGCGAAACGATCTCCACCACCCGGTTTGCCGCGATCAGAACCTCGTCCGCAGTGTCACGCCATAGGTGCGTGGGTCGCCGATATTGCCGGTGACGAGGCCGGTGTTGGCCACACCCAGCGTCTGGAAGTACTCCTCGTCGAGAGCGTTGCGCGCCCAGACCGAAGCGTCCCACCCGCGATCGGATGAGCGAAGGCCCGCGCGCAGGTTCAGCAAGGCGTAGCCCGGAACGCGGGAATAGCGGCTGTTGGTGGCCGTCGTGTAGAACGACGTACGCTTGGCGTAGTCGGCATGCAGGTAGAGCTCGTTGGTCGGCCCGAACGCTGCGACCGTAACGAAGTAGTCGCCGCCCAGCGAATAGGAGAAACGCGGAACACCTGCGAGCGATTTACCGGAGAGATTCTGCGGGCCGGTGATGTTGAGATTTTCGGGCGCCTGAGGCGCGTTGATATAGTCAACATACTTGGCGTCGGTGTAGGCGGCAGACGCTGTGAGGCTCAGATTATCGAGCGGCGACCAGATGAAGTCGGCTTCAAGGCCGCGCGAACGCACCTTCGGGATGTTGGCGATGTACTGCCGCAGGTTCACCGTGTTCGGCACCTGCTCCACGATCGTGGTCTGGTAGTCGGATATCACGGTCTGGAAGACAGCGAAGTTCGCAACCAGTGCGCCGTCCAGCCAGGTACTCTTCAGCCCGAGCTCAGCGTTCTCGACCGATTCCGGCTCGACATCAGGCGAGATGCCCGCCGGCAGATTGGTGAGGTTGAGGCCACCCGATTTGCCGCCAGTTGCAACCGAGCCATAGACCAGCACGTCTGGCGTAACCGCGTAGGACAAGCTGAGCAGACCCGCGAGATCGTCGTCCTGGCGTTCGCTCGTGACGGAGACCGCCGGGTTGAGCTGATTGCGGATGGCGAGCGCGGCCGCAGCCTGGGCTGCGGTCAGTCCAGCAAAGCTGGGGCCGGCAACATGCCGCTGCAGGAAGTAACCTTCCTTGTCTTCATGCGTGAAGCGCAGACCGGCGGTCAGCTTGAGTTGCTCGCTGATGTTCCAGTTGGCCTGTCCGAATGCAGCGTAGCTCTGCGTGCGCGGGGCCGAACGGGATTCGGCGCGGAAGCCGTTGGTGGCCGCATTGGTAACGGCCGCTGGCTGTGCGGGGTATGTCCAGTTGGCGAAGTTGGGACCGTATGCGGCCGCGCCTGCGCCGCTGACGAGCTGCCAGTAGTAGTATGCCCCGACGACGTAATCGATCGCGCCGCCTTGCTCGGACGCGTAGCGCACCTCCTGGCTGAACTGGCGCTGGCGGTTTTCCTGCTGGAAGACGGTGATAATGGGAAGGCCGATGCCATCGGCGTCGTTCGACGGGTTCCAGTCCCACCAGCGATAGGCGCTGATCGACGTCACCTTGCCGGCGCCCAGATCCCAGTTCACTTCGGCGGATGCGCCATAGGCTTTCATGTCTGCCTGATAATGCGCGTCAGCATCGGTCTGCCTGTCGAATGGCGCATAGGGGAGTCGCGTGTAGCCCGAGCGTGCGATGCGATCCTGATAGTTGTTCGCGATGACTGCGCCGTTGTCATAGGTTCCGAAGAACGACACGGCCTGGTTCACGCAGCAGCGTGAATTTTGCTCCGAATAATCTCCGATAAGCCGGATTTCGAGATTGTCGGCGGGCTGGAGCAGGAGTTGCCCGCGAATAGCGGCGTTCTCGTAGGACTGCGCAGTCTCGCCCGTGCGGACATTATCCACGAAGCCGTCGCGATCCGTGTATGAGCCCGTGAGACGGTAAGCGATGTTGTCCGAGAGCGGTCCAGTCGCTGACAGCTTCACCTGCTTGTAGTCGTAATTGCCGACAGACGCCTCGGCCGAGTACTCCGGCCGGAAGGATGGCTTGCGCGTGGTGACGTTGATCGCGCCCGCAGTCGTGTTCTTCCCGAACAGGGTGCCCTGCGGCCCGCGCAGAACCTCGACCTGCTGCAGATCGACAAGATCGAACTGCGTCTGTCCCGGCCGCCCATAATAGACGTTGTCGACATAGAACCCGACGCCGTTCTCGAAGCCGTCATTGGTCAGCGACACGTTGGAGCCTAGGCCGCGGATAAGGATGTTTGTGTTGCGCGGATTGAAGCTGAATACCTGCAGGCTCGGCGCGAGTTGTTGGATTTGCGCGAGCGTATAGCTGCCTGTCTGCTCGAGCGTATCCGCACTGATCACGCTCAACGCGATCGGCACATCCTGCGCGTCCTCGTCCCTGCGGCGGGCAGAGATGACGACAACGTCCTCGCTGGCGCGCGACTGATCGGGCTCGGCAGCTTCAGTTTCGACAACGGCAGGCCCAGCGCCAACACTAGCCTGCCCCCAAGCCACACCAGTTGTCAGGCACGACCCCGCCAGCAAGGCAGTGGCAAGGCGCTGTGGCAGGCGGAAGTTGCGATCGTTCGGAGAGGACATGCTTGAAACCTTCTGTGCCGCGTCCCGCGGCGTCAGGTTTCGATACCCATCCGAACCATGCTCCCTAACGCACCAATGGCGCTGAGCTTATGAGCACTTTCTCTAAGCGCGACGCGCATGCGAACACGCCAAATGAGCCTACGTCGTCGTACGACGACAACTTATCGATCGAAATGAAGGGAATTAAGCGGCCTTGCGCGCACGGCGCGTTTCGTTTGGCGACGCGAAATTGGCGGCGGCTTTGGCCTGGCTGGCTGCGCACTTTGCCCGACTAATCTGACTGTTTAGCCAGACAGTACACGCACCGCCGCCATGTGCGTTCGGCAGGGAGCTATCGGATTCTCGGTAAAACCGCGCCGGTCGCGCGAAACACCTTTGGCATCCAAAGGCCCTGATGGTCGGAGCGGCGGGATTCGAACCCACGACCCCTAGTCCCCCAGACTAGTGCG
>DAINAT010000003.1:0-91022 GCA_036733305.1 Hyphomonadaceae bacterium
TGGAGAGCTGGAGCAGCTTGATCGCCTGCTGCAGCTGCGGCGTCATGACGAGGGACTGGCCCTGTCTCAGCTGCAGACGATGCGCAAGCGCCAAAAGAACCTCCCAGAAACCGCGCCGGGCGAGCCTATGCCGGCCGACCCCACTCACAGAGCCACAATTAACCGGTCGGTATTAAAATTGCATAATCGGCAACGTCAGAACCGTCGGGAATCCCCGTCACTGCGTGCTGAATCTTGCTCCAAGGTAAACACGGCGGACATCTTCGTTAGTAAGTACGGCGGATGGCGTGCCCTCGAACAGCACCTTCCCGTCGTAGATGATCGAGGCCCGATCGACGATTTCGAGGGTTTCGCGGACCTGGTGATCTGTAATCAGGACCCCGAGGCCCCTGCCCTTGAGATAACGGACCAGATCGGAAATGTCGGACACGGCCAGCGGGTCGATGCCGGTGAAGGGTTCGTCCAGCAACATGAAGTTCGGCCGGGAGGCCAGCGCGCGGGCAATCTCGACCCTGCGGCGCTCCCCGCCCGACAGGGAGTTGGCGTTCTGCTTGGCCAGCCGGGCGATCTGGAGCTCCTCCAGCAGCGACTCGGTCAGCTCCTGGCGCTTGGAACGGCTGTCCTCGGTCAGTTCGGCCACGGACATGACGTTGTCCCAGACGCTCATGCCACGGAAGATCGAGTTTTCCTGAGGCAGGTAGCCCACGCCCAGGCGGGCGCGCTGGTACATCGGCAGGGCTGTGACATCCGCACCATCGATGGTGACCCGGCCCGCGTCAGCCTGGATCAGCCCCATCATCATGTAGAAGCAGGTGGTCTTGCCCGCGCCGTTCGGACCCAGCAGGCCGACGATCTCGCCACGGCGCACGTGCAGGCCGACATCCTTCACGACCTGACGGCTTTTGAACGACTTGGCCAGATTGGCAGCGCGCAGACCGTCGCGGTCATCCGCGCCAGCCTGGCCTTGAGCGAAGATCTTTTCAGCGGGCGCGTCGGCCATCAGGATCTCAGTTCGGACGCGTTGCAGGAGCTGCGGGCGCAGCCGGGTCACGCTTCGAGGCGGGCGTGAAGATAGAGGTCACGCGGTTGGAGCCGGCGGTGATGACCGTGCGGCCTTCCGCGACCTTGTAGACGACCTGCGTGCCGCGAACGACGCCTTCCGTGCCACGCGAAAGAATAACATCGCCCGTGATGGTGATGGTGTCGGCGGTATAGTCGTACTGGGCCCTGTCGCCACGGATCTTCACATCCGGCGCGGTGTAGAAGACGCGGCCTTCGGCGATCAGCTGTTCCATCGCCTCGCACTGGGAATCTTCGCCCGCGACGGGCTTGGTCTTGGCGCAGAGCACGGTGAGCTTGTCGGCGGTGATACGGCTGTCGGCCTGCGTCGCAACAACGTCGCCTGTGTACACACCACGGCCTTCGTTCTGCAGATACGACGCCTCCTTCGAGGTGATCTCGACCGGAGCGTCGCCGCGGCCGATCTGGGCGGCGGCAGGGCCAGCGGCCAGGATCGCGCCGGCAACGCCAGCCAGAAGAAGGGTGAAATGCTTGCCCGTCATAGTGGTCGTCCTAATTGGCGCCGCCGGTTGGCCGGGCGCCGCGTTTCCTTTTGGGCGTGAATCTTGTCCAAACATTGCCCTTGAGGACGATGCGGTTGCCGTCATCCAGCACCTCATACTCGTCCGCCCGAATCTCGCCAATGGGCCCCACCCCGTTGAGCGGGGTCTGCCCCTCCACCCTGTTTTCCTTCACATGCATGCGGGTACGCTGCGAGGTGAAGGTGTATCCGGCGGCATCCGTCATCACGACATCGCCCATCAGATCGAGGACTTCGGCGTCGGCGTTCCATACGCCCTCTCGCGCCTGAACCACGGATGAGGCGGCATCCTCAAGGCGCGGATTGACCAGATCGATCAGCGACACGTCCTCGCGGCGGCGGCGGGCGGTCTCAGCCGTCAGGTTGTAGGGGCGATCATTCGAATCAAACCCCTCGAACCGGGGAGCCAGCACAGTGACGCTGAGACCGGAGGTAGGGCCGGACACGGGCGTGGGCGCGAGGCTGGAATTGATGATGGTGCCGACCAGCGTTCCGGCCGAAAGCACAGCGCCAATCGTGAACAGCAGCCGCAGGATATGCACAAGCGCCGTGCGCCGACGCGCCTCCTTCAGCGAGGTAGCGCGCCGCGGACCCCAGAGATCCATCGAACGATGCGGATTTGCGGCAGTGACCATGCGCCAGCCTAGGACGGGAACCTTGTCTGGGAAACCTTCTGACTTCAGTCACAGGGCCCAAAAGAGGCGGAATTTCCTAGCTGTGTGCAAAAATGTCTTGCTCGGCCCAGCCGGACAGGTCGAGAGCCGCCCGGACCGGCAGGAAGTCGAAGCAGGCCTGCGCCAGCTCGGTACGGCCTTCGCGGGCCAGCATGACGTCCAGCTTGGCCTTCAGCTCATGCAGGTGGGTCACGTCGGAGGCGGCATAGGCCAGCTGCGCGTCGGAGAGCTTCTCGGCGCCCCAGTCGGACGATTGCTGAGCTTTCGACATGTCGATGTTCAGAAGCTCGCGCGACAGATCCTTGAGGCCGTGGCGATCCGTGTAGGTACGGGCGAGGCGCGAGGCGATCTTGGTGCAATAGACGGGGAAGCACGGCGCGCCGAGCCATTGCTGGATCATGCCGAGATCGAAGCGCGCGAAGTGGAAGATCTTGAGCACGCGCGGATTGGACACCAGCGCCTTGAGGTTCGGACAGTTATAGTCCGGACGATTGAGGCGAACGACGTGCGCATCGCCCTTCCCGTCTGACAGCTGCACCACGCACAGGGCGTCGCGGAAAGGATTGAGTCCCATCGTCTCGGTGTCGATGGCAACGGAACCCGTGAACGTAACGTTCGCCGGAAGATCCCCCTCGTGGTGGTGAATAGCCATAGATGCCTCGCTTTCGGGGGCAGCAATGGCGAAAAACGGGCCGGAACACAACCCGGTCAGGGCTTTGCGAACCTATGTGCGCTCGAGATAAGCCGCCGTGGCCATTCCACCGGCCGTACAAACGCCGACCAGAGCCTTTTTTTTGCCCCGACGGCCGAGTTCCAGCAGCGTCGAGCCGAGATAGCGGATGCCTGACATGCCATAGGGATGGCCCAGCGCAATCGCCCCGCCATTCACATTGGTCGTCTCCCACGGCGTATCGAGCTGCGCCTGATTGTAAAGCGTGGTGACGGCGTAGGCCTCGTGCAGCTCCCACAAGTCGATATCGGCGTTGGAGAGCGCGTGCTGCTTCATCAGCTTACGAATTGCCGGGGTGATGGCGATGCTCATCTCCTCCGGCGCGACGGAGGCGAGTTGCATCCCGCGGAACAGGCCGATGATCGGCAGGCCGCGCTTTGCAGCTAAATCGGCATCCATCATCACGACAGCGCCGGCGCCGTCTGAAAGCTGCGAGGCATTGCCAGCCGTCGTCGTGCCGCCCTCATAGACGGGCTTGAGCTTGGCGAGACCTTCGATCGTCGTGTCGGCACGCGGACCTTCATCATGGTCGAGCGTTACCTGCTGTTCGCTCGTCTGCCCTGTCGCGCGATCAGTGACTTTCATCGTGGTGGTGAACGGCGTGATCTCGTCAGCGAACTTGCCCGCCGCACGCGCGACCTCAACGCGCTGCTGGCTTTTCACCACATAAGCATCGAGTGCGTCGCGACTAATGCCGTATTTCTTCGCGACGAAGTCGGCGGTCTCATTCATCGTCCACCAGACGGAGGGCATCTTCGCCTGCAGCGGCGGATAGAAGAAGCCGTCAACCGCGATGCCGATCTGCACGAGGCTGATGCTCTCGACGCCGCCAGCGATGCCGCATGCAATCTCGCCCGTGGCGATGCGGCTGGCGATCATCGAGGCGGCTGTGAGGCCTGAGCCGCAATAGCGGTTGACCGTCACGCCCGGCACATCGAAGCCGGCTTCAAGCGAGGCGGTGCGACCAATATTGTGGCCGGTCGCGCCCTGCGGCAGGCCGCAGCCGAGGACAACGTCTTCCACCTCGCCGCTTTCGATCTTCGCCCGCGAGACCGCTTCCTTCAACACATGCGCCGCAAGCGGAATGCCGTGTGTCTGGTTGAGCGCGCCACGGAAGGCCTTGGCGATGCCTGTGCGGCAATAGCTGACGACGGCTACGTCTTTCATGACGATCCCTTTTCGCGAGACTTCAGGCGTTGACGTCAACGACCACGCGGCCGCGGACCTTGCCCTCGACAATAGCACGGCCAAGGTCGGGCACATCAGACAGCGTCGCCGGATGCACCATGGCGCTCAGCTTGGCGAGATCGAGATCACGCGCCAGCCGGCTCCACGCCTCCTCGCGGTCAGCCTTCGAACGCATGACGCTGTCGATGCCGGCAAGCGTGACGTTGCGCAGAATGAAAGGCGCAACCGACGCCGGCAGATCCATGCCCTGCGCGAGACCGCAAGCCGTGACCGTGCCGCCGTATTTCGTCGCGGCGAGGATGTTCGCAAGCGTGTGGCTGCCGACAGCGTCAACACCGCCTGCCCAGCGCTCCTTGCCCAACGGGCGACCGGGCCCGGCGAACTCAGCCGCATCAACAACCTCCTTCGCACCGAGACCGACGAGGTAATCCGTCTCGCTCTCCTTGCGGCGCGATGAAGCGACAACGTGATAGCCGAGCTTTGCCAGTAGCGCGATTGCGACAGAGCCCACGCCGCCAGCGGCGCCGGTCACGATGATCGGCCCCTTGTCTGGCGTAACGCCGTTACGCTCCAGCGCGATGACACAGAGCATCGCCGTATAACCCGCCGTACCGATCGCCATTGCGTCCGGGTTCGAGATGCCAGACGGCAACTTCACCAGCCAGTCGCCATTCACGCGCGCGACTTGCGAGAAGCCTCCATTGTGCATCTCGCCAACGCCCCAGCCATTCAATACGACGCGATCGCCAGGCTTGTAGGCTTCGGTATCCGAACGGATGACTTCGCCAGCGAAGTCGATGCCGGGAATAAGCGGCCACGCGCGCACGACGGGCGACTTGCCGGTGATGGCGAGGCCATCCTTGAAGTTCACGGTCGAATGGCTGACGCGCACAGTCACATCGCCGGGCATCAGATCGGCTTCGCTGAGACTTTCGAAACGGACCTCTTGTCCACCTTCAGTCTTGTGGACGCGGAGCGCGCGGAATGTGTCGGCCATGATGATCCCTGTCTTGTTGGGCGCACTCAAACAGGGTTAGCGCGCACGTCAACGGGATCGCGATCCTCGTCGCTCATTTCGGGAGTTGTCGGCTTCGTCCGACGGGTTAGGCCAGCTCCAGTCCTCTTGACCTAACGTAAAGATTTCGCGGCGCGCACCAAAAGCAGAGTGTGTGCTCTGCAGCATTCATGCTGCAGTCGCGAATGAGTTCGTACAAAGACAATTTTAGCGTGTGCTTCGGGCATCACTAACAACCAATCGTCGTTGCGGAATGACTTTAAGGTATTCCGCAAGGTCTTATTGAATTGACGTTAAGGGAACCTGATGAGAAGGAGCAGCAAGCCGGTAGTCCGGTTTGCGGTCAGCGCGCGAAGACGCGCCCCGCCGAGAGGATGCAACCCACAGGGAGGGCGCAATGAAGCGCACTAAGTATTATTTGTTCGCGAGCGCGATCGCGCTCAGCACCACGTTCCCCGCGCTCGCCCAGGTTGCCGACCAGGCGCCCGCCGCCCCGCAGGCTGCGGATCAGGAGCCCTCGGCCCCTACGCGCGACGTCGTCGTTATCACCGCCAACAAGCGTGAAGAGACGGTCCAGGACATCGCTGTCGCCGTCACCGCCGTCACAGCGCAAGCCAAGGAACAGCTCGGCATCATCTCGGTGACCGACCTCACGAACGTGACGCCGGGCCTCTCCTACACGCCGGGCAACGAGCGCATCACGCTGCGCGGCATTGGCCGCCTGACCAACTCGTTCGGCGCGGACCCGGGCGTCGCCAACTATAACGACGGCATCTACACGCCGTTCGCCGTCATGGCCGGCAAAGACTCGCTGCTGATCCAGCGCGTCGAAGTCCTCCGCGGACCGCAGGGCACGCTGTACGGCCGTAACGCCATCGGCGGCGCCATCAACACGATCTCGCGTCGTCCGACCGACGAATTCACCACCGACTTCAAGCTCGGCCTCGGCAGCTACGACTACCGCAACATCGTAGCGGCTGTGTCCGGCCCGATCACCGACTCGCTGCGTTACCGCGTCGCTGGTCAGCGCGAACAGCGCAACGGCATCGACTTCAACTACGGCACAGGCGCCAACGAAGGCTGGGAAATCGACGACTACTACTACGAAGCCCAGCTCGAAGGCGAAATCGGCAACCGCTTCTCGTGGTGGCTGAAGGTCGCTGACTCGGGTTACGACAAGGCCGGCCCTCCGGGCGGCCGTACGGCAGCATTCTCGACAGCACCGTTCCTCTCGACCTTCGCACCGTCGGGCAGCGTCGGCCCGAACGCGGCTTTCGCCTACTCGAACCCGTCAGTGACCAGCTTCACGCAGACCGGCAACCGTCGCGATAACCCGTTCGCGACGAACCGTGAGCACGCCTACAACACCAACTATGCCTCGACCGCCAAGCTCGACCAGTATGACGAAGCGATCTTCGAGGCCGTGTACGAGACCGACTGGTTCGACATCAAATACACCGGCGGCTACACGTTCTACGACTACAAGCTGTACAGCGATGGCGACGGCACACCGCTCCAGTCGATCACGTACAACTCGATCAACGGCCAGAGCACGGCTGGCCTCTGCGGCCTCGCCGCCGCAAACCCGCTGATCGGCTTCCCGACCTCGACGCTGTCGTCGGTTGGACTCGGCGCCTGCATCACCTCCGCCGGTTCGCGCACGATCTACCCGAACGTGCTGAACCTGTACGCTGAAAGCCGCTCGATGTTCTCGAACGAGATCAACCTGATCTCGACGACGGATGGTCCCCTCACCTGGATCGTCGGCGCGTACCAGTACCAGGAGAACTCGGAACAGCCGGGTCAGGTCCAGACGCTCGACAACGAGCCGCTGGCCAACAGCTACTTCAACCTCGGCACGATGAGCTTCATCGCGAACCCGAACCGCTATCTCCAGTACTTCGGCAACACCAGCCTGTTCAACGCTTACGGCGTCTACGGCCAGGCGGACTACACGCTGAACGACCAGCTGAAGTTCACGGCTGGCCTGCGCTACTCGATCGACAACAAAGAGTCGAAAGAAGAGGGCTTCCTCGCCTGCTACATCCTCTGCACGGCCAACGGCCTGCCGCTGTACTCGAACATCACGGCTTCGCAGTACGGCGCAGCAGTCACCGCCTCGCCGGGCGCTTACTATGACGACCGTGGCTTTGCCATCCGCCGTCTGAAAGACGACTGGGAAGCCGTCACCGGCATGCTGGGCGTCGAGTACCGTCCGTTCGACGACACGCTGACGTTCGCTAAATACTCGCGCGGCTACAAAGCCGGCGGCTTCAACAACCTTGGCTTCGGCGCTTCGCCGTACACCAAGCCGGAGTTCGTCGACTCGTACGAAGCGGGCTGGAAGCAAACCTGGGTCGACTTCGGCCTGACGACCAACGCAGCCCTGTTCTTCTACAAGTACACGGATGCACAAGCGCCGCTGGGCGTCGTCACGACCAACTCCGTGACCGGCCTGCAAAGCTCGTCGACGGCCTTCGTCAACCTGCCGGAAGTCGAGACCAAAGGCTTCGAACTCGAAGCCAACTGGAACCCGATCGACCCGCTGAACATCGGCTTCACCTACGCCTATCTCGATGCGCAGATCTCGCAGTCGGAC
Organism: Hyphomonadaceae bacterium; assembly: GCA_036733305.1. Taxonomy (GTDB): domain Bacteria; phylum Pseudomonadota; class Alphaproteobacteria; order Caulobacterales; family Hyphomonadaceae; genus UBA7672. The sequence goes on from DAINAT010000003.1 coordinate 7,807, forward strand.
ACCTATCTCGATCCGTCGCGTGACTCGCGTTGCGTCGGCGCCACGGCCAACTCGCGCGTAACCTGCACGACGACCTTCACGACGCCGGTTGATCCGGCCGCGCGCCGCTCGGTCGAAGGCAACACGCTTGCCCAGTCGCCGGAGAACAAGGTCTCGATGAACGTGTCGTACCGCTTCGACATGGAAGATGGTTCGTACCTGCTGCCGACGATCTCCTACTCGTGGCGCGACAAGTTCTACGAGTCGTTCTTCAACAACTCGAGCGAGCTGTCGAAAGCCTACGATAACGTGGACGCCCGCCTGAACTGGTACTCGCCCAACGAGACCTTCAGCATCACGGCCTGGGTGCGCAACGCCTTCGACAAGGAGCAATCCACGAGCGTTGGTGCGAACAGCTTCCGCGTCGCCGACAACGGTCAGTACCAGACCTTCGCCTACACGCCGCCGCGCATGGTTGGTGTGGATCTGAAGTTCCACTTTGAATAGGCGATAGCCCTTCAAAATTGGCCCGCTTCCCAGCGGGCATTCCCGGTCTCCTCCCTGAGCCGGACACTGATTGGCCTCCCACCCGGGAGGCCAATTTTTTTGTCCGGACACGGGCGCCTCAGGCCGGGTTCAGCAAGGCAGCCGCACCTAGATGCGCCGGGACCCGCTGGCGTAGGAAGACTCGTCCGACGCCGACCCGCTATCGACCCCAAGAAGGCCTTCGAAATGCTTGGCCGGAATGGCGCGGCCATACAGATAGCCCTGCCCCTTCGAGCAGCCGAGCGCCTTCAGCGCGATTGCCTGCACCTGCGTTTCGATGCCCTCGGCGCAGCAATCGATCCCGAGTTCGCGTGACAGGTCGATCACCGACTTGATGATCTTCCGTGCATCCGGAAACATCGACAGGTCTCGTACGAAGGATGCATCGATCTTCACTTCGCTGAACGGCATCCGATAGAGTTCCGACAGCGAGGAGTGACCGAGCCCGAAATCATCCATCGACAAACCGACCCCCTTGAGGCGGAGGCGCGTCATGCTGTCGATAGCAACGGTCTGATCGGTTATCGCCTCGCGCTCGGTTAGCTCGATGATGATGTTGGCGGGCGAGACGCCAGCGTCGGCAAGCACGGCCGCGAACTGATCCGGAAAGTTGATGTCGCAGACCGTAGTGGCCGGCAGGTTGATGGCGACGGCAAATCCGGGCGGTAGACCCGTCCACCGGGAAACATCGCGAACAACCTGCGAGATCACGTAGGTGGACAGGTTATCGATCAGGCCTTCGCTTTCGATGAGGCCGATAAAGCGCGCGGCATTGAGAACGCCCTTCTCCGGGTGACGCCAGCGGACCAGCGCTTCAGCGCCAGTGATCTTGTCGCGATCCGCCGGGCGGAGCGAGACCTTGGGTTGATACCAGACCTCCAGCTCCCCGTTGGACAGTGCCTGGTGCGGTTCGGAAATGGATATCGTGTCGGGCGAACGAAGGATCGCTTCCTGCAGGGCCATGACGGTGAATGGCTTCGGCAGAGGCGCTGCCATTTCAAGGCCGTAGCCACGCCCGATACGCACCGCAGCCGCCAGCGTCTTAGAATCCGCAGCACTGGCAACGATAACGCTGCACTTTGCCCCGGAGGCTGCGAGATTGCGCAGCAACGTCACGCCGTCGACATTCGGCATCATGAGATCCGAGATGACCAGCGATGGCCTGAAGCGCTCAACCGCCTGCGGCAGTTCGGCGGCATCCGACAGGGTCATGACGTCGTAGCCGGATTCCATCGCCACGATCTCGATGACGTCGAGAATCGCCGGATCATCATCAACCGCAATCAGACGCGGCCGCAATGCGGACGCGGTCTCGCGTTCGAAGGCCACAGCTGCGGCTTCCGAATCCGACCGTGAATGTCCGGCGCCGGGCTGTCTGGCTTGCGGTGGCTGCGTCATGCAACGGCCCTTCTCGCAGTCTGCTTGCGCCATATGTCGACCAGCTGCAGCGGCAGGGTGACGGGATCGTACGGCTTGCTGATAACGCCCGCCGCGCCCAGCGCCAGATAATCACGCAGCTCGTGCGGCTGAACCCGGGCGGTCATGAAGACGACGGGGATATGCGAGACAGCATCGAGCCGGCTAAGCACCTTCAACGCTGTGGGCCCATCCATTTCAGGCATCATCACATCCATCAGGATGAGATCGGGCATTGCCCCCGCCATGCCTTCGAGCGCGGCGCGCGGCCCCTCGAAAGCGGTCACCCTCAGCCCGCCGATTTCCTCAAGCGCGAACTTCGTGATCTGCAGAATGTCGGCATCATCGTCGACGCAGGCTACGTGTTCGAGCGCCCTCTCATTTACTGTCATGCTGGTGACCTCCCTGTTCCATCCGCCCTTCGTGAACCCCGGCGCTTTCGGCGCTTGAAACGGTCTGTGCCGAAGCAATCGGCATCTTCAGCGAGAAGGTCGATCCCACGCCCGCCTCGAAGGCATACTCGATGTCGCCATTCATCAACTGCATGAGCTGGCGCGAAATGCTGAGACCGAGTCCTGAACCTTCCCGGTCGCGCGTGTTGACGTTCTGCGCCTGCGCAAACTTCTCGAACAATCGTGGCCGCAGCTCTTCCGGCACGCCGAGTCCCTGGTCCCGCACGGACACACGCACACGTGCGCCCTCGATCGTCATGAAGACGGATACGGATGTGCCCGGCCGCGTGAACTTCGCGGCATTAGACAAAAGGTTCGCGAGAACCTGCAGAAGACGGTCATTGTCTGCAATGACCACAATGTCTTCGTCCGGCAGGTCGAACGAGTAGCTGACGCCAAATCGATCGGCATAGGCAGCATTGGCCGTGACGGACTCGCGCACGATGGGCGCCAGACTTACGGGCAGAAGCTTCACCTCGAACTTGCCGTTCTCGAGCTTATCGATGTCGAGGATGTCATTCACCAGGCGCACCAGACGCTCGCTATTACGATTGGCGATGCGGATCAGGTTGGACGCGGCGGCCGGCAGCGGGCCGGCGGCCTGCGCCTCGATCACCGCCAGAGCGCCGCGAATGGACGTGAGCGGCGTGCGCAGCTCATGACTTACCACGGAAACGAAATCGCGCTTCGCGGACTCCGCCTGCTTCACAAGGGTAAGGTCCGTCACCACGACCGTGGACAGTGTGCGATCGAGCAGCTGAACGTCCGAGACGTGCAGCAACACAGTTACGCGCTCGCCATTGCGGCGCATGACCATATCCTGCCGCGCACGAACCGGCAGCAACCCGCCATCCGGTGTTGAAATCGCTTTGGCGCCGGGGAGCAGCTCGCCGATATGCATGCTGCGCAGGGATTCGGTGGTCCAGCCGAACAGGTCGCAGGCAGCCGAGTTGGCGTCCTCGATGCGGCCCGCGCTGTTGATTGTCAGAACCGCGTCGGCAACTACGGCCAGGTTGGCGGATTTCAGCGCGTTGCTGGCGACGAGATTTGCAAGGTTCGCCGCGCGCCCGATCTCTTCCCCTGCCCACTGTGCAAGAAGACGCACAATGGCGAGACGCGTCTCCGAGAAGGCGCTCTCTCTTACCTTTGACGAGAAGAAGCACAGGGTTCCGAACCGAACACCCTTCACGAAGACCGGCGCCCCGATGAACGCCTCAACATCCATGCGCGTGCGCGCCGGATGCCCTGCGAGGGGGGACGCGCCAAGATCAGGATAGGCCTGAACCTCGTCCGCAAAGAAAAGATCGGAGCTGAGCGTGTCCTTCAGGTGCTGGGTGGCGCCCTTGCGCCACGGTCCTTCGCTAACCGTCGAATGCAGTACTTCGCACTCGCCATCCGACACATGACTAAGCGCGCCGATAGGCATGCGCAGGAAGGCCGCGGACTTGGTAAGCACGGCGGACAGCTTCTGGTCGAGCGGCGTGTCGGCCGCCATGGCGAGCGAAATGTCCCGCCGCAGGAACTCGGCTTCCTTCTCGGCGGATATGTCGACAAGCGTTCCGGCCGTGCGGACGATTGCACCGTCCTTGTTCCACGATCCCCGGCCGCGCACCTGCAGCCACATGTATTCCCCGTCGCTAAGCCGGTAGCGGTATTCCACATTGTAGGGCGCGCCATGATGGGCGTGGCGGCTCATCGAGCGGCGTGTGTGTTCAACGTCATCCGGGTGCAGACGCGAGCCGAATTCGGCCCAGTCCGGCATCTTGTAGCCGCGCGAGACCCCGAGGATTTCCTGGGCGCGTTCAGACAGGAAGAATTTTCCGGTGCGATAGTTGTAATACCACAGACCAGTATCCGCCCCCTCGACGGCCGCCTCCAGCCTCTCCCGCGCTTCAGCGAGCTCTTCCTCGTTCATCCGGCGCTCATAGGCCTGCGACAGCCTCTGGCGGGCCTCGTCCGGCGGAATCAACAGGTCGGCCTGGGTGAGCGGCGTTGCTGCAACGAGCACGAACACACCGACGGACTGATCATTGAAGATCAGCGGCACAAGCAACAGCGAGGCTATGAGCTTGCGGCCGTTGGGACGTTCGAGCGGATGGTTCTGCAGCCAGCGACGCTGGCGCGAGGCAAGCCCCTCGGCGCGGACGAAAACCTCCAGCGCCTGCAGATCACGCTGCTTCCAATCCTCCGCCGCTGGCCCCTTCCATATGGTGTGTTGGCCGCCGTCGGACGTGCTGAGCTCGACAAACCCTCCCAGCGTCCAGCGGCCATTACCAAGAAGCCAGTCGACAGCGAGCTGCGGAATCTCGGCGGGGGCTGTTGCTTCGGAACAGATGCGATCCAGCTCGGCAAACTTGCGGGCGCGCGCTTCGGCGCGGCGTGTCGCGGTCTTGTCCGTCGTCAGGGAGAAAGCGATGAGGCGGCCATCGAGATGCCCGATCGTGATGCATGACTCAACCGCGTAGAACGATCCGTCGCGACGCTTGTGATGGCAGCGCAGGAGAACGTTTTCAGCGCCGCCGACAATCTCCTTCAGCGCGTCATTGAGCTGCCGGACATCGGCCGAATCCATGAGATCGTCGATTGCCATCGTGCAGATCTCGTTCTGCATGTAGCCGACATTCCGCCGCGCCTTCTTGTTGACCAGCAACAGCGCATGCGTTTCCAGATCGAAGACATAAATCTCGTTGGCGGCTTCCTCGACAATCATGCCCAGCAGCCGGTCGCGCGACCTGTAAGAGGGCCGCAGCGGCGACAGGTCGGACGCTTCCTCGTTGAGGCTATCGAGCAGCTCTAGGGATTGTCGCACCATGGCCGCACCCTGAAACCTCATCAGGCCGCGAGTTGCCCGTTGCTGCGAAGCAAGGTCAGGCAACGCTCCACGACATTGTCAGGCAGGAACGGTTTGCAGATGTAGTCGTCGGCGCCATGTGCGAGGCCATCAGCGATGTCGCTCTCCTTGCGGCGCGCCGACAGAATGAGAATCGGCGTCTTGCTGAGCGCTGCATTGCTGCGAATGCTGGAAAGAACCTGCATCCCGTCGAGACGCGGCATGGAGCGATCGAGGATGATCGCATGCGGACGCAGTCGCTTCGCCATGTCGAGCGCCTGCATGCCGCTGTTGGCGACTGAAACATCGACGCCGCGCTGGCGCAGCTTGGTCTTGAAGATCTCGCAGATCAGCGGATCATCATCCGCGATCAGGACAACCGGCCGCTGGCGCTGCATGAGGCTGCGAAGCCGATCACCCACCACGTCCGTGTGGAACGGCTTCATGACATAATCGCTCATACCGGCGGCGACGAGGTGCGGGATCTGGCCGGCGTCGGGCGCCGGGATCATCATGACGACCGGCGATGCAACCTGCCCTTCCACCGGACGCAATCCGGCCAACAACTCAAGGCCATTCATATCCGGCAGCCAATGGCTGACGAGGATGAGGTCAAAACGCTCGCGCCGCGAGGCTTCGACAACCGCGCGACCCGTCTGCACCATCTCGATGCGCGCAAAGGGAGCAAGCATGGTGTCGAGCTGCTGGCGGCAAGCGGGGTCAGTGTCAGCGACCAGAACCAGCGGGCGGTATTCGGCGCGTTGATGATCCTCGGCCCACGGCAGGTCCGCATCGTGACCGCCACCCCCGACGACCTGCAGCGAGGCCTTCAACAGAGGCGCCAGCAGCGCCGCAATCTCGGTCGCGTCCCGCACGCCATTGCGCAGACCCAGTTCGAGAGCCGCAGCCGTGTCACTGATGATCGGATAGCCATACACGGCGCCGCTGCCGCTGAGCCGATGAGCCTCCCTTTCGAGAAGCTCGAAATCGGACAGGGTCATTGTTTCCGTCGCGAGCCGTCCAGCCATGGGCTGCAGCAGGCGCATGCGCTCTTCGAGTTGGCGGATGTAACGTTTCCGCAGTTCGAACCGGGATGCTTCCGCGGATGTGTTGCCCATTTTTCTCAGCCTTACGCCCCAGATGCCCTTGATGACTTTTGTCGCATCTCGAGATTAAATTTTTGCTGCTGGCACATATAAAAACGAGTCGGATTCAGGGGTTTTCGGCGGTTTTCCTCGTATTTTCGCTTGATGTTGCAGCTAGAAATTCTTGCCGAGACTGGCCGACATTCGCCATCCATCGCCATCACGACCGGCAACCTGACGCGCCGCTTCGAGACCGATCACAGCGTCTGAAATGCCCACCCGCACGCCGCCGCCAGCCGACGACAGATAAGTGTCTTCGAGCGTGAGACCCGGCCGATCGGTAAACCAGAGCTTGCCGCCGTCCAGGAAGGCGTACGCCTCAACGCCCTTGCCGATCGGCTTGTCGTCGAACTTGCGAGTGAGCTCCACCACACCAGCTACACCCATGTCGGCTGAGGCGACGCCGCTGTCGAATGCGCGACCATACCGGGCGCCACCCAGCGTCATCAGCTCGCTCGTCGGCAAACGATCGTCTGATAGCTGGGTCGAGAGGGAGCCTTGCACACGCCAGCTGGAACCGAGCACACGCGTGGCGGCAATCTGGACGTTTGCCTTGGTGAAGCTCTCGCTGGACACGGCGGGGTTGGCGACGCGTGCGCCCAATGTATCCAGCCCCTGACTGATAGACACGCTGGCGCCCCAGGCAGTCTGTCCGCGCGTGCTTTCAATCGATAGCGCACCGCGCAACGTACGCGTTCGATCACTCGACAGGATCTGGCCGACCAGCGCGTTGTCCGAATTGAACCCGTCGAGCCCGCCGGCCGCGGTGATGTTCGTGGTCAGGCTGCGGACGATCGGATAGCTGGCCTGGAGACTGCCCGTGTAGCCCTTCCCTTCGATCGGGGTATCATCAGGCCGCGTGCGGAAGTAGCCGATCGAAGCGCTGGCCGTGAGGCCGCTCGGCCCGAACGTAGCGGCGTGCGACAGGGTTGCCGATAGGAAGCGGTTGAAATCGCCGGAGGCTGCGGCGGTGAGACGTGTCTGGTTTCCTTCATAGCCGAAGCCGTTGAAGTACACGTCGCCAGTCAATTGCGTTCGGCCCAGACGGGCAGCGCCACGCGTATCGAGCGACAGCACGGTTTCAATCGGGTCTCGCTTGGTGTCGAGCACCAGCTTCACGGTATCCGGCCTGTCACCCGCAACAATCCTTGGCGTCGTCGTGGCGCCGGGCACATCATCCATGAGCGACAGATAGCGCCGCAGGACAGGACGCGTCAGCGGACGCTGCTCGGCCATTTCCGAGGCATAGGCGCGCGTCAGAGACGCCGATGCCGGATTGTCGCCGGCAAGTATGACCTCGTCGATGTAATTCTCGATGGCGACGATACGCACCTGCCCGTCAACGAAGCTCTGCTCGGGCACAAGAATTGTGTAGAGCGCGATGTCGGAGCGCGCATAGGCTTTCGAATAGCCATCAGCGAGCCCCTGCAACGTCTCCGTCGTAACCAGCTTGCCGATGAACGGACGCATGACGGCTTCGGCAACGTCGCGCGGCAGGCTCGACCGTTCGAGACGCACGCCGGTGATGGCGACGCCCGTTGCCTGGTTCGGCGCAATCGTTGTTGTCGCAACCGACGGGGGAAGCCTGGGCCTCAGCGTCGGGTCCTTGCTGGCGCTCGGCTCGTCAAGCCGGCCGGGTTGTCCCTTGTCGACGACGATTTGCGCATAGGCGACGCCAGCGGCCATGGCGATGAAACAGGCTGTTAGCGGCAAGGACCGAAGACGAAACATGTGCAGATCTTCCCGAAAAATGCTCCTGCAAAACTAGGCATGGGGAAGCGCGGTGAGCGCTTCCCCATGATCATCCCCTGAACGCGCGATCGTCCGCGCTCGCCCTACACGCAGCTCCCGCCACTCCGTCGGCGGGTCGCTTGAGGAGGAGCCGTGAGCGATCTCATTGTGTGACGTTGCCAAGCGGCCCGGTGATGCCGCTCAGGAGACCGCCGGTTGAACCGGTCGTGCGCCCCGTCAGCCCGCCAAGCAGGCTGGTCGATCCCGTCAGGCCGCCGGTGGCCGGGTTTACAAGAACGCTGCCGACCGTGCTGCCCACGCCCTGGACGAGGCCCGTGACCGGGGCAAGCGAGTCTGTAGACAGCGCCGAACTGCCGCCCGCAGCAGAAGCCAGCACGCTGGTGACCGGAGCGAGAGCACTCGTAACCGGAGACAGCACCGTATTGAGATCGGCTACGCTGCCCGGCCCGCCAAGACCATTCGGCAGCACGTTTGTGTTGACCACGGCCGCGGAGCTACCCGGCAGGATCGTCGTTCCGCCAACAGCGATGTTGGCAAGCGAGTCGATCGCGGCGATCTGGCCATTGCCGAGACCGTTCGGCAGGACCGTGGCCGTGGCCACCTGCCCGCCGACGACATTCGCCGACACGACAGCGCCGGGATTCGCAGCCATGCCGCCAAGGACGTTCGCAGAAGCAAGCGTCCCCTGAGCCGGCGATGCCGAGCCAGCCGTTGCGCCGATCAATTGCGTGCTGTTGCCTGATCCCAATCCGACAACAGTGTTGTCGAGAACGGTGATCTTGGCTGCAGGCGCGATGATGCTGTCGAACACCGACGTGGCCGTTCCCAGCACAGGCCCGACTATCGGAATGGCGCTTGCCCCGCCTTCAACAGCGCCTGCGCCAAGGTTGGATGCGCTTATGCCGACAGTCGATACCAGGCCGCCGACGGCGCCGGTCGCCGCCCCCAACGATAGACTTGTTCGACTGCCGGCGTTCGTCACCAGATTGCTTGCGGTCTTTGCGGTGTTGCCGCTGCTGACCAGGACGTTGCCGAACGTTCCGCCGAGATAATCGGTAGCCTGCGTCAGGCCACGCGGCCGCGGCGGCGACGATGTAGGCAAACCGCCGCCATTGCCATCACCACCGCTGCTATCGCTCCTGCCGCTTCTGGCGCTACCGCTGTCATTAGCGGCGACTTCGGCGTTACCATCACTGCCGGCGGGGCTGTCCACGTTGCCACCGCTGCCAGCCGAACCGTCCGTGTTGCCGCCGCTGCCGCTGTTGCCGCCATTGCCAACGGGACCGTCTGCATTGCCGCCATTGTTGGCGATCTGGAATTTGCTGACATGGCCGCACGCAGTTGTGGTGAGCAGGGCAAGCCCCGACACGCTGATAACTGCCAATCTCTGGAATCCGTTCAGGGTCATTCGAACCTCCACTGACAGCCGATCATTCCGGCAAGTGGTTCACAATATATGTGCTAATACATCATATTTTCTGATTTTGTTGATTGCATTGAGGTGTCGCTGACCAACAAGGCGGGGCGCGTTTACCAAATACATCCGTGTACGGATGAGCACTTTCAGCGCTCGCAGGACACGACGTTAACCCGCAGGCTTTTGCAGCCGCCCTTCCCTCTCGGCGTTCTGCGTGGACACCGCTGACGATCAGATTCCGAGAGCTAGGCGAAGGGCCGGGTCGGGTCCGCGGCGCCGAAAGGCGGCATCCGCCCCACCTGCCGGCGCTCGCGCTCGCTCAACCGATCCCAGGCCGCCTGCATCTGGGCCCGGTGATGTCTCCAACTGGCGATAAGCGTTTGCAGCCGCTCCATCGTCGGCCACCCGCTCAAGCCACCGCCCTCGGCCAGGTTTGCAGGATCGTCGACGATCGCATCGGCCGTATCCGACAGCAGGGCCGACAGACAACCGAGATCACACTCAACTTCGTTCAAGGCATCCCGGGCGATACGGAACCGGTCGGGCCAGGAAAACGCCAAAGCTGACGCCATTTTACTTCCTCAACATGCCCCAACCTCCCGCCTCAATCACAGGCCGAAGTTGTTAACAGGAGGTGGCTCGACGCCCGAAATATGAATGTACCGCACTGTTTTAGAAACACTTTTTCGCATCGCAGCAAACCGTGCCGCATCGCACCCATTTGTATGCCAGATGCACAAAACTGCCTGAAAATGAAGGAAAACGCCGCCCGCTACGGACAAAGAGCTGCGAAGCAGACCCCTGTCCCGGCGACCCGGTCGTCAATTTTTCCGAAGAATGGTGCCCAGAAGAGGACTCGAACCTCCACGGTGTTACCCGCTGCTACCTGAAAGCAGTGCGTCTACCAATTCCGCCATCTGGGCAGATGACAAGGCGGGCGTGATACAGGGCACAGAGCCGGGATACAAGGGCCTGTCAGCCGCCCGCCCGGCTTATTTTGCCCCGCCTGATTCCGGGCCCGCCGCGCGCCTTCCGCAGCCCCCTACTGGAACCGCCACACCACGCGCACGCCGATCTCGTCCATGCCCTGATTGCGGCCCTTGGCGAGGATCTGGCCGTGGCTCAGATGCTCGTAGATGCCCTGCACAGCCCACGTCTCCGAGACATCCCAGGTCAGCGCCAGCGAAGACCGGAACAGGTCCTTCGAGCCGAGCAGCACATGGTCCTCGGCAAATGCCGCCGCTTGCGGCGTGCCGTTCGCATACGGGTTGTTCACCGAGCCGTCGTGGATCACATAGCCAAAGCCCGGCTCCAGATGCCAGCTCGGCGCGAACTTCCAGTCCCACTCAAGCCCCACGCCGCCATACGACGTGTTGCCGTCCGTGTTCACCGACGCCATCACATAGGGATGTGGAGAAGCAGCCCAGCCCAGCCAGTCGGGCGAGGCAAAGCGCACTTCGCCATTGATGTTCACGCCGGATTCCTTGTCCGCGTTCTTGCAGTCGCTGACGCAGATATTGTGCTTCATCACGCCCAGACGAACGCTGTCGATCTGAGCAGACGCTGCAGGCGCAGCGATCACAGCCGCAGCCAGAGCCAGAAATACGGTCTTCATCACAGCCTCCCAGACGGCGCCCGATCCGAGGCTAGAGCATATTCCTCTGCAACAGGAAATGGCTCTCCACACGTCAACGCGAGGCCTGTTCCTGCCCCACCATCGCGCGCGTCAGCACCTGTCCCAGCTCTTCAGGGTCCACCGGTTTGATCAGCGCCGCGAAGGGCTGGCAATCCGCAATCCGCGCCATGGTCACCGGATCATTGGCGCCCGTCACGAAGATGATCTGCACGTTGATCACCGCCGAAATCTCGGCCGCCGCGACCACGCCATCCCCGCCGCGTTCCAGTTGCACGTCCATCAGCACGATGTCCGGCTTCAGCGCGATCGCCAGGGTCACCGCGTTCGCCGCCGACGTCGCCGTCTCGCAAACCTCGAAGCCGCAAGCCTCGGTCCAGATCCGAAGGAATTCGATGATCAGGAACTGGTCGTCAACGATCAGAACCCGCCCCCTGGGCGTCACCGCATCCATGTTTGCCCCCGGACCCCGGCATCAAAACTCGATGCGAATGCAACGAGTTTACGCGAAATCCAGACTCAATGCCAGCGTGACATGTAGCTGCTGCTTTGTTTTCAGAAAGGAAATCCGGGCTTTCCGGAGGGATATTGCCCGAAGCAACTGGCGGTGAAGGTGGGATTCGAACCCACGATACGGTTTCCCGTATACACGCTTTCCAAGCGTGCGCCTTCGACCACTCGGCCACCTCACCAGCGCAGGAGGGCGCTTTTACATGGGCCTGCCTTAAGCGCAAGTTGCAGCTAAATTCAGCCACAGCCCGGCTTTTGACGTCCGCCCTCGGCCACCCCACATAGGGGGCTCAGAATTCAAAGGATGATCCCATGTTCTCCCTTGGCAAGAAGAGCCAGCTTCCCAGGCCCGGCGAAGCCCTGCCCGGCCGCTCCGCAGCAGTTGCGGTCCCCAAAGAGCATTTCGTGAACCACGGCCGCCCGATCAAAGGGCCCTACCCGGAAGGTCTAGAAGTCGCCGCCTTCGGCCTCGGCTGCTTCTGGGGCGCAGAGCGCAAGTTCTGGCAACAGGACGGCGTCTGGACCACCGCAGTCGGCTATGCCGGCGGTGAGACGCCCAACCCGTCCTATCAGGAGGTCTGCTCGGGCGAGACCGGCCACACCGAGATGGTGCTCGTCGTCTTCGACCCCGCGAAGGTCTCCTACGGTCAGCTCCTGAAAGTGTTCTGGGAAAACCACGATCCCACCCAGGGCATGCGCCAGGGCAATGATCACGGCACGCAATACCGCTCGGCGATCTATACCTATTCCGACGAACAGAAGCGTCAGGCCGAAGCCTCGCGTGACGCCTATCAGGGCGCACTGAAAGCCGCCGGCAAGGGCGCGATCACCACCGAGATCCTCGCCGCGCCGGAATTCTACTTCGCCGAGGACTATCACCAGCAGTATCTCGCCAAGAACCCCGGCGGTTATTGCGGCATCGGCGGCACCGGCGTCTCCTGCCCCGCCGGCGTCGAGGCCTGATCCAACCCCCGGTCCGCAGCGCCCAAGCGCAGCGGGCCGGGTCTGACGCAGCGGGCGCCGGTCAAATCCGCGTCACCCTTGCAACCGTCAGGCGAAACCGTAACGGCCGGTACTTTCGCGCCAACCACAATGCGCTAGCCTGAAACCGCCGTCCGCATTCTGACGAACATGCGCCGCGGCCGGATTGGGGAAACGCCGTGGGAACGACGATCGATCATCTGGAATCGCATCACCGCTACCGGGTGATACGCGGCTTCACCGACGCGACCGGCATTCGCATTCCCTTTGAAGCCACCGCCGTCATCCGCCGGATGGAACTCGATCCCGGCCTAACGCAGATCTTCATCGAGTGGGAACGCGAAGGCGCCAATGGCGAGATCACTCCGGAACGCCTGACCTTCGACATGCGCGCCACCGACGGGCCGCGCAACAACCACATGCGCGAGTATTTCGAGAAGGGCGAAGTGGTCCTGCCGCCCCACGAGCCGAAAGCCGCAAAGCCGGGGCTCGCCGATACTGCCAAGCTTGATCAGGCCAGATCTGATCAAACCAGATCCGATCAGGCCAAGTCCGATCCGACCTCAAAGCAGGACCATTCTCAGACCGTCAATTGCAGCTGCGGCCCGGCCTTCCATCGCTCGCTCTGGCCCATCGCCCGCAACATCAGCGTCAATGCCTGCCTGCGCTGCGGTACGCTCGCCGTGACGAAGCAGATCGGCGATGATGGCCGCCATACGGGCGATGCGTGGACGGCCTATATGCCCGTCGAAACGCCGAAAGCCGTCCTCGACTGGCTCAACCATTTCCCGCGCGTCGCCATCCACTATCCCGGCGCGCCGAACCGCTGGCCGATGGCGGCCGAACTCGTGCGCTACCCGATGCTGTTCTATCCGGCAGACGCGCGGTCACGCGATGAAGCCAGCCTTGCCAAGCTCGAAGCCACGCTCGACGCCGCTCAATCACCCCTCACCCGCGCCAACCGCCAGTTCTCTGCCTGCGGCGACATCCCCAGACCGCCAGCAGACTTGCCCGCCGTGTTCGCTGACTTCCACACCGTACAGGCCGCGCTGGACCTGCGCACCGCCAGCGACATCTCCACACTTCGCAACCACGCCCATCTGCGCAGCGCCTCCACCGAGATGGCCGCCTCCATCCTGCTGGACCGTGCCAACGCCTATGATCTCATGATGGACTGGCTCTCCTCGCGCGACGACGATGCCTTCAGCGCCGGCATCGCCATGCTCCGCGACAGCCGCCCCCTCTTCACCGGCCCCGACGATCCCAAGCTCACACTTGAACTGATCGCCATCCTCAATGACCTGCCCACCGGCAAGCTCCAGGACGTCCCCGAGCGCATCGAAAGCTTCTACCACTTCGAAGCCCTCCTCGTCGCGATCGCAGACCTCGACGCCAACTGCATCAAGATGCAGGACAACCTCCGCGCCCTCCGCATGAAGCTCGCCAAAAAAGACCCCACCCTCGTGGCTGCCATCGCCACAGTCCTCGACGAACTCAACACCCAACACTGAGCCCAGGCCCGTAGGGTGCATCACAGATGCACCACGCCCACACACCACCCCCACCATCGTCATTCCCGCGAAAGCGGGAACCCAGGAACTCCACCCACCACCGCGCATTCCTCGCCCCGCTCCTCCCGACGAAAGTCGGGACCCAGGAGCGGCTCGTCCCGTTGTCCCAGACCAGCCCCAAACTCGTAGGGTGCATCAAAGATGCACCGTGGCATGCGCCGGCGGCGCGGTGCATCGTTGATGCACCCTACAACGCCGAAATTGGGGGATAGAGCTGCACCGAAACTGTAGGACAGTTTCCGCACACCCCAAACAAACTCAGCGCGTTAGCGCAAAATTTTGAGGGATAGAGCGCCCCAGAATCTACGGCGCCCCGTGCCGGGGTATTCTACCCCGCATGACACGACACAAACACGCGCAAACTGGATTAGGCACCCCGCAGCTTCCTCAGCTTTGGCTGACAGCTGTGCTGCGCGTATTTGCGATGCTCGTGCACCACGTCGCCTCAACCTTCCGGATGAAAGCGCGCCGTTGCTCGGTGAATGCCACACCGACCATGCCGCACAATCTGCCCGCAAGGACGACCGACACCCATCAGGAAACAAACGCTGCTCAGCAAAGCAGCCCCCCAATAGCCCTCATCCTGAGGAGCGCAGCAAAGCTGCGCGTCTCAAAGGACGAGGGCGTGCTCACTACCCTGAGCCACATCCCCACCTCTGGAAGCGTGAACTCCGTTCACGCGTTCCCCGCGAAGGCGGGGATCCAGTCCCAGCAAAAAAGCGCGCAAAGCGCCCATCATCTGAACTCCCGCCTCCGCGAGAGATGCGTCTTGGTCCAACACGCAAACAAAAACGCGGCCGCCTAAGCGACCGCGCTTGAAATCAAAACCCAACAACCCTGCTCAACAGCGGGATCGCGAGCCTATGCCCGCACGGCCCCGGCAAGCCGCTTCGAGATGATCTCGTCCGCCTCGCGCATGATCCGGTCGATCAGCTCTTTCACAGTCGGCACATCGCGGATCAGGCCGGCAACCATGCCGCAGCTCCACGCCCCAGCTTCCATATCACCATCGCGCATCACCTTCGGATAAACGCCGGCGACTTCGTTGATGATGTCCTCGAACTTCACGCCCGCACCGAGCTGCTTCTCCTTCTCGATGATCTTGTCGACGCCAGCATTCTTGAGCACGCGCTCGGTATTGCGCAGCGGACGCATGATCAGGCGCGTGTCCAGCTCGCTCGCCTTCACCAGCGCATCCTTCACGTTCTGGTGCACCGGCGCTTCCTTCGTCGCAATGAAGCGCGTACCCATGTTCATGCCTTCAGCTCCAAGCGCCATCGCCGCCACCAGCGACCGCCCATCAGCCATGCCGCCCGAAGCCACGAACGGAATCTTCAGCTCCTCCGCCGCACGCGGCAGCAGGATGAAGTTTGGCACATCATCCTCGCCCGGATGCCCGCCGCACTCGAAGCCATCGACACTCACCGCATCACAACCAATGCTCTCGGCCTTCAGCGAGTGACGCACCGACGTGCACTTGTGAATGACCTTCACGCCAGCCTGCTTGAAGAACGGCATCACCTGCGCCGGATTGTTGCCCGCCGTCTCGACGATCTTCACGCCCTCTTCGATGATCGTGCGCACAAAGCCCGGATAGTCCGGCGGCACCACGGCCGGCAGGAAGGTCAGGTTCACGCCGAACGGCTTGCTTGTCATCTCGCGGCAACGGCGGATCTCCGCGCGCAGGCCCTCCGGCGTCTTCTGCGTCAGACCCGTGATGATCCCAAGCCCACCCGCTTCCGACACCGCAGCCGCCATCTCGGCGAAACCGACATAATGCATGCCGCCCTGGATGATCGGATGCTCGATGCCGAACAGCTCGGTGATCCGCGTTTTCATGGCACATTTCCTCTCGATTGTTGGCCGCATCTGAACGGGCTCACCCAGACGACGTCAAGCCCAGTTGCGGCCTCAGCGCGTTCGATCCGCAAACGGACGCTCCGGCACATAGTAAACCCGCTTCGCAGGAACGCTCACCAGTTCCTTCTCGGGCCAGCGCAACGCCGTCAGCCTGCCCCCGAAACAGCAGCCCGTATCAAGGCACCAGGTATTGTTGATCGCCTGCACATCCGGCGCAGCCACATGCCCATAAACAATCGCCGGCTCACCATCATGCTCCAGCGCCCAGTTGCGCCGCACGGGAAAGCCGTACCCATCCGTCTCCCCTGTCGTCTCCCCATAGAGCGCGAACGACCGCACCTTGCCGTTGTTGAGGCCCAGCATGTCCTCTTTCAAACCCGCGTGCGCGACCACCAGCTTCCCACCATCAAGCCAGAGATAAGGCGGCAGCGAGTCGATAAACGCCCGCGCCTTCGCCTTGAACGCCGGCGTCTCCGCCGCCATCTGATCCGCAGACGCCTGCAGACCGTGGTTCATCTTCACGTTCGCGCCGCTCAGCATGCGGCCGAACTTGTTGTCGTGATTTCCTTCGACGCAAAGGCCCGCGCCCGCCTCCATCATCGCCATGGCGATGCGCAACGTATCCGGCACACGCGGCCCGCGATCCACCAGATCGCCCACAAACACAAACGTCCGCCCCTCGGGCGGCGTCACACTCACGTCCTCGCCAGACCACGTGACGTCATACCCCAACTCCGCGAGCAGCTCCTCCAGCTCATCGCAGCAGCCATGCACATCGCCAACAATATCAAACGGCCCGCCCGGCTCCCGCCGGTCAAACGCCTGCCGCTTGCCAGGCATGACTCAAAGCGTCCGCGCGATCAGAAGCTTCATGATCTCGTTGGTGCCGCCATAGATGCGCTGAATGCGCACGTCGCGGTACATGCGGCTGATCGGGTATTCGTCCATGAAGCCATAGCCGCCAAACAGTTGCAGGCATTTGTCGACGATCTTGCCCTCGAGTTCCGACAGCCAGTACTTCGCCATCGACGCCGTCGCCGCATCCAGCTTGCCCTGCAGATGCAGGCCAATGCAGTGGTTCACGAACACCCGCGCGACTGTCCCTTCGGTCTTGCACTCGGCCAGCACGAACTGGGTGTTCTGGAAATCGATGATGCGCTTCCCGAAAGCCTGACGTTGCTTCACGTAGTCGATCGTCAGCTCAAGCGCCTTCTCGATCGTCGCAATCGCCTGCACCGCAATGTTGAGCCGCTCCTGCGGCAGCTGACCCATCAGCTGGTAGAAGCCCTGGCCCTCCTCCGTGCCGAGCAGATTCTCCGCCGGGATCTTCACATCATTGAAGAACAGCTCGGACGTGTCCTGCGCGTCCTGCCCCATCTTCTTGAGATTGCGGCCGCGCTCGAAACCTTCGGCGCCATCCGTCTCAAGGAACACCAGCGAGACGCCCTTGGCGCCCTGCGTCGGATCGGTCTTGGCGACGACACAGATCAGGTTCGCCGTCTGCCCGTTGGTGATAAACGTCTTCGAGCCATTGATCACATAGCCATTGCCCGAACGCTTGGCCGTCGTCTTGATGCCCTGCAGGTCAGAGCCCGCGCCCGGCTCCGTCATCGCAATCGCGGAGACAAGCTCACCCGTCGCCATGCGCGGCAGCCAGCGCTTCTTCTGCTCTTCGGTGCCGTAGTGAATGATGTACGGCATCACGATCGCATTGTGCAGCGAGGCGCCGAAGCCCTCGACGCCATTTGCTGCGAGCTGCTCCATGAACACGACCTCATGGCGGTAGTCCCCGCCCATGCCGCCGTATTCCTCGGGCGTCGAAAGTCCGAGCAGGCCGGCCGCGCCCGCCTCGTTCCACATCTCGCGATCAACGCACTTCTGCTTGCGCCATTTTTCCACGCGCTCGGTCGGCGCATGTTGCTGGAAAAACTTGCCAACCGAGTCCTCGAACATGCGGATGTCCTCATCCTGCATGAAGTCCGGCCGCTCGACATTCAAGGCAGACATAGCCGCTCCGATAGCTGTAAAACCTGCGTTACGCGCACGGCATCCTGCACACCGCAGACGCCAAGTCCACGCGAACTTTCCGGAGCAGGCGCCTTCCCTCGCGTCCTACGTCAACTTGACGACGCCGGGGGGAATATCCGGTGCAAACAGCGCCGCCACATCGGCCGCGCGATGATCCTGCGCGACGCGCTGATTCACATAGCCCTTGTCCGTGATCTCGCCCGCATCGAGCGAGGGCGGCGTGGTCAAAATCTTGAACCGCCCCACCCGGCGCGAGGAGCCCGGTTGCGTCGCGTTGAACGCCGCCAGCTTCTGCGCAACATGCGCCGTGAGCTCGCCCACAGCCTTCGCGCCATCGCCGCCCGCCGCTTCCATCGCCGCCTTCATGGCGGCCGGCGATGGCCAGAGCAGCGCGCCGACATAAGGCTTGTCCTGCCCGCACACGATCGCATCGGCCACAAGCGGCGCGCAGGCCGCAACGATATCCGGCCGCAACGTGCCGACCGACACCCACGTGCCGGAATTGAGCTTGAAGTCCTCTGTCACCCGGCCATCGAAGACGAGCCCCTTTTCCGGATGCTCGGGATCGAAAAAGCGCGCGGCGTCGCCGAGGCAATAGAACCCTTCCTCGTCGAACACCTCCTTGTTCTTCTCGGGCAGGTTCAGATAGCCCTTCATCACCATCGGGCCTTTGACGCGCACCTCCATCTTGGCGCCTACAGGCACAAGCTTCAGCGTCTGTCCCGGCAGCGGCAGGCCGACCATGCCGACGCGCTCCAGCTCCCAGTGCACCATGGTGACGCCCTGTGTCTCGGTCGCGCCATACATCGTCGTCAGCGGAATGCGCTCGCCCGTCGAGGCGATCGCCAGCGCCTGGATGCGGTCATAGAGATCGTCCGACAACGTGGCGCCGCCATAGACCATGTATTTCATGCGGCTGAAGAAGGCGTCGCGGAACTCCGCATCCTGCTCCATCGCTTCTGCCAGCATGGCGTAAGCAATCGGCGCAGAGCCGAAATACTGCGGGCGTACGTCTGCCGCGTTCTTCATCGTGGTGGCAAACAGGCCCGGCATCGGCCTGCCCTCGTCAATGTGGAATGTGCCGCCAAGTGCGAGGCAGCCATTGTAGTTCACATTGCCGCCGGAGATGTGGCTCCACGGCATCCAGTCGAGGTTCTGGAGAACCTCGTTCGGGTCATGATCCGGCAGCGGCTGATCCAGCGCATTGCGCGCCGCGATCTGCGCCGTCATCTGGCCCTGGCTTTGTGGAGCGGGTTTCGGCATGCCCGTCGAGCCCGACGTGAAGAGATACTTGCCGATCGAATCCGGGCCGAGCCAGTCCATCGCCGTGTCGACAACGGACGTCACCGGCGTCTCCGCCAGTGTCGTGAAAGCCTCGGAGCCTTCCGAACCGTCCGCCGAAATGATCGCGACGCCTTCCAGCGGCAAGGTCGCGAGCGCCTTGCGGAACGGGTCCATGGTCTGGACGAAGACCGCCTTCGGCTTCACGGCGTTGAAGCAGTGCTTCAGCTTCGCGAAGTCCGTCGACATCACGGAATACGCCATCGAGATCGGCGTCGCGGGCGAGCCGATCCGCATCGCCGCCATCTGTATCAACGCGTGCTCGATCGAATTGCCCGACAGGATCAGCAGCGGCGCATCCGGCCCCAATCCGCGATCCAGCAGGGCCTGCGCCAGCGACCGCGTGATCGCCGCGCCCTCGCCATAGGTGACTGTGCGCCACGGCCCGTGATTGGGCGCCCGTTGCTTGAGCCAGGGACGATCTGGATGCTCAGCCGCCCGCTTGTCCAGCACATGTGGGATCGAACGCGGGACGACGCCCAAAGGCGTTCGCGAGGACAGGTAGACAGCCCCGCCCTCGCCGCGGCGGACCTCCATGTCGGGCGCCTTGAAAGGCAGCTTGCGGAATGGTGGCAGCTTGGCGGCGTCCGCACCCATGATTTCCTCCAGCATTTTTTGTTTTGCCGGAGACTATCAATGCACGGAGTGGGGACAACTCCCTTTCCTGTCATCCCTGCGAGGGGATCAGGCCGCCTTCTCGATGAAGACTGTCCCTGCGGAATAGCCCGCGCCGAAGGAGCAGATCAGGCCCTTCTCTCCGGCCTTGAAGTCAGCCGAATGCTTGTGGAACGCAATGATCGAGCCGGCAGACGACGTGTTGGCATAGGTGTCGAGCACGGTGGGGCTTTCGAGCTCGCTGGCTTCGTGCCCCAGCACGCGCTCCGCGATCAGGCGGTTCATGCCGGCATTGGCCTGGTGCAGCCACATGCGCTTGAGATCGCTCGCCTGGATGCCGAGACGGTCCATCTCGCTCTGGATCATGGCGGAGACCATCGGCACGACCTCCCTGAAGACCTTGCGGCCCTCCTGAACGAACAACTTGTCGGTTTTGCCCACGCCTTCAGGCGCGGCGCGATTGAGGAAGCCGAAATTGTTGCGGATGTTGTTCGAGAACTGCGTCTTGAGGTGTGTGCCGAGGATCGACCAGTGAGCCTTGGGCGCAATCTCTTCCGCCTCGATCAGAACGGCTGTGGCGACATCGCCGAAGATGAAGTGGCTATCGCGGTCGGTGAAGTTGAGGTGGCCCGAGCAGATTTCCGGGTTCACCATCAACACCGTCTTGGCATGGCCCGCGCGCACGAAATCCGCGCCGGTCTGGATGCCGAAGGTCGCTGACGAGCAGGCAACGTTCATGTCGAACGCAAAACCTTCAGCGCCGAGAGCTGCCTGCACCTCAACGGCCATGGCCGGATACGCACGCTGCATGTTGGAGGCGGCGCAGATAACCGCATCGATGTCCTTGGCCTCACGACCCGCCGACGCCAGCGCCTGCTTGGCGGCGTTCACGGCGATCTCTGCCAGTACGGATATCTGATCGTTGGGACGCTCCGGGATTTGCGGGCGCATGACTTTAGGGTCGATCACGCCTTCCTTGTCGATCACGAAGCGCGACTTGATGCCGGAAGCCTTCTCGATGAACTCGACGGACGAATGCGCCTTCGCCTCGCGCTTGCCGGCCGCGATCTCTTCCGCGTGCTCGGCATTGTAGTTGTCGGTCCAGGCATTGAGGCTGGCGACCAGTTCCGCGTTCGATATCGAATGGGGCGGCGTATAAAGACCGGTCGCAGAAATGACGGGACGCGACATGAAGAACACCTCGAAATGACTAAGCCCGGTTTAGCCTCGTCACGCGATACCGTCGAGTAGGCAGCTGTGACCTCGCGGAAGGCCCCGGCTATGGCCGCATCAATTGTGGGCCAGGCACTCGGCAACACCGGGATAATTGGGCTGATCGATCATCGCCTGCGCCAGCACACTGCCGCGCAGATAAGCGTGCAGATCGGGGTTGTTGATATCGATTTCGCCCAATCGGATCGCCTTGCAAAGCGAATCGCGCAGTTCGGAGACTTCGCCCGGTCTGCCCAGCAGGGTGCGCAGCGCCTGTGTTTCCCACATGGCGGCGTCAGCGCCGAAGGTCAGTTCGCGCAGGGCGATGTCGACCGAGTTGGCGGCGACGCGCGCGAGGAACTGGTTCCGGCCTTCAAGCGCCGTGGAGGCTTCATTCCGCAGGAAGTCCCGCACGCCCTGCAGGAGCTCGTCCGATCGCGGAAGTTCTGTGGTTGAGAGGGTCTGCAGCGCCGGCTGGGGTTTGCGCGCCTTGCCGGGGATGATCAGGTTCACACAGTCGATCTGGCATTCCGAACTGCGCCGCCCGATGGCGGGACGCTCGACGCTGGTCTCCATGCCCTTCCGGTAGGATTCCGCCATAGAGAGGCAGCCGACCGCCCACCAGAACGAGCCGAAGATTTCCCAGAAGCGTACCGCTTCACGATCAACGGTTTCGCCAGATGCATTTTCATAGCCGGCGATCAGATCGTCCAGTTCGCCGAAGCCGCCCACTGGCTTACCCGGCACGCCGAACCGCCAGGAGCGCGTGATCAGCCAGCCAAGATCACGCATCGGATCACCGATATGCGCCAGCTCCCAATCCAGCACGGCAACGATGCCCTTGCCCTTGCCCGGCTGCACGATGAAATTGCCATTCCGAAAGTCGCTGTGCACCAGCTTGAGCGGCCGCTGCTTCGGAAGATTCCTGAGCAACCACATCGCCGTGAAGTCGATCATCGGTTGGGGCGTTTCGCACTCAAGATACGACGCATTTGTCTTGCGGACGGAATGCTCGGCATCAAATGTCTCGAGAACCCCATCGAGGCCGCTCGCGGCCACATCGGCCTTGTGCAACCGAGCCAGCACCTCACCGCACTGACGCGCCAGCGTCTCGCGCGTATGAGCAAGCTCCGGGGCCCGTGCGATCTTCGCGCCCAGTGTTTCGCCGCTGATCCACTCCATCACAATGCCCGAGCCAAGCTCATCACCCGACTCCAGCATCATGAACACGCGCGGACCCGGCACGCCAGCCTTGCTCGCGGCAGCAAACAGCTTCGCCTCGACATCCAACCCGGGACCGAAACCCAAGGCCGACCGCCCGCCTTCATTCGGCGCACGGCGCAGCGCCATGACCTGCTCGCGGCCGTCTTTGCGAATAATGAGACGATAGGTTTCGCGGCTGGCCCCCGCTGACAGCCGCTCGCAAGCCAGCAATGCCTCGAAACCCTGCATGCGCTTCAGCGCATTCTCCAACCTTACTGTATCAATCATTCGGTGACGCCTTTCGGCGCGCGCTGGTCCATGAAGCCGAACATGTAGCCCGCAACACGACGCATCTGGATCTCCTCCGAGCCTTCCGTGATGCGATAGCGGCGGTGATGGCGATAGATGTGCTCGAACGGTTTGTGGCGCGAATAGCCAAGGCCGCCATGGACTTGCATCGCGCGATCAGCCGCCTCACAGCACAAGCGATTTGCCCAGTAGTTGCACATCGAGACTTTGTCCGAGACGGCGAAGTTGCCAATCGTGTCCATCTGCCATGCCGTCTTGTGGATCAGCGCACGCAGCATCTCGCACTGCGTCTGCAGTTCAACCAGCGGGAACTGGATGCCCTGATTAGATGATAATCGTTTGCCGAACGGAGCACGCTCATTGGCGTAGGCGACCGCTTGATTGACGCAATACTGCGCAGCCCCCAGCGATGAGGCCGCCTGTCGGATGCGATTCTCGTTGAAGAAATGCTGCACCACCTGCAACCCCTTCCCCTCGCCGCCGAATACCGCGCTGTCGGGCACACGCACGCCCTTCAGCGTTACATGGGCGTGGTCGGTCGGCATGTTGAACGTCCAGAGGAACTCTTCAGCCTTGAAGCCCGGCGAATTCGTCGGAACAAGAAATGCAGTAATGCCATGACCGTCCCCTGCCTTGCCCGACGTGCGGGCGAAGATCATGTCGTGGCTCGCCGTATGGACACCGGTATTCCAGGTCTTCTCGCCATCGATCACCCAGTGATCTCCGTCGCGAACAGCGCGGGTCTCCATATGTGTGGCGTCGGAACCGTGCGCTGGCTCCGTGATGCCGAAGGCGAAGCCACGACGGCCAGCGGCAAGGTCGTCCATCCATTCGGCCTTCTGCGCGCCCGAGCCGTAATGCCACATCAGCAACGCGCCGACGCTGTTGCCGACAATCGAGTGCTCGTTCTGCAGATCGTTATGAAGACCCAACCCACGCGCCGCGAGATGCTCGCGGATCACCGCCATGGCGAGGTTGGCGCCCGCCCCTACGTCACGTGTCTGGCCGCCCACCTCCTTGGGCAGTGCAAAACGAAAATGTCCGGCCCGGTCAGCGCGGTGGCGCGCCTCGGCCAGCAGCGCTTCCCAATCGTGGCGGGGTAGTCCGCCCGCATACCAGTCCGTACGCGCGTGCTCACGACGATGGTCGAAGAAGCGCATATTGTCGTCCGCCTGCTCCAGCGGCTGGATCTCCGCTGCTATGAAACGGTCGAGCTCATCCAGGTAAGCGGCCAGCTCGGTCGGCAGATTGAAATCCATGCAGGTCTCCCCAAAACACGCTGGAACTTCGGATTACACACGTCTGCGGGCCAATCGCGCCAGATTTGGCGGCTTTTGACGTTCAACTCTCGGCTGACAGACCGTTCGGCATGTGTCACGAAACTGAATTGGGTGCTTGACACGGGGGGATCGCCGCCTAGACAGTGTCAAGTAGTAGATAGGCGAGACATGACAGCAGTTACCCGGACTACCGGCAAGGACGACGTTCGCGCCGGAATCCTCAATGCCAGCCTTCAGCTGATGAACGAAGGCGGACTCGGCGCGCTTTCCATGCGCGAAGTCGCGCGCCGTGCAGGCGTCAGCCACCAGGCGCCGTATCACTACTTCCAGGATCGCGAGGCGATTCTCGCGGAGCTGGCGGGCGAAGGCTTCGACCAGCTCTATGACTATATGGTCAGCGCTGTCGGCCTCGTCCGTGATCGCCAGAGCAAGAGCCGCGCGATGGGCGAAGCGTATATCCGCTTTGCGCTCAACCATCCTGAACTGTTCCGCCTGATGTTCCGGACGGAGATGTGCGACCTCTCCGGCTATCCCGACGCGAAGGCCAAGGCGGAGCGCTGCTTCAACCTTCCGGTCGAAGTTCTCGGCGTGTCCGGCAAGATGGAAGACAAGGCCAATCCCGACCTCACGCCGGTGATCGCTTCGTGGTCGATCGCGCACGGCCTTGCGACGCTGCTGCTGGAGGGCAGACTTGGTGGATCGTTCGGGGAGACGCGCGATCAGCGTGAAGCCGGCGCCAACCGCATCATGGCTTTCTTCGCAGAGAAACTCGCAAAATAGTTTCAGCACCAGGCGCCCGATATCGGGATCACCTGACCTGAGATGAAACCGCTTTGTCCGAGCGCCAGAAGCTCGACGAGCGCTGCGACCTCGTCTGCCTGCCCAAGCCTGCCCATCGGGACACGTGCGAGAAGCTTGGGACCTTTGACCGGGTCCTCCAGCAGCGCCTTCGGGTAATACGTCTCCGTCTGGATGAAGTTGGCGGCGACGGCGTTCACGGAGATGCCGCTGCCGGCGACTTCAAGCGCCAGCGTACGCACAACGCCGTTCACCGCGGCGCGGGCCGCCGCATAGGGAGAAAATCCGGGAATCCCACCGATCGGCCCCGACGATGACCCGAACACGATGCGCCCTGCTTTGTTGGGGCGCATGGCCTTCACAGCGGCGCCAGCAAACACCAGCGACTCGGCGGTCAGCCGCTGAAAGTACGGCAGCAGCAGTTCGACATTGAGATCTTCGACATTGGTTCTTGGCGCAGGCATTGCGGGCGAGATGACGATCGCATCGAGCTTGCCGCCGAAGGCTTCCGCCGCCCGCGCCACCATCGCTTGCGGCGTCGTCCATTCGATCACCTCAATGCCCGCTTCATCACCATCGTGCTCAATTGCAGGATCACAGCCGATTACCCGCGCACCCGCCTTGCGCAGCCGCTCAGCGATTGCCGGATTGGCAAAGCCGCGAATGTCAGTGATGAAAATGTTCGCCATCGCTAATGCTCTACCTTTGTTGCCGCCATGGCGCTACGTGCCGGAGCGTTCGGTTTGGGTTCGTGCAGCGCGGATAGGCTACGCATCGCTCGCGCACGCGGGAAGCGTGACGCCGCGGCAACATCGGTCACATCATGAAGGTGTCTAGGCTGCGTCCTGAGCAGCCAAAGGGCTGCCCTGGAGCAAGGTGATGTATTTCGTTGCCAGTTCGCGCGCGTCGATCGGCTTCGAGATATAATCGCTCATCCCGAGCGCCATGTAGCGCTCCTTGTCGCCACTCATGGCGTCCGCCGTGAGTGCGATCACCGGGATGTCGCGCCAAGGCTCGTCGCTCGCACGGATGCGCTTGATGGTTTCCTTGCCGTCCATGACCGGCATGTGGACGTCGAGAAGAACGACATCGAATGGCTGTTCGTGAAGTCGCGCAAGCGCTTCCTCGCCATTCACCGCCTCAACGATCTGGGGGAGGAACTGAGCCATGAACAGACGGACAACATGACGATTCACCGGATTGTCGTCGACCAGAAGGACCCGCGCGTTCAGCACTCGTTTCATAGGCCGTATGGCCGTTTGCTCGATGGACAACGCTGGCGTTTCGATCGGCTCAACCACCGGCTTTTCTGAAGCGCCGGCCATCAACAGCAGGGAGAATGTCGATCCGATGCCGGGCACGCTATCCACAGTGACATCACCGCCCATGAGCCGCGCAAGTTGACGCGTGATAGCGAGGCCAAGGCCCGTGCCGCCGAAACGACGGGTGATAGAAGCGTCTCCCTGCAGGAACGGCGAGAAGAGGTTGGATCGTGTTTCGAAATCCATGCCGATGCCGGTGTCGATGACTTCGATGCAGATGCGCCATTCGCCGGTGTGCTGTTCCCGCGCGCTGACGCGAGCCTTCACGCTACCCTGCTCCGTGAACTTGATACCATTGGAGAGGAGGTTGCCGAAACACTGACGCACACGCACCGGATCATAGCGGAGGCGCGCTGGCACGCTGTCGTCGACTTCCAGCGTCAATTGCAAGCCACGCTCTTCTGCGCGCGAAAGGAAGAGTTGACGAACGCGCTCGAGCGTCAAGCGCAGGTCGCCATCGATCTGCGCAATCTCCATCTTGCCAGCTTCGATCTTGGAGATATCGAGCACATCGTTGAGAAGGGCCATCAAAGTCTGGCCGGACTCGGAGATGACGTTGACGCGCCCCTTCTGAGCTTCGGTTAGCGGGTCGTTGTTGAGCACCTGCGCCATGCCGAGAATGCCGTTCAGCGGCGTTCGGATCTCGTTGCTGATCGATGCCAGGAAGTTCGATTTTGCAGCGGTTGCAGCTTCGGCCTGGGCCTTGGCCTTGACCAGAGCAAGCTCCTGCTCCTTCTGGTCGTGAATATCCATCATGAGGCCTACAGCGCGCGTGTGCTGGCCACTTGCATTGCGATGAACCCGCGTGAAGACGCGCATCCAGCGTCCCTTCCCGTCAGGGCGATAGATACGTGTATCGATGCTCTCGACGCCATCGGACGCAAGACAGCGATCCCAGCTTTCGCGAACCGCCTTTTGTTCTTCATCCATGTAGATGCCGAATGGATGAGCGTCCTGACGGGCCATCGCCTCTTCGCCGGCGATCTCCTTGAACTGCTCGGACGACCAGCGATCGCCCGTCAGAAGATCAATCTCGTACACGCCGACCTTTGCCGCGCCCATGGCCAGCTCAAGTCGGTCTTTGACCATGTCGGCCTCATCACGCGCGCGAGCGAGTTCGCCGACATTCTGGCTGATGCCAAAAATCTCATACTGGCCGGACGGCATTTTGCGACCAGAGCGGTAGTGAACGCGAATCGTCTTCCATCCGCTGTTCGCATCGCGATAGCGCATTTCGCCTTCGGCAGACCCGCCTTCGGTCGTCAGACGCGCACATATGGCTGCATACTTGGACAGGTCTTCAGGATGCTGGATGCTCTGAAGCGTTTCGATGGATACGGGTTCGCCGATGTGGTCCTGGCCAAGCGCCGACTCACTGAAGAAATGATTGAGACGGGTGTCCGGATCATAGCGCCAGATCCCGACCTCGGCATCCGCCATCAATCGATCGCGGACTGTGCGGGCTGTCATAACCGACGTAAGCGCCAGCCATTCTGCCGATACATCGACGAGGCGCACCATTTCACGGCCTGACATGACCGGCATACGATCAAGACGAAGCCAGCTCTCGGTTCCATCGGCGCGCAAATGAAAACATGGCACGCCCGTCGAATGCGATTCATCGACAGAAAGGCCTCGCATGAGCTCGAGGATTTCGACGCCAACAAGATGCGAGTCCGGACGGTTGAGACGCGTGGCGAAGGCAGCGTTGACCTCGGTAATGCGATCGCGCGCATCAACTATGCAGCACGGCAAGGCATCGACAATCGCCTGGGCGACCGCGGCCGTTTCCAGAAGTTTCGTGGACGTCATCGCGCTGGTGGGTCCGTCCGTAAAGATAAACGTCCGGATTGTTTACCTGCGATTGGTTTCCCGAGAGTTTTCAACGCTCGGCGTACTGCCGCACCCACATAAAACGTCATCTTTCTGTCTCAGGACAGAAAAACAACGCCTTATCAGAAGCTTGAGGCCATCAACCCCATAAAACCGACCGTCCGCTCGGTCGCCAGACGCTGAGACCTTTGGATCGCGTTCGATAGCGCTGCCCACTCGCGCCTTGTCATAGGTAAAATTGAAGCTGCCGCCGCCATACCCGACATCGCCATTGCTGCTCATCGGATGCCCGACGATTTCGCCGCTCTCAGCGTACGCCGTAAGCGCTATTCTGCAGCCTTGTTGTCGACGCCCCAGACGCGGCGATGGAAGGCCCAGGCCGTCGATACGACAGTGTCGATATCCGAGTATTTCGGAACCCAACCAAGCTCGCGCGTGACGTTCGTCGTATCCGAATAAAGTGCGATGGCATCGCCGGGACGACGCGGAGACATGGTGACCGGCACAGCGCGGCCCGTCGCCCGTTCGACAGCCTTCAGCACCTCAAGCACGGTCGTGCGCTGACCTGAGCCCAGGTTGAGCTGAAGCTTGCGCGTACCACCCGAGAGGCGCTTCGCGGCGAGGATGTGCGCTTCGGCAAGATCGGTGACGTGAACGAAATCGCGGATGCAGGTGCCATCCGGCGTCGGATAGTCATCGCCAAACAGCTTCATCGGCCCGCCCAACCCAACCGCTGCCTTGAGCGCGTTCGGGATGAGATGAGATTCAGGCTCGTGCTCTTCGCCGATCTCGCCATCGGGATCTGCGCCTGCGGCATTGAAATAGCGCAGAGCCGCAAAGCTGAGCCCGTGCGCCTTGGAGATGTCTTCCAGCATCTGTTCGCACATCAGCTTGGTGCGGCCATAAACGCTGACCGGCTTCTTCGGCAGATCCTCGGTGAGTGGCAGCCGCTCCGGGTCGCCGTAAATTGCACAGGT
This sequence comes from Hyphomonadaceae bacterium, assembly GCA_036733305.1. Classification (GTDB taxonomy): domain Bacteria; phylum Pseudomonadota; class Alphaproteobacteria; order Caulobacterales; family Hyphomonadaceae; genus UBA7672. Next base: position 36,817 of record DAINAT010000003.1, read on the forward strand.
GGACGAGAAAACGAGGTTCTTCACGCCCTCTTCCAGCATGACGTTCACGAGGTTCAGCGTACCGGCGACATTGTTGTCGTAGAAGTGCGAGGGGTTCGTTTCGCCCTCCCCGACCTCGATCCGGGCAGCAAACTGCATGACTGCTTCCGGGCGGTACTTCCGGATCGCTGCGCGGACGGCTTCGGCGTTGCGGATGTCGGCCTTAACCAAAGGTCCCCAACGCACAGCATGCTGATGTCCTGAAGTGAGATCATCCAGGACAACAGGCTCCATACCGGCCTGCCGGACGGCTTTGGCGGCGTGAGAGCCGATATAACCGGCGCCACCGGCGATCAGGATGCGTTTGGCGGTCATGCAGAGCCTTTCGTTTAGCCGGAACATGCAAGGTATATGCTGACACAATCAGGTTAACGCTTGCGAGATTGACACGGGAAGTCGGCGCCGCGAAGTGGGGCCATGACCTTCACATTGCCCACCCCCTCCCGTGACGAGCGAAACCAGCTGGCCCGCCTGTTTGCCGCCATCGCCTCGGATGCAGGGGTTGTTGTGATGGACGTCTACAACAGCGAGTTCGAAACCCGCACGAAAGCCGATTACAGCCCCGTATCAGACGCCGATGAGCGAGCCGAGGAGATCATCCTCGCACGGCTTGAAGAAGCCCTGCCGGGCGTGCCCGTGCTGGCGGAAGAACGCGCCGCGCGCGAAGGGCTTGCCGAGAAAGTGGCCGAAACCTTCCTGCTGGTTGATCCCGTCGATGGAACGAAGGAGTTCGTGCAGCGGCGAGGCGACTTCACCGTCAACATCGCGCTGATCTGCGGCGGCAAACCTGTGGCGGGATGCGTCTATGCGCCTGCTCGGCGGGAGATGTATTTCGGCGGCGCGGAGGCGCACCTGATCGAAGAGTTCGCTCCCGGTGAACAGCTGCGCGCGGGGCGATTGCTGAAGACACGCGCCTACCCGGCCGATGGGTTGGTTGCGATCACATCGTCTTCGCATCTCGACGAGCGGACGAAAACCTTCCTCGACGAACGCAAGATCCGCGCACGTATGGGTATCGGATCGTCCCTGAAATTCTGCTGGCTGGCGGCCGGCAAGGCTGACGTCTACCCGCGCTGGGGCCCTACCATGGAATGGGACACGGCGGCCGGGCACGCCATTCTGGACGCAGCGGGGGGGCGGATGCTCAAGCCAGACGGCAAGCCCTTCACCTACGGCAATGGCGCGGAGGGCTTCAGGAACGGGCCGTTCGTGGCGTGGGGTGGAGAGCCGGTCTAGCCTTTCGGGCCGGGTTGGTGCAGGACGTGGCCTCCACGATTTTGACGAGCCTTGCCATGACCGACACCCTGCCCGACCGTCTGAGCCAGAACCCGAAGAGCCCCTACTATGACAAGGAGCTTCTCGAGCGCGGCATCGGCATCCGTTTCAACGGACAGGAAAAGACCAACGTCTGGGAATATTGCGTGAGCGAGGGCTGGGTGCGCGTCGTCGCCGGCGCCGCCATGGACCGCAAGGGCAATCCGATGACCATGCTGCTCAAGGGCACGGTCGAGCCCTACTTCGACGCAACCGCGCCTGAATAATCAGACCCGCCCCAACAACTACGCCCGGAGAGTATCGAGGAAGCGCCGGAAAACGGTGAGGCCTTTCTCGATTTCCGACACCGCAACAAACTCGTCGGGCTGGTGCGCCTGATCGATCGAGCCCGGGCCACAGATCACGGCGGGGAACCCTGCCTTCTGGAACTGCCCTGCCTCTGTCGCGAACGCCGCAACGCGTAGCGTGTTGTCGCCTGTCAAAGCGCGAATGAATTGTTCGGCCGCGCTGTCACGATCGACGCGCAGCGGCGGCGCATTCGCGAACATCGAAACCTGCACGCCGCATTCCGGGCCGAGTGCTGCAAGTTTCGCATGCACGCGGTCAACCTCGGCAAAGAACGGCGCCAACAGGGCATCCGCATCGGTTCCCGGCACGGTGCGGATATCGAAGACGAACCGGCATTCGCGCGCGAGAATATTCGCCGCCGTGCCGCCGCCAATCTCACCAACCGTGATCGTCGTCCACGACGGATCGAAATCCGAGGTTACAGGCGCATTCGCTTCCTGCTCGCGCGTAATCCTGCGCAGCACAGCGAGCAGATCAATCGCCTCGTGAATGGCGGACGCGCCGAGCCTTGGGTCGGACGAATGCGCCGCCTTGCCCGTGATCCTGATTTCGTAATCGCGAATGCCCTTGTGCGCCGACAACACGCCCCACAGGGTCGGCTCGCCTACCCAGACGACAGACGGTGCAGCGCCACGGCGAACGATCTCCGCGATCATCGGCTCGACGCCAGCGCAGCCAATCTCCTCGTCATAGGAAAATGCAAAATGCACGGCCTTGTTGAGAGGCATCTTCGAGATGGTTTCGGCATGGGCCAACGCGAGCGCCAGGAACCCCTTCATGTCGCATGAACCGCGGCCATACCATTTGCCGTCCCGCTCGATCAGATCCCAGGGGCTGGTCGTCCAGGGCTGACCGTCCACCGGCACGACATCGGTGTGACCGGAGAGCACGATGCCGCCGGGCGTGTCCGGCCCGAAACGCGCCCAGAGGTTCGACTTGCGACCATCCGGACTCGGGGCGCGCACAAGCTCAGCGCCCAGGGGCCGGAGGAAGTTTTCCACCCATTCAATAAACGGCAGATTGGAATCGCGGGACGTCGTGTCGAAGGACACAAGGCTTTTGAGAATGTCCTGAACGCGGGCGATCGATGTCATGGGGCAAGGCTAGCCCATCGCGCGCCGCGCGCCATAGACATTCCGCGTCAAAACCTTCATGCGAAACCATGATCGAGTTTCACGCAGGCACCGGGCCAGACAGCCAGTCCATCGGCATCGCGCTCGAGGAAATGTATCTGGACTATACGGTTGCGCCCCAGCGCGCGCCCATGCCTGTGACGGTGGTCGGCAATGCGCGCCTGCCCGGGCTGGGCAACATCCTGCTGGCGCTGGCGCGCAAGCACAATCACTTCCTGCCGGATGCTACCGCGGCCGCTCCCTGGCTGTCGAAAACACCGCCGGACCTAGCCACCCTTGAAGCGCAGCTCGACGGCCGTGACTTCATCTTCGACGTCTATACGATCGCAGACATGGCGATGTATCCGCTGGTCACGCAGCAACGCGCGAAGCTTACCGCTTATCCGAACGTCGTACGCTGGGAGATGCGCCTCACCATGCGGCCGGAAGTCGGTCGCGGCATGGGCGCAATCTCGCGTTGACCAAGCTCGCGTTGATCAGCGCGGCGGTTGGGCCGGAACCGACGCAGGGCCAGCTCCGAGCGGGCCGAAGTCTTCCAGTTTGACTTCGTAGATGACCGTGGCGCCCGGGGGTACGCGACCGTCGCCTTCCGAGCCGTAGAGCAGCGCGGCCGGCATACGGACCATCCAATGGTCGCCCTTGTGCATCAGCTTCAGAAGCTCGTTCCATCCCGGCGTGACGCCCGCCACGGGGAAGCGCGCAGGCTCACCCGAGCCGAAGGTCGAAACGACCGTGCTGCGATGGCGGACGTCTTCGGCGGTATCGCCCTCTTCCTTGTCGATCGTCTCGAGACGACCTTCGAAGTTGATCGTAGCGATGTCGTCTTCGCTCGGCGTCGGACCATCGGCGGGGCCGGATTCAACGACCATGTATTCAAGCCCGGACGGGCGACGCACGATGCTGCTCGAGTCCGTCGGCCACGGCGTGACCTTGGTCCACGGGTCGGTGAGCACGTTGACGAGCTCGACCTGGAACATGAGGTCGGCATTCGGCGGGATATCCATGCCCGCGCCACGTTCGCCGTAACCTTCCTTGGACGGAATCCAGAACATGAACATGTCGCCGGGCTGCATCTTCTGCAGGCCGTCTTTCCACCCCGGGATCAGGCCATTGAGCTGGAAGGTGGCGGTCTCGTTGCGCTGATACGAGCTGTCAAAGATCAGGGCGTTTGCGGCGAGACGACCATCGTAATGGACTTCGACGCGATCCGTCGGGCCGGGGAACGGGCCTTTGCCGTCGCCTTTGCGCACGATGATGTACTCGACGCCCGAGGGCAGCTTCTGGATGCCGGCAAAGTTGTGGTTCCACGGATGCAGCGTCGCCCACGGATCAGCCGGATCAGCCTTAACCGAAGGCCCACAAGAGCTGAGCACCAGAGCGGCCACAGCCGCGAGCATCAGACGGAACATCCAGAAACTCCTTGTTGCCCGCCTGTTAGCACCGACGTGGGCGTGATGCGAGGGCCCACCCCTGACGATCGTGTCAGTAGCGTTATGGGCCCTCGGAGGGGTTTAATCCCCAAGGGTGGCAGGCCGGGCCTAGGCGTGAGGCCGCGGCGGGTATCCGGCCTTGGTCAGGGCGTCGATGATTTCCTGCGTATGGCGCGAATCGCGGGTTTCGATCGTGATGTCGAATTCAGCGCCCTTTGCAGGGACGTCCAGGGCGAGCCGGTTGTGGTTCACCTCGATGATGTTGCCGCCGCTTTCGCCGATCACGGTTGATACCGCCGCAAGAAGACCCGGTTGGTCATTTCCGATGATGCGGATCGACGTGATGCGCTTCTCGCGCACTAGCGAACGTGTCAGCACCGAGGCCAGAAGGCGGGTATCGATGTTTCCGCCGCAAAGCGTCAGCACGACTTTCCGGCCGCGGAAATGATGGGGTTCCGCCAGGAGAGCAGCCAGACCGGCAGCACCCGCGCCTTCGGCAACGGATTTCTCGACGGTCGCAAACAGCGTGATCGCGCGTTCCAGCTCATCCTCGCTGACAAGGATCACCCGATCCATCAGCTTGCGCAGGATTTCTGCCGTCAGCTTGCCGACTTTCTTGACGGCGATGCCTTCCGCGATGGTTGCCCCACCAACCTTAGCATCTTCGCCGCGAAGCTCCGCCGTGAGCGAAGGGTAGAGCGCCGGCTCGACGCCGATGATCGAGACTGCAGGGCGACGCGCCTTGACGGCTGTAGCGATGCCGGAGGCGAGGCCGCCACCGCCAACGGGAATGACCATCACGTCGAAGTCGGCCAGCTCATCGAGGATCTCGAGCCCCATTGTGCCCTGCCCCGCGATGACATGCTTGTCGTCGAACGGGTGGACGAAGGTCAGCCCCTCCTTCTTCTCAAGCTCGCGCGCGTGCTTGTCGGCATCGGCGAGCGACTCGCCGTGAATGATGACGCGTGCGCCAAAGTTGCGGGTGTGCTCGACCTTAACGAAAGGCGTGCCCTGCGGCATGACGATGGTCGAGGGGATGCCAAGACGCGAGGCGTGATAGGCAACGCCCTGCGCATGGTTGCCGGCTGACATCGCGACGACGCCGGCGGCCTTTTCCGAATTCGTCAGAGACAACAGCTTGTTGAGCGCGCCACGCTCCTTGAACGAAGCGGTGAACTGCAGGTTCTCGAACTTGATCCAGACCTGCGCTCCGGTGATCTCGGATAGCGTACGCGAATAGCGCAGCGGCGTGCGCTCGATCTGGCCTTCAATGGCCTTGGCGGCGGCTTCGATGTCGGCCAGCGTCACGGGCAGGGACGAGGCGGCTTCGGCGGCTGTTGCTGGCTGGGTGGTCACGAGACGCATCCTTACATTAAGGCGCGCACCTATAGCCCAATTTCACCGGGGGGCCAGCTTGGGCGGGCAAAAAGCCGTATAGCTGGGCTAATCAAGCTACTCGGTCGTAAGGAGCCGCGAGTCCACAAGCGAATATCCGGCCTCCGCATGATCCCGGACGGCCATTATTGGAGCGCCCCACCGGGAGGCTTTCGACCAGTGCGCGTCTGAAACTGGGTGGTCGCCAATCTTGCCGACGCCCCGCCCCAAAGCAAACGCCCCGGCCTTTGGGGGCCGGGGCGCTGCATCTAGTTAGCTAGTAAAGACTTACTGGCCGCCCTGCGTCTTAGCAGGAGCCGCGGTCGTGGCAGCCGGGGCCGCTTGAGCGCCCGGGCGACGCATCGACTGCATCATCTTCAGGACGTTCTCGAGTTCGCCCTGGTCGATGCCGCCATCCTTGTTGGCATCAGCCATTTCGAATGCGCCCGGAGCAGCGGCGAGTTGAGCGAACTGGTCACGCAGTTCGTTCTTCTGCAGCTTGTCGTCCAGGTTCGAGTCCATCATGCCCATAAGGCGGGTCTTGTTGAGCAGCTGATCGTAGTTCGTTTGCTTCTCGACCGTCTCGTCTTTCCAGCGGTAGCGCATCGAGGTGTAGAACATTTCCTCGAACGACTGGTCGCCCCACACGATTTCCTTGTTCGGGTCCGGGTTGGCCGGGTTCCGCTTCGAGTTGTCGTAGATGTAGGTCGCGATCACTTTCGAGCCGGCCTTGATTTCGATCGGCTTGGCGAACTCGTACTGACGCTGCCAGTTGAAGTCGTAGAACGGCACGTTGAGGATCGTCTCACGCTTGCCGGTCGGGTACAGGATTTCCAGTTTCGAGTAGGTGCCGCGGTAGTGAGCGTGCACGACGACCGTGTGCAGGATCGCATCCTTCGGGAAGTTGAAGTACGCGGTTTCCTTGTGCGCCGGATCGTTGGCCGGGATGCGGATAAACTGGTTCACCAGCGGCATCTCGCGCATGATCAGGTCAGGCTTCTCGCCGTCCTTGTAGAAGTACAGGCCGATCTGCTCTGCCGAGACTGCTTCCTTGCCGAACGGCGTGTAGTGCATCTGGTAGGCGAACTCGCCGCCAGCCGGGATCCACGAGCCAATGCCCTTCGGGGCCACGACCGATTCCATGCCGACCGTGTAGCCGCCGACGCCGCCACCCCAGTTCTGCATGCCCTTCTGCGTCTGACCTTCAGCGATCACGCCCGACAGGATGTGGTGCACGGCCTGACGCTGCGAGACTTTCGCCGTCGCGGCTTTCAGCCATTTGCCTTCCTTGAGCGGGTTCGCAACCGTCGGGTATTGGTAGTCGACGTAGCCGGTGGCGGGCACGGTGAACTTCGGAATATCGACGATCAGGTCCGGCTTGCCGAGCGGCCAGTCCGGAGCAACGTGCTTGACGTTGGCCAAGCGGTCATCGCCTTCGCCGCGAGGAGCGCCAGCTTCGATCCAGTTGATAAGCGTCTTGACCTGGTCACCCGACAGCGACTTGTCGTCAGAGAACGTGGCGACGTGCGGATCCGGGTCCCACGGCGGCATGCGGTCGGTGCGCACAGCTTCGCGGATCATCGGCGCGAAGGTTTTCACTTTCTCGTAGCCGTCGAAGCCGAACGGAGCGATGCCGCCTTGCTGGTGGCAGGCGATGCACTTCTCTTCGATCAGCGGAGCGATCGTTTGCGAGTACGAGATTTTGGCGAACTCGGCTTTGCGAGCCGGGGCGCGATCCGGGAAGCTGATCGTCGTACCTTTGACGGCGACCTGAGCAACCGCCGGAGCCTTGCCGGCGAGAACTGCATCAACAGCTTCCGACGAGACCGGGCCTGAGTAAGCGATCTTCATCGTCTTCGGGTCAACAACGAACGACTGGCCAACAGTCGTAGCGCCGATCTGACCGCCGACGAGTTGCAGGTCGTCCTGCAGGATCGGCGATTTGAAGCCGTACTTCGCGGCATCAGCCAGCATGGCTTCGCGCGTATCTTTCGGGTTCGAGTTCACGACGAAGATTTCGACGCCCTTGGCGGCGTAGCCGGCTTCGAGCTTGGCGAGTTCCGGACCGACCGTTTCCATGTGGCCAGCGCCGCCCATCACGAGAACGATCGCGGGAGCGTCCTTGTAGCGATAGAGTTCCTTCGCATAGCCATCCGCCGTCACCAGGCGGAAGTTATCGACGCGGGCCGGCAGCTCAGCCATCGGCGTCGCCACGGTGGTGTTGGCGGCAGTGTCAGCAACCGGGCCCTGTTGGGCGCAGCTGGCAACAGCCATAGCCAGCACAAGGCTGGCAGCAGTCATGGTCAGGGAGCGTTTCATCGCGCGGTTTCCTCCAGCGTCGTCTCGTATCTGTTGATATTCATGACTCTATTGCTAGACAGCGTCAAGATACCGAACGGTTTTCTCACTCAATTGTGTTAACAGGTGGCGCGTTCAGGCTACCGAAAGTCCTGGCGCCCCTTCAATTGGATCATGCTCGGCCACCCAGTGACCGGGCGACGCCTCGATCAGGGCCGGACGATAGAAGGGCGCCGCGTCCGTCAACTTGGATTTCATGAACCGGAGGCTCGCTTTAGGGTCGAGCGGCGACGGCAGGTCCCCGTGAAGCTTCACCCGCGCCTTATTACGCTCCCGAACCGGATCGGGAGAGGGAACCGCAGACAGCAAGGCCCGGGTGTAGGGATGTCGGGGATTGGAGAACAGCTCCTCACGCGACGCCATTTCCACCACCCTGCCGAGATACAGCACCATCACGCGGTGGCAGATTTCACGAACAACTGACAGGTCATGGCTGATGAACATTATCGCCAGACCGAACTCTTTCTGAAGGTCGATCAGCAGGTCGAGGATCTGGGCCTGGACCGACACATCCAGCGCCGACACCGCCTCGTCACAGACAACCAGCTTCGGCCTCAGGATCATCGCGCGGGCAATGCCGACACGCTGGTTCTGACCGCCTGACAACTCGTGCGGATAGCGGTTCACCATCGCTGGATCGAGACCCATCCGCGCCATCATCTCACGCGCCGCGTCTTCTTTCGCCTTGCCACTCATGTCTGGCCTGAAAACAGTCAGCGGTTCGGCAATCGATTGGCCGATGGTCATGCGCGGATCGAGGCTGGCGAGCGGGTCCTGGAAGACGATCTGCAGGTCCTGACGAAGCGGCTGCATCTCCTTGCGCGAGGCATCGGCGATATTGCGCCCGAGCCAAGCCACCGAGCCGGATGACGGATCAAGAAGTTTGAGAACGCCGCGAGCGAGCGTCGACTTTCCGCAACCACTCTCCCCCACTACGCCGACGGTTTCGCCGGGACGAAGCGAGAAGCTGACGCCATCAACTGCGCGCAAAGGCACACGGTGACCGAACAGGCCGCCCGGCACATGCACCGGGAAGGTCACGTGGAGATCGTCGACTTCCAGGATAGGTTGAACACCGTTCGCCGGCGCTGCGCCAATTGAAGGCCGCGAGCCGCGGTCAGTGCGGTCCATACGCGGCATCGCATCCAGCAGCATGCGCGTGTATTCATGCTTGGGGGCCGAGAACACGTCATCGACATTCCCGCATTCAACGGCCTCACCGTGGCGCATCACCACGACGCGATCAGCCATGCGCGCTATCACGCCCATGTCGTGCGTAATGAGCACGAGGCCGGCGCCCGTCTCGCGCTTCAGCTCGTCCATCAGGTCCAGAACCTGCGCCTGAACTGTGACGTCCAGAGCAGTCGTCGGCTCGTCCGCCAGCAGCAGCTGCGGTTCGCACAGCATCGCCGATGCTATCATCACGCGCTGACGCATGCCGCCGGACAGTTCGTGCGGGAACTGATGTAAGCGACGACGCGCTTCCGGAATACGCACGCGCTCCAGCCACTCGACGATCCGCGCTTCAGCTTCAGCACCCTTGAGCTTCTTGTGGCGCGCCAGCACTTCAGCCATCTGCGCGCCGACCGTCATGTGCGCGGTCAACGATGTCAGCGGGTCCTGGAAGATCATCGCCACCTTCGCGCCGCGGATCTCATTCAACTCTTTCCGGTTGAGCGCCGTCATCTCAACGCCGTCGAACTTGATCGATCCCTCGACGATCCCGTTCGCTGCCGTAAGCCCCATCGCAGCCAGGACAGTCTGGCTCTTGCCCGATCCACTCTCACCGACCAGGCCGAGGCACTCGCCGCGCGCTACATCGAAGTCCAGCTTCTTGACCGCCTCGACGCGCCCATCCTGCGTCTGGAAGGAGACGGAGAGACCCCGAACATCGAGAATGGGCTGGCGCACGGGTACGTCGGTCAAGGAAGCACTCATCTATAGCTTGCGGACTTCGATGCCCTCGGCGGAGAGCACTGACAAGATCGCGTCGTTCAGAAGTTGGGTTGCGTCCGCGCCGCCCTTCAGCGGTTTGCGGCGCTGGCGCGCGAAGATGCGCCACTGGGTGGGATAGCCCTGTGTCGGGCCGTGGCTGGCGCAGCCGATCGTGATTTCCTGCTCAGTCTCGGAGAAAAATTCGAGGAACCAGCCCCACTCTTCCGCATGCGGATAGCTGGTGACGACGCCCTGCTCAGCCAGCGCCTGCGCCAGCCATGTTGCGAGCTCAAAGCCGTACATGTCCTGATTGACCTGACTGGGCTCAGGCAGGAAAGGCTGGAACCGATCTGTCGTGAATTCAAAAGTCCAGAGAAGCATGGCGGCAGTTGAACCTGCTAAGGCGCGCCAAGGGAACCCCCTTGAGGCTGCCCTGACCATGACACCCCGTCGCATGCGACGCTGGTCGGGCATGACACGGCATCGCCGATCATTCCGGCGCCGCCGCGCCAGACAGCAACAACGAATCGATCTCGGAAGCCGCCTGCATGCGCTGGGTGAACCCGAACGTACCGGCGACCGCCATCTCCTTGGCCGCCTCGATCATCGCCGCCATGGCGACTGCATGCATCATCCCGCCAGTCGAGATGCGCTTGACCCCGAGAGCGCCGACTTGCTCAACCGTCAGCATCTCCCTGCGCGGACCACGCATGGCGTTGAATGGCCGGTCGATCGAACGACAGACCTCACGCATTTCATCCGACGTGTTGAGGCCGGGGGCGAACAGCACGTCAGCCCCCGCTTCCTGATAGGCCTGAAGCCGCTTGATCGTATCACCGAGATCCTGCCGGCCGTTGAGATAATTCTCTGCGCGGGCGCACAGCATGAATTTGAACGGCAGCTTCCCTGCCGCCTCCGCAGCCGCACGCACGCGATCCGCGGCAGCCTCGATACTGTGAACCGGATTGCTCCGGTCGCCGGTGAAATCCTCGATGGAACCACCCACCAACCCCGCCTCGGCGCCCTGCCGGATGGTCTCCGCGCAATCTTCTGGTTTGGGCCCGAAGCCATCCTCAAGGTCAGCTGCCAATGGAACATCGATCATCGGTGCGATCGCACGAATGTGCGCCATCACATTCTCACGTCCTGCATTGTAGTCGGGAAAGCCGATCGAACGTGCATAGCCCGCGCTCGTCGTCGCCAGCGCCTTGAAGCCAAGACCGGCTAGCACGCGCGCCGAACCAGCATCCCATGGGTTGGGGATCACGAAAACGCCGGGCGCTTTGTGAAGCGCTTCAAAATCGGCCGCCTTTTGTGCCTGCGTCTTCGCCATGGGAAGCACTCCTCTGTTTCTCGCGCCCCGATCATACCAATGTCACGCACATCAGCACGGCGAATTTTTACCGATGGCCACAGCTGCCGATCATGCCTGAGCCAAACCGGATCTCACCAAGTCGCCAATCCGCTGACCCACTTCCGACATGAACAGCGGCCAGCCTTCCCATACTGGAGGGACATCATGCGCCTGCTCATTCTTGCTGCTTTCCTGCTGGCAACCCCGGCCATCGCCCAGCCGGGGCAGAAAGCCATCACCGGCGAATGGCAGGGAACCGGCCTGCAGGTCGATCGGGGCGGCGTGCAATCGACCTGGACGATTGAGCTATCAATCAGGAACGGACAAAGCGCGATCAGCTATCCATCGCTGGACTGCAAGGGCGTGCTTCATCGCGTAACGACCACGCCAACCCGGATCGCCTTTCGCGAGGAGATTACCGATGGCAACTGCATCGACGGTGGCCAGATCAGCGCCACGTTCGAAAACGGACGTCTCTTCTGGTTCTGGACCAAGCCCGGTCTGGACGTGGACGCGTCAGCCGTCCTCTACCCATCCGGGCCTATCGCCTAGACCTCCAGCAACAGCGCCGTCGAATCGTCCGAGGTCTTGAAGCGGCCGATCTTTGCGTCGTCTTCCGCCGACATTTCCATGCCGCGCAACTCGCGCATCAGATCGCCCAGCCCGCGCGCGATCACGGCGTCGATCAGGCTCGCATCCGTATATCGTCCATACGGCGAGACGAGCCGGTAGAACCCGTCGGTCATCACCAAAACCTTCGAGCCCTCGGGCGCCGGCGTCGATTGATAGACAATGTGCTGCGCCGCTTCCGGCTGCACCCCGAAGATCCAGTAGCCGTTTGCGGTGTTGTGGATCGCCCGCGTGTCCTGAAGCCATTTCAAACGCTCGTCATAGCCGAGCGCCATGACAGTCTGCGCGCGCTTCTGTTCGTCAGCCGGCTTGCCGGTTTCGCCGAACACAGTGACCTCCCCTGCCGGCGTCTTCACGATGGCGATCGTGTCGCCTAGCGTGGCGCTTTCGATCATCCCGCGGCGCACGCGCACCCATGTCGCTGCAGCGGTTGGATAGGTCGACAGCGGCGCATCCTTGAGCGGGATCTTGACCTCACGCTCAACCGCCGCGCGCAACTTCGGCAGCAGACGAGCAAACCAGGCCTGCGGGATTTCACGCGGGTCGGCGGGGTTCGCGACGATCTCCGCCGCAAAGATCTCGGAGTAGCGGGCAGCGTCAGATTCAGCCGCCGAGAAAATCCGGACCGGCCCCACGTCCGTGGCCCCGTCGATCACACAGGCCCAACCGGCAGCCTCGTCGAAGGCATACCGATCATCGCCCGTTCCGGTCTTCAGCCCCCCGCTCAGCTTCGAGCCGGGTAAGGAGATGGAATCGATCAGCTTCATGGCAGCTTGCTCGCGCGACGGACCAGGAAAGGCGCCGTGCGTATCATCCGCAGGTGGATGAGCACAGTCCGAGTGTGACGATTGCGGCTAAGCTGTTCTTTTCAGCGCCTGCGAGAAGTCAGACAGGGTCTGAATGTAGTCGCCGCTCTCACGCAGCCGCTGGACATACAGTTCAAGGATCTGGCGGGCGGCGACGCCCGGCTCCAGCCCACATTTCTCCGCCTCTTCCGCGAAGAGCTTTTTCGACTCCGGATCGAGCCGGACTGTGAGTGGCTGGCGGTTTGCGGTCTTCGACATGGTCTGATTCCATTAGCAGCCGCGGGGAGCGCCCGGACGCCTGTAGCGAGAATCACCTTGCAAGCATTGCCAAGGCATTGCAATGACAATGTATGGCCAAGCCACCTGCCAGTGCGGAGACCAAGCCTTTCACGATCGTGCTGCCCGCAAAGGCCGCCGAGCGCCTTGAAATTCTTGTTGAAACTGGCCTTTACGGCGCCAGTCGCGCCGAGGCTGCGAAGATGATCATCCTTCAGCACCTCCAGGAACTCTGGAAGTCGGGCAAACTGCCCGGCTGAAACCGGTACGCGGCGTCTCCCCACAGACAACCCATGTAAAATGGGCCTCAGCGAGGCTTGTTAACCTTTTGTTTACCACCCGCTGCGCATCGTCTCTTTCAGCCGCCGGGAGCTGCTAAAGGCATCTCCGGGATGCGGCGTCAGGCTGAGGGGATGTTTCCATGACCGCGACCGACCCGATCGAGTTTTGCCCTGCCGCTGCCTGCGCCGCGGCGATTGTCCGGCTGGAAGGCTTCATCACCCACGTCACCCGTCTTCACGCGGAAGCCCAGGTTGCCCGCTCGCCAGACCTGATGGCGCAGCTCGAAGCGATTTCGGACGAGCTGATCCTGGCCGCCGATGAAGCGCGTGATCAGCTCGCTCAGGCCGAGGCCATTTCAGCCGCCGGCGCCATGGCACAGCTTCTGGCAGCGATCCGCGATGTGCGTATCCGCGACGATGCCGAACGTGAACGCGCGAAGGATCTGGAAGCGAAAGCCATCCGCTTCCTCGGCAAGGCTAACCTGTACGATCCGCACTTCTGCCGTTCGATCAGCCAGTCAAAACTCGGAGCACGGCTGCACATTGCGGCTATGCGCGACCTTGAACAGCACGCATCCTAGGCACGGCGCTTCAGGCCAACTCGACCCGGATATGCGGCTGCAGTTTCGCAACACCGCGCGCCCACTCCTCAAGCTTCCACGGCACAACTTCAGTGCCGCCGAAGGGGAGCAATTCGCCATTCTGGTCCAACAGCCTGATGGTCGACGAGTCAGAGCTGTTATCAACACGAATGATCGACACATCCGCCAGGTTGAGACGGCCGGACGCGGACGAGTGGATCTCGTTCCACCATACCAACTCGCCGGTTCGCGCATTGACGCCGCTGCCACGGCGCAGATCGCGGATCAGGCCAATTGCGCCTGAAAGCGCAGCAACCACACCCATCCAGAAGGCCACCGGCACAAGCCACGGCGCGCATTCGCCGCTCCCGTCGCAATTGGTGGCAGGATCAATGGTCGCGCCCGCAAACACGAACACCAGACCCGCTGCCAGAAGGGCGTAGGACCTGAAGTCCTTGCGGCCTGACGTCTGGTGAATCATCACCCAGTCCGGCCCGGACACATTATCTGACTGCGACCCCCGCATGGATCAGAGTATCGCTTGGAGCGGTTAAAAGAAGTTGGCGGCGCCTCAGCAAATTGACGCCAACCCATGTCCCGAAACGGGATCAGCCCGCCAGACGGGCCATTTCTTCGTCCGAAATCTCGTAATTCCCGTAGACGTTCTGAACGTCGTCACAATCCTCGAGCTCTTCGAGCATCTTCATCAGCTTCTCGGCATTTTCGCCTTCGACCTGCACCGTGTTGAGCGGCTTCCAGATCAGCGCGGTCGAGGTCGCAGCAACCTTGATCTTGCCTTCGAGGGCGGAGGCGACTTCGGCGAGATCCGAACGCGCTGTGTAGATATAGTGGCCCTCGGCATCGCTGGAGACGTCGCTGGCGCCTGCATCGAGGGCTGCTTCCATGATCACGTCTTCCGTGCCCGCCTCCGGCGGATAGACGATCTCGCCGACATTCTCGAAGCCAGACGACACGGCGCCGGTCTGGCCCAGGTTGCCGCCATGGTGGGTGAAGGAAGTGCGCACATCGGTCGCCGCGCGGTTCTTGTTGTCGGTCGAGCACTCGACGATCAGGCCGACGCCGCCCGGTGCGAAGCCCTCATAGCGGATCGCTTCGTAGTTGGCGCCATCGCCGCCGGCGCCCTTGTCGATCGCGCGCTGGATGTTGTCCTTCGGCATCGAGGCGGCCTTCGCGTTGTTCACGGCCAGACGCAGGCGCGGGTTGAAGTTCACATCCGCCATGCCGGTTTTTGCCGCCACGGTGATCTCTTTCGCCAGTTTGGAGAACAGCTTCGCCTTGGCTTTGTCGGCCTTGCCCTTGCGATGCTGGATGTTGGCCCATTTGCTGTGACCGGCCATGGGGGCCCTTTCCGTGACGTTCGAGTGACGTTGAAGGGGCCCGAATAGCCGAGAGCCCCCTTGCCCGGCAAGTCATCCGACAATTGGATACTTTCTGACAGCATTTTCAGTAGCTTCCAGCGCCCCGCGCCCTACCTTGCCGCAAGAGGACATCACAGGGAGACACTCAATGAAATTCGTTATGGCCGCAGCTGCTGCTGCGCTGATGCTTTCTGCATGCAGTGGCGAGAATGCCGCCGCACCGACCGATGGCGCGACCCCGGCAGCGGGAACGCCTGCCGCAGCTCCGGCAGCCGCGGGTAACCCGATGAACGGCCCGATCGCCGGCGAATGGGAAGCGACAATCACCGCTGGCGGCATGACCGTACCGGCGGCCAAGATCTGCTACGACAGGCGGATCACGATGGAAGAAGCTCAGAAGATGCAACAGGGTGCTGGCGTCACCTGCACCGAGGAAACCAATGCACCTGACGGCAAATCCGGCCATTCCGTCTGCACTATGCAGGGTATGAAAATCACCAGCGACTACAAAGTCACCGGCGATTTCAACACGGCGTACACGATGGACGTGACCGCTTCGATCGATCCGGCTCCTCCGGGAATGCCTAACCCGTCCACGACATCGATCAAAATGACCTATGTTGGACCCCAATGCGCGCCCGAGACGCCCAAGGCGACGCCCGCTCAATAGCAGGGCTTACCCTTTCGCCCTTCGGGGGAGTTCGCAAAATGGCGGCGGCAGGTCTATACCTGCCGCCGCTTGCCGTTTCGGGGTCACCCCAAGGATACCGCCTATGACTGACGCCGCCCCGCCCCCCGAAGATCCGGTCGCCGACCTGGTTTCGCTGCTCGACCTTGAACGGATCGAGATGAACCTGTTCCGCGGCCAGTCCCCGGACGATGGTGTAAAGCGCGTCTTCGGCGGTCAGGTCATCGCGCAAGCGCTCGTCGCCGCCTACCGCACGATCGAGAACCGCGTCTGTCACTCCCTGCATTCCTATTTCATCCGCCCCGGCGATCCGACCGTGCCGATCCTCTACGAGGTTGACCGCGCCCGCGATGGCAAGAGCTTCACCACCCGCCGGGTCGTCGCAATTCAGCACGGCGAGCAGATCTTCAACCTCGCAGCTTCCTTCCAGGTGCCGGAGCACGGCTTCACTCACCAATCGCCCATGCCTGAGACCAAGAAGCCCGACGAGCTGAAAAGCGAGGATGAACTTCGGGCGATGGCGAAGGACCATATCCCGAAGGAATTCCAGAAGCATTTCTCGCGCCCGCGTCCAATCGAACTGAAGCCCGTCGATCCGCGCCAGATGATCTCGCCGGCCAAGACCGAACCCAAAAAGCAGATGTGGCTGCGCTCGCGTGGCAAGATCGACCCGAACAACATCGCGCTTCAGCAATGCCTGCTGGCCTACGCCTCCGACATGGGCATCCTCGACACCTCGACCAAACCACATGGCGTCAACTGGTTCACCGGCGGCGTGCAGATGGCGTCGCTCGACCATTCCATGTGGTTCCACGAGCCGTTCGATATTTCGAACTGGCTGCTCTACACGATGGACTCGCCCTCGGCCTCCGGCGCACGCGGCTTCAACCGTGGCGAGGTCTTTACGCAAGCAGGCACGCTCGTCGCTTCGGTGACTCAGGAAGGCCTGATGCGCCCCCGAGAACCGAAGTTCAAGAACTAGGACCAGATCCCGGACACACGGTCTGACGCAGAGTCACATCGCCGCGCCGTCGTGGCGCCGTGAGGCATGGATCGCAGCACGCGAACATGGTTCAGTATCCGCGGGGCCCGGAGACCGGCATGACTGTAGTTGGCGCATTCACATCCGTTGCAGTCTTTGCACTCGTTGCAGCCTGCAGCGGTCCGCCTGCCAGCACCGAGATCGTTGCGGTTACGCAATCGGAACCAACCACCACGGTCTCCAACTTCGCGCGTCCAGTACAGCCGACTCAAGAAGCCGTCGCCGGCCCGAACAATGAAGAACCCGCCCCGCCCGCTGCATCGCCGGAGCCGCAGGACGCTTCCTCAACGAGTCATGTTCCGCTCAAATACCTGATCGGCGATGTCGATCCGTCAAAGGATTCCAAGTTCGCAAAAATCCCGGAGAAGTATCTCGGAGGCAGCCGCGCGTGGGGCCACAAGGATGCAGTCGCCGCCTTCGTGCGCATGGCGGAAGACGCAGAGGCGAACGGCTACAAGTTGAAAGCTGTCTCGGCCTTCAGGTCGTTCTCGGACCAGAAGAGAATTTGGGAAGACAAGTGGACAGGCAAGACGCTGGTCGGCGGAAAGAAGCTGCCCGTCTCCGCGCCCGATCCGAAAGCCCGCGCCGCCAAGATTCTCGAATTCTCATCCATGCCGGCCACCTCACGCCACCACTGGGGCACGGACTTCGACATCAACAATCTGAACAACAGCTACTTCGCCACCAAAGACGGCAAGCGGATCTATGACTGGCTGACCACGCACGCGCCGCAATACGGCTTCTGCCAGGTCTATTCCGCCAAGGGCGCCGATCGCTCGACCGGCTATGAAGAAGAAAAATGGCACTGGTCCTACATGCCGGTCGCATCCTGGTATCTGAAACAGTACCCCATCGATGTCGGCTATGAGCGCATCACCGGCTTTGAAGGCGCAACCGCCGCCAAGGACATCGACGTCATCAAGAACTACGTCCAAGGGATCAACCCCGAGTGCAAGTAGGCTTCTGAGGCCTGTTGCCGGCGCGGGACTATGCTAGACGGCGCGCATGCCGCGCTTGCCTCCCCTTCCCGATCTCGACTGGCCTGACAGCCAGAACAGCGCCGCGCCGTTCGCGCGCGATATCGGTGATGTCTACTTCTCCGGCGAAGGTCTCTCCGAAAAACGGGCCGTCTTCCTCGGCGGCTGCGGCCTGCCCGAAGGCTGGAGCGGGCGCGAGAGCTTCACGGTCGGCGAACTCGGCTTCGGCACTGGCCTCAACCTGCTCGCGCTGTGGGATCTGTGGCGACAACATCGCCCCTCGCCCACCGCACGGCTGAACTACCTGTCCTTCGAAGGCATGCTGATCGGGCGCGAAGACGCATCGCGCATCCACGCAGCATGGCCTGAGCTGGCTGATCTGGCGCAACAACTTCGCGCGCACTGGCCAAACAGGGCGCGCGGCATTCAGCGCATCCACCTGCCGGATAACATCACGCTCACACTCGTCATCGACGACATCGCCGCTTCCATTCCGCAAGTGAAGGCGAGCGTTGATGCATGGTTCCTTGACGGCTTCGCGCCGTCAAAGAACCCCGCCATGTGGTCAGCCGAAACGCTCACACATGTCGCCCGCCTATCCGCTGTCAATGCACGCGCCTCGACCTACACAGTGGCGGGCGACGTCCGGCGCAGCCTCGAAGCCGCGGGCTTCAGCGTCGCCAAGATGCCTGGACATGGGCGCAAGAAGGAACGCCTGGAAGCGCGTCTGATCGCATCGCGCCCACCGCACCTAACGCCGCCCCGGCGCGTCGCCATCATAGGTGCGGGCATTGCGGGTGCGTGCACGGCCAATGCCTTCCTGCGTCGCGGCTGCGACGTGACTGTGATCGACAAGGGCCCAGCGCCCGGCACGGCCGCGAGCGGCAACCCGATCGCGTTGGTCATGCCTCGCCTCGACGCTGCAGATAGCGCGACTGCACGAGCACTGGTGGAAGCATGGCTTTATGCGCGCCGTTTCTACCAAAACCTTGGTGCAGATGCAGCACAGCCGCTCGACGCCCTCCACCTGCCCCGTGGCGAGAAGGAACAACAACGCTTCGCCAAATTGCTCGCCGACCCGCCACTCGACAGCGACATCCTGCAAGCATCCGGCGACGGCCTTCGCCACATCGGCGCGATCGCGGTCCGCCCGGCCAATGCCCTGCCCCGGCTACTCGATGGCGCCAGCTTTCGGCCCAACACGCCGATCAACTCGCTCGCCGATATCGATGCCGACCTTATCGTAGTGTGCGCCGGCATCGGCTTGGTTGACCTCGACAGAAGCGCCCCGGCCCTCGCCGGCCGCCTCGGCCAGGTGGAATCGATGCCAACTTCCGGCGTGCCGTCGGCTATCGCAGATGGCGGCTATGCGGTGCAGGCTTTTGACACGCTGGTGTTCGGCGCAACATTCGAAGCCGCTAATGGCGAGCCGCAAGTCACCGACGCCGCCCGCCTTCACAATCTCGAAATCCTCGCCCGCCTTCGCCCGGATGTTGTGACGACCGAGATTGCATCCCGCGCAGCCATCCGAGCCACCACGCAGGATCGCATGCCATTCGCCGGACCCGCGCCACATAACGAAAAGGCGCCGGACGGCACTCCGGCGCCTCTCAGTCCCTACCGCCTCATCGGCGGCCTCGGCTCGCGCGGCTTTTTATGGGCGCCGCTTCTTGCCGAGCTGGTCGCTTCGGAAGCCTTCGGCGACCCCTCACCCGTTGAGACGAGCGTTGCCGAATGCCTTGAACCCGGGCGATTTCAAGCCCGCGCCGCCCGGCGCGGTCGATAACTGTCCCGCGCCTTAGTAGCGGGAGCTCGTTTCCGTCTGGCGCAGGCGCTCGATCTCGTCGGCTAGCCTGCGATCATCGTCCGTCACCAGCTTCTCCAGTACGCGGACGCGCTCTCTCAGCTTGCCGATCTCGCTGTGCATCTCACCAACCACGCCACGCAGCTGCTCGGTTTCCTCGCCGTACCCGTATGCTCGCGTTTTCATTCGGACGCGTTCTGTCTTCATGCCGCCGGTGATGGCTTTCGCGATCGTGCCGACGATAATCACCGCAAGAACAAACTCGAAAAAGCCCATTGCGCCCTCCTCTATCGCCGCGCGTCTTCAGCGCGCAGGCGCTCGATCTCACCGGCGAGCTTACGATCATCATCCGTCATCAGCCGCTCCAGAACCGCGACGCGATCCTTGAGGCGGTGCAGCTCGGCCATCACCTCGCCATTGGCTGCATCGGAGCTGCGCGTTTCGCGCATCATGTCGAGTTTCATCTTCTGCGACTTGATCAGGTAACCGCACACGACGGCGATGATGCCGCACATGATGCCCATGATCGGGATCAGGATGCCAATCGAGTTCATGCTTCTAGCCTCTCATCGTTTCCGCCGAGCGTAGACGCTCGATATCGCTCGCCAGCTTGCTATCGTCGTCCGTCGCCAGCCGTTCCAGAACCTGCACGCGCTCGCGCAGTCCTGCCATTTCCGTTTGCGTCGCCGCCAGCATCTGTCCCATGCGCTGGAAGTCCGCGCCGCCGGTGGCTTTCATCGCCATGCGCTTTTCCTCGTGCGCCAGGCCCCATTTCACTATGAGCAGTGAAAAGCCCAGCACCACCAGAACGATGACGACAACCATGGTCGCGATATCCATCGCCTAGTCCCCCAGTCCGCGCAGCTTCTCGATCTCGGCTGCAAGCCAGCGTTCGTCATCAACAGCAAGCTTCTCAAGCACGATCACGCGCTCGCTCAGCGACGAGATGATGCGCTCCATGTCAGCAATCTTCGCTTTCAGCTCCGCGACTTCGGAAGCAGGCTGCGGCGAAGGCGTCGCGCCATGCGTTTCGCCGAAGCCCCAGTGTTTCATGCTGTCGCGATCGAGGCCCCAGAATTTCGAATCGCCGAAATGGCCCCAGTCGCCGCGGCTGGCGTGACGCGCAGCTCGTCGCGCACGCCAGGCAGCGCGCTTGGCTTCGCGGCTCATGCGCCAGGCGTCGTGGCGTTTTGCGAACTGATCGTCAGAGCAATGCATTATGGCGTCCCTTCCCTTTCCCCTGGATCGTTGGGCTCAGTCGCGCAGTTTTTCGATTTCCGCGGCGAGGCGCGCTTCCTCGTCCGTCTTGAGCTTGCCCATGACAATCGAGCGGTGATCGTCGCTCTGGACGAAGCGCTTGGCTGGCGTCGCCTGCTCGCGCAGTGCGGAGGCATCCTGGGGTTTCAGCTTGTCATCGACCATTCTGATCTCCCTTGTGTGTAGCGGCCCAGTCAGACCGGCGGACGGTCGCGGCGAAGATTGTCGATCTCGCGGGCGAGACGGCGATCGTCATCCGTCACAAGTCGCTCGAGCACGGCAACCCGGTCCGTCAGCTTGTCGATCTGCTGCTGCATCGAGCCGATGATCGCTTCATCCTGCCCCGAACGGCCACGGAAAACTTCCGCGCGCTTCGACTTGCCCTGCTGCACGATCCAGACGACGGCGACGACCATTGCGAAGGGAGCGGCAACTGCGATAACGCCTTCCATCTTACACCCCCGTCGCGGTCAGTGACGCCGTCGGGCGCCAGTCGATGTTGAAATTGCAGTGCGGCGGACAGCCTCGCCAAGCGACACCCATGGTCAAGCCCTCATCGCCACCGCCAAACACAAGCGTCATCTCGCCAGCTTCGAGGTGAACCACGCCCAGGCGCGCGCCAATATAGACACCGGCCATGCCCGTGACGAGGAGCGCTGCAGCGCAGGCCAATCTGATCTGTAGGTCGCGTGCCATCATGTCCCTCTTTTGCTGGGGCTCTTGGTGGAGTGCTTGTAGAATGCGCGGGCGGCGTGGGAGGAGGTGCGCCGCCCGGCGCGAGGTAGCTCTAGCGGCTTTCGAGGTCGCGGAATTCGCGGCGGAGCTTCCACTCCTCGGATGTCACCGAGCGTTCCATCCGCGCCAACCGGTCGTCCATATCCTTGAACTTGTACCGGATGTTCGAGAAGGTTTCGCGCGGGCGGTCCGACACGGAAGTCCAGAAGCGTTCTTCATCCGCCGTCAGGTTGCGCGGGCGGTAAGGCTGGTAGGGCGTGATCGCCCAGATCACCAGATAGATCGGGAAAACCCAACCGCCGCTGAAGAACAGGATGGCCGCCACGACGCGGACGACGGTCGGGTCCCAGCCCATCCGATCAGCGATCCCGCCGCAGACGCCGGCGATGACCTTGTCACGTGAACGGTAGAGCCGCTTGGGGTTCGGGGAGGAGATGTAATCGTCGCGCATCAGTTGATGTCTCCACGGGTGGAGTGGGTCGGGCGAGGACGGGCCGGAGCAGCATCCGGTTCGATAAGGCGCTCGAGGGTCTCAATACGGCGTTCCATCGTGCGGGCGGAGCGCCAGAGGTCCTCGAGCATCCTTTCATCGTCTTCGGTGAGGTTGCGGGCCGAGCGGTTCTTCGAGATGTAGTGCAGGATCATCCACGGAAGGATGACGAAGAGGCAGATGATGGCCACGAGGCCAAGGCTCATCCCAAAGATCGTCTCGACGTTCATTACGCGCCCTCACCTTCGGACTTGCGACGCACCGGCGTCGGTGCGGGAGTTGCAGCCGGAGCAGCACCACCACGGCGACGTTTGATCTCGGCCAGTTCCTTCTCGATCGACTCTTCGGCGGCCAGTTCCTGGAACTGCGCTTCGAGCGAACGGTCGCCGACATTGATGAGGTCGGCATAGGCTTCCATCTCGTCGACCTTGCGTTCGATCTGGCCGTAGCGGCGCATCGCCTCGTCGACCTTGTTGACCTCGATGCGCGAGCGCATCGCGATGCGGTGTTCGGCGGCTTCGCGGCGGACGACCAGCGCGCGATGTTTCGCTTTCGCTTCGTCCAGCTTGGCCTGCAGCTTCTCCAGATCGTCCTGGCGGCGGACCGACACTTCGTCGATCGCTTTCAGAGCCTGGCGGCGGCTGTCGATCTCACGCTCAGAGCGCTGCTTGGCGGAGAGGGCGCCGCGGGCGAGGTCTTCACGCCCCTTTTCCACGGCGAGCTCTGCTTTCGCCGTCCAGTCGAGACGGGTCTGCTCGAGTTGGACGATGTCGCGCTCGTATTCCTTCTTGTCCGCCATCGAGCGGGCCGCAGCGGAGCGGACCTCAACGAGGCAGTCTTCCATTTCCTGGATGATCAGCCGCGCGATCTTCTCGGGATCCTCGGCCTTGTCGAGCATCGAGTTGATGTTCGAGTTGATGATGTCGGACAGTCGGGAGAAAACGCCCATATCAGAACCTTTCGTCGTAATCTTCTCGGGGGGATGGTCTTCTTGTTTTTCTTCAGTGTGCCGATGAAGAGAGTGGTCCTCAGAAGAGGATGCGAGCCACGATAAAGCCGGCGATAAAGAAACCCCAGCTTTCGAACGGCCGGCGGCCAAGCCAGCTTCCGAAACGGCCCAGTGGGCTGGGCTTCTGGTAGGGGTCGTCGCCGTAGCGCATCGTGTGCTCCTGTTTGCTGCCAGTGTTGTCCCGGCATGGATCACTTGAATGCAACCGGCATGCCAGTTTTTTGGTAACTACGTATATCTCTGTATTTGCTAGTTTTTGTCTGAATTTGCCATAGCGGCCCTTGACCAATTGGCGAAACTCGCCACGAATTTTGTGGCGTGAGGCGCCAGAGAATGGTAGTTCTCGCCATATGGCGTCACCCTCACCTCCTGAGCTAATCGGCCAATCGGCGACCTGGCTTGAGAGCCTTGAGCGCGTGTCGCTGTCTGCGCTGGTCGAGCGCCCGATCCTCGTGATCGGCGAGCGCGGCACCGGCAAGGAGCTGATCGCCGAACGCCTCCACTACCTCTCCCCGCGCTGGGAAAAGCCGTTCGTCAAAGTGAACTGCGGCGCGCTGTCGGAAGACCTGCTCGACAGCGAACTCTTCGGCCACGAAGCAGGCGCCTTCACCGGCGCAACCAAGCGGCGTCAGGGCCGCTTTGAACAGGCTGACAGCGGCACGCTCTTCCTCGACGAGATCGCGACTGCCTCCCTGCAGGTGCAGGAGAAGCTGTTGCGCGTCGTGGAATACGGCGAGTTCCAGAGACTGGGTGGCGAAGACACCATCCATGTCGACGTGCGCATCGTCGCGGCTACTAACGTCGACCTGCCCGCGCGCGCCGCCGATGGCAGGTTCCGCGCCGACTTGCTCGATCGCCTAGCCTTCGATGTCATCACGCTGGCGCCTCTGCGCGCCCGCCCGGAAGACATCATCCTGCTGGCTGAATATTTTGGTCAACGCATTGCCCGCGAACTGGAAGGCGACTTCCCCGGCTGGTCGCGATCCGCGCTGGAGGCGATGTGCGCACACGGCTGGCCCGGCAATGTCCGCGAGCTGCGCAACGCTGCCGAACGCGCCACCTTCCGCGCCATGGCGGCACAGGCAAACGGCGCACCCATCGGCCCGGTCACCGTCACGCCCGACATGCTCGACCCGTTCAATTCACCCTGGCGCCCGCCCCGCGACCTCTCCAGTCCTACCCCCGCACCCCCGGTCGCCGCTGTCGTCACGGAGACAGTGGTTATCGAGGCCAAGGTGCCGGCGACGCCTGCTGAAGAAGGCCCGGTGGACCTCAACGCGCTGGTTTCGGAGCTGGAAAAGCGCCTCATCGACGCCGCCCTGGAAGCCTGCCGCGGGCATCAGCGGAAAGCAGCGGACCATCTGGGGCTCAGCTATCACCAGATGCGCGGACTACTCAGAAAATACGGTTATGGACGGGACCCCGCACAAGCTGAAGGCAACCTTGCTGATCCCGCAAACCGAACACAAAACGCTGACGCGTAATCGTCATGACTGGCGCGCCCCGGCAGACGCCAAACTAATTCCCTCACCGATCCGCGTACTGACCTTTTCCCGCTAGCACCGTCGTGCCAATGTCCCTGACTTGGGGGACGCGATGGGTGGGGCAATCCGGGTTTTCATTTTCTGGGATGCTGAAATCGACGGCCCGTTCCGCCGCAGGCTGGAGCGTGCGCTCGGTGAGCTGCAGGTCGATTTCGACGACGCATCGCAGGTTGATTTCGATCCCGAAGCCGCGCGCCCGCTGAAGCTGTCCATCGTCTCGCCACGCGGCGAACCGGTTGCACATGCAGACGTCGTCCTTCTGGGTGGCCCCGGCGAGTTCCACGCAACAAGCTCGGCGATGCGGCTTGAAGCGAATGACATAGTCGGCCGCACGCGCCGATGGATCGCCTTCGCGGAAAAACTGGGGCAGAGGCTCGGCCGCCCGGCTCTCGCGCAATTCGCGGCTGACACAACGACCGAGGAACAGCGGACTCTGTCGCTGACCTATCCGGCCGATCCGCTGTCGAGGGATTTCGCGCCCGATCATTCGCCGGATGTTTTGATGGAAAAGGCAGCCGCCGCTGTTACGCGCGCTGAAGCTGCCGAGCGGGCGATTGCAATTGCACAGCTTAACGAAGCGACTGCCATCCGCGGGCGCAGGACCGCTGAGGCCGTGGTCGCGGTTGAGCGGGCGCGGGTTGCGGAGCTGGAGAAGGAGATCGATCAGCTGTCGGCCCTCAGCGAGACGACGACGTATGCGCTAGGCTCAGTGCCTGCCGATACGCGGCCAGTCGTAAGCGAGGCGCGGGCTCAGGCGTGGCAAGGGCGACTGGCAGCAGCGCGGGCGGAAGAGATGGCGCGCGCTCATCCTGAGGCGCTCGTCTGGAAAAATGGAGCGAGTTATTCGGGTGAGACCGTGAACCGGCAACCGGAGGGGCATGGTGTGATCGTCTTCAGCGCGGGCGGGCGGGAGGTCGCGCGATATGCGGGCGGTTTCGTTGAGGGGCGAAGGGTCGGACTGGGCATCGCGATGTCAGACGGCGGCCTCATATGGACAGGCCAGTGGCAAGACGACGAGGCTTGCGGCTACGGGCTGCTCGAAACGCCGGATGGGCGGCGGTTCGAAGGTCAGGTTGCGCATGATGAGAGCGGCGCGCCAAAGCGCATCCGGGGCTGGGAATGGAAGACAGCTCCCGTGCGCTCCAAGAAGACGCACTCGGTAAAAACGCTCGCCCTGCCCGCGCCTGAGACCGCTACCTGAGCTCCACATCCTTCGACCGTGTACAGGGGCCAAGACCCGTACTATGCGGTGGAGGCATTCGGGGAATTCGCGATGTCGCTTCGGCTCTATTATCATCCGCTGGCCTCTTACTGCTGGAAAGCGCTGATCGCGCTTTACGAGGCGGATGTGGCGTTCGAACCGGATCTGGTTGATCTGAGCGATCCCGATGCACGGGAGCGGTTCGTGCGCATGACGCCACTGGGAAAGTTTCCGGTGCTGGTGGATGAGGCGGCTGGAAAGGGCTTTCCGGAGTCGAGCATCATCATCGAATATCTGGCGATGAAGTATCCGGGGGCGGCGAAGCTGATCCCGGCGGACAAGGATCTGGCGCTGCGGGTGCGGCTGTCGGATCGGTTCTACGATCTTTATGTGCACGAGAAGATGCAGAAAATTGTAGGCGATAGGATCAGGGCGCCGGGGGAGAAAGATCCTGCGGGCGTTGAGCGGGCGCGCAATGAACTCGAGATCGCGTTGTCGCTGGTCGATCGCGACATGGGTGAAGGCGGGTGGGCGACGGGGCTCACCTTTACCATGGCCGACTGCGCGGCTGCGCCTGCGCTTTACTATGCCAACCAGGTTGCGCCGTTTGGCGACAAACATACGGGCGCGGCGCGGTATCTTGAGCGGCTGATGGCGCGGCCTTCGTTTGCGCGGGTGCTGGCTGAGGCTGAGCCGTTCTTCAATATGTTTCCCCGAAGCTGAGGGATAGCGCGCTAGCGGCGCTTTGTTCCGAGGATTGTTGAGAGGCGGGGTGGTTTGGGTAGGCCCTGCCCTGATGCTGCGTGCTCTTTCCTGCGGCGGACGGGGGCGTCGCGGATGATCGTCAGGAAGACGATGCCGAGGTCGACGGCGATCGAGGCGAACAGCGCGAGGAAGGCCTTGTCGTCGAAGACGAAGTCGTGGCTGCCTTGAAGCTGGAGGCCGAGCGGCTGGGTGATCCACTGGATCAGGCCGAAGAAGGCGGCGCGCGTGGCCTTGGGGCCTTCGAGGAATTCGAACTCAGGCGCGGTGACCGGTTCGACGGCTCTTAGCTGCGATGACGCGGCAAGGAGCTTCTCGTTGAGCACCACATCCCAGCAATAGCCGGGATCGGTTGCTCGCGCGGCGTCAGTGCTGCCGGGGCGGGCGGGATCGGGCCCTACTTCTGCTGCCAGCGAGACGAGACGATCTGCGAACGCATTGGCATGCAGCGCGCGGAGATCGTTTGCAGCGTTGGCGAACGAGCGGGCTTCTTCGTGCACCGAGGTGAAGAGAACTCGTCGTTCGGCTGACTGGAGCTGGGCGGCGCGGGTCAGCTTTTCAAGCGTTGCGCGTTCGCCTTCGGGGATTTGAGTTGGGAGTGTTCTGTTCGTGAGCGCGGAGACCTGTCGTTCGAGGCGTGCGCGCTGGGTGGCGACGGGGGCGATCCAGACCGAGCGGACTTCCTCTCCGAGATTCTGGGCGCGGTCGGCGAAGGCGAAGCGGCTGCGCATGAGCGGGCCTTCGCCGGGCGTTGAGCCGGGCTGGTTGGCGCAGGTGCGGCCTTCGGAGGCTTCGGTCTGGGCGCGCGCGGTTGCGAGGGCGGCTACGTCTGCTGTTGCGCGTTCGGAGGTTTCGAGGGCGCTGGAGGTTCGGGTGATCGCGCCGGAGAGATCGATGATCGTGGCCTCGAACTGGCGTTCGGTGAATTCCTGGCCGGCGAGTTCCTTCCAGAAGAAGCCGTAGCCGAAGCCGACGGTCCAGATTGCGAAGAGCAGGTAGAACGCGAACGACACCAGCCTGAGCCACCAGGTCTGGCCGGCGACGAGCTGGTGGAGGGCGACCATCATCGCGGTGACAACGAAGAGTGTTGTTGCGACCGTGAACATCAGTTCGATGGCGGAGAGCTCGCCGCTATCGGTGTTGGCGGCGCGCAGGTCTGCGAAGCCGAGGCCGGTTGCGAGGACCGACAGCAGGAAGAAGCCGAGCAGCGCAAAGCCGGAAAGACCACGCGGCGAGAACGGCGCGATCAGCCACCGCCACCTTCCGATGCCCCTGCCCCGAGCCGCCACGCCTGATCCCCATTTCCCAAGGCTAATCTAGACACGGCGTTTGCAGGACTGGAGCGATTACCGTTCTGGCGCGAGTGGCGGGCGATCAGGCATGCCGACAGGCGAACTGCGTTTAATCTCCCCATCACGAACGAATGTGATCCATGATCAGGACTCTGGCGTAATCCTGATATACGGTGTGGAAATTGGCTGGCTAAAGCTCCAGGTGATGGGCTGAGTGGCGGGGTATGTTCCTCGCTCGATCTCTGAGATGAACTGGCGACTGGTTATGCCCCATACTAAAGGGCGACCGCGCTTCAAGACCCGGCGAGAAGCCGAGCAAGCTCTTCGTGAAATCATCGGTGACGGTGGTGCGGTATCCGAATTCCGTATTGAAGAACTGCCGGACGGCGGCTGTGTCATTGTGGTGCTCGAAAAGGATGGCCACAGCGTGGCCGGGACTTTAGGCGCGTAAGGCGCATGTCGCCGCGTTCTCGCGCGCGGGACGCGCGAGGCGATCGGCAATAAGCAATTGAGAGATGTGAGCGGAGGTCCGCGGGTGTGCAGGCATCCGCGTGCGAGCACGCAGCCCCCTCCGTCTTGCGCACAAGAGCGCGCAATCCACCTCCCCCGCCTTTGGCGGTGGAGGACCAGCAACACACATCGCCCTCGAAGTCCTCCACCGGCGAAGCCGGGGGAGGTGTCTTGATGCGCAGCATCGAGACGGAGGGGGCTGTCGCGGAGCGACGGAGTGAGGGTGGTGTCTTCGCGGCGCATGCGTTCGGCGCGGAGATGCGCGAGGCGCTCATAGTCGTCGAACTTGGCGACCAGGCGGCGGAAGCTTTTCCAGAGCGCGAGGACGTCGGTGCTGGCGTGGGTGTGGGAGAAGTCGGGTTTGAAGCTCGTGATGCGGGGGCGCTGGCCGCTGATTTCGCAGGCTCTCAGATAGATCAGGAGATCGGCCTTGCGGTGGGCGTCGAAGAAGGCGGCGGCGAGTGTGGATCGGTAGGCGGCGTCTTCAGTGAGGTCTTCGAGGCCGTTGTCGTCGGCGAACATGGCGAGGCCCATGGCGATGACATCGCTGAGGTTCGCCTCCAGCGCCTGAACAGGGCGGAGGCGCCAGAGGATCGTGAGGATGATCTGCCAGAGCGCTTTCATGGGTGGGAGTATATCCCGGCCCGCGGGGCGGTAGATTCTGGGAGGCTCCGTCCCCCAAGTTGGGGGCGCAGGTGGTTGAAATCATGCGGGATGGGTTTTGGCTGTCCTGCAGTTTTGCATCACCTCTATCCCCCAGTTCCGGCATCGTAGGGTGCATCAACGATGCACCGCACCACCGGCGCCTGCCACGGTGCATCGTTGATGCACCCTACGGGTTTGGGGGTGGTCTCGGACAGCGGGACAAGCCGCCCCTGGGTCCCGACTTTCGTCGGGAGGAGCGGGGCGAGGAATGCGCGGTGGTGGGTGTGGCCTCTGGGTTCCCGCTTTCGCGGGAATGACGATGGAGGGGGCGGCGCGCGGGGTGGCGGGG
Organism: Hyphomonadaceae bacterium; assembly: GCA_036733305.1. Lineage (GTDB taxonomy): Bacteria > Pseudomonadota > Alphaproteobacteria > Caulobacterales > Hyphomonadaceae > UBA7672. The sequence continues at coordinate 66,321 of DAINAT010000003.1, forward strand.
CTATGTCACGCGGGCGTCATTGCGCGTGGCTTGGGATGACAAGTTTCCGTGGGCGGATTAAGCGGATTCCCCATGAGTGATGACCTGCCTTTGGATGATCGGCCTTCGATTGGGCGGATCGTGGACCGCGAGCACAGGCTTGGGGTTCGGATCTATTACGAGGACACGGATTTCACCGGGGTTGTGTACCACGGCAATTACCTGCGGTTCTTCGAGCGGGGACGATCCGAGATGTTGCGGGTGATGGGGACGCCGCCCGGCAGGGACGATCATGGGGCGTTTGCGGTCACGCGCATCACTGTCGACTACAAGGGCGCGGCGCGAATCCATGACGAGCTGGTGGTGCACACGCGATTCGTCGGAATGAAGGGCCCTCGCCTGATTTTCAGGCAATCGATCTCGCGCGGCGGTGTGACGCTGACCGAGGCGGAAGTCATTGCGGTGGCAATCCATGCGGATGGGCGGGCTCGTAAGCCTTCCGCAACGGAATTATCACATTGGGACGCCTATAAAGTCGCATCTACTGATGCATCTTGAGACCTGCGCTGAAAGGCCTTTTCAGACGCGGGGAATCGCCGGGATTGACCTTGATGTGGCCCAATTTCGTAACCAGAAGCGGGCAGATCAGGCTTGCACCAGCTGGGATTCAGGCAAGCTTCCCGGCTGAAACAATGGAATTTGAGAGACCCTAATGGACCCGAACGCGCTGGCCCCTGTCGTTTCGGCAGAAGATTTCTCGCTGATCGCGCTGTTCCTGCGCGCCGATATCATCGTGAAAGCCGTTATGGGCATCCTGGCCCTCGCCTCTGTCTGGTCGTGGGCGGTTGCTATCGACAAATGGTTCACCGTGGGCGGCGCCAAGTCGCGCGCCAAGCGGATCGAGCAGAACTTCTGGTCGGGCCAGCCGATGGAAGACATGGATGGCCGCGTGACGGAGAAATCATCCGAGGCGATGGCGCGGGTGTTTGCCGCCGGCGCGCGTGAATGGCGCGAAGGCCGCCGCACGGGCGGAGCTGACGAAGCCCAGGCGATCATGCAGCGCACCAGCGCGCAGATGGACGTGGCCGTGAGCCGCGAGACCGCGCGGATGGAGAGCGGGCTTTCGACGCTGGCGATCATCGCGTCGTCGACGCCGTTCATCGGCCTGCTCGGCACGGTTATCGGCATCATGAACTCGTTCCGCGATATCGCGGCCAAGGGCGAAACCAACCTGACCGTCGTGGCGCCGGGTATTGCCGAGGCGCTGTTTGCAACCGCGCTGGGCCTGTTCGCGGCTATCCCTGCCCTGATCTTCTACAACAAGTTTTCCGCCGACATCGGCGCGTTCTCCGAGCGGATGCAGAATTTTGCCGCTGAAGTGACGGTGCGCCTGTCGCGCCGGCTGACCAATCCCTCTGCTGACCGCCGGGATGCCTGATCCATGGCGATGATGATCAACAATGGCGGCGGACGAGGACGGCGCGGACGGCGGCGGCAGATGGCGGACATCAACGTCACGCCGATGGTCGACGTGATGCTCGTTCTGCTGGTCGTGTTCATGATCACCGCGCCGATGCTGGCGACGGGCGTGGCCGTGACGTTGCCGAAGACGGCGGCGGAGCAGCTGAAGCAGGAGAATGAGCGCCCGCTGGTGGTGACGATCGACAAGGATTCGAAAATCTATGTCGGCATGGAGAAGACCGCGATCCCGCTGAAGGAACTTGCGCCCATGCTGATGGCGCTGGCCGAGAACAACCTTGAAAAGCGGGTGTTCGTGCGTGGCGATGAGGCTGTGCCTTATGGCGCGGTGGTGAACGTGCTGGCGCTGCTGCAGCGCGCTGGTTTCAAGAACGCCGGCCTGCCGGTGGACGCCAATGCGGCGGCGCGCATCCTTGAACAGGGAGGCTGACCGGGGAGATGCGACTTAGCGCGTTCTTCTCTCTGGCGGCACACGTCGGCATCGTCGCGTGGGGACTGTTCTCGTGGTCCGAGCACACGTCGAAGCCTGAGCCTTCGAGCCCGATGATCGTCATTCCGCTGGAACTGATGACGATCGGCGATGTGACGGACATTGCGCCGATCGTGGCCGAGGCGCCGAAGGCTGAGGAAGCTGCGGCGCCGGAGGAAGAAGCGCCCGCCGTAACGGCTGCAGCTGCGCCCAAGCCGGCGGAAGATACGGTCGATCTGGACCAGGTGAAGCCGCCGCCTCCGCCCAAGGAAGAGCCGAAGAAGGCCGAGGTGAAACCGGCGCCGGCGAAGAAGGAGGAGGATCTGAACTCCTTCCTCGATTCCATGCTGACCGATGTGAAGAAGACGCCGCCGAAGGCATCCCCTGCTCCCGCCGATGCGAAAGTGGCGAGCCCGGAGACCGGCAAGCCGCGCATGGGCGCGGGCGAAATGCGCCGGACGCAGGTGACGATCACCGACTACATCCGCGCGCAGCTGGTGAACAAGCGCTGCTGGACGGACCATTCGGACATGGCGGATGCGGCGACGCTGCGCACCGTGTTCCGCGTGCGGTTCAGCAATAACGGGAAATTTGCAGCCGAGCCGGAACTGCGCGAGCCGTCGCGTCTGCCGTCTGGCGGGCCGCTGCTGGTGTTCATCGAGCATGCGCGGACGGCGCTGCAGAAGTGCAACAACCTTGGTTGGCAGGTGCCGCCGGAATACTTCAAGATGGAACCGGCGCCGTACTGGATCGATATCGAGTTCCTGCCGAAGATCGGAGCGCAATAGAATGACTGCCGTGAGGAAAAACCCGATGCGCCATTTGAAGTCGTTTGTGATGGCCGTTGCCGTCACGCTGGGGATGGCCGCGCCGGCTGTGGCGCAGCTGCGGGTTACGGTGGTCGGTGAGGAATATGTGCCGATGCGGATCGCCGTGCCGGACTTTGACGCGAGCGGTAACGGCGCGGCGGAGATTGCGGCGCAGCTGAGCGATGTTCTGCGCAAGGATCTGGCCTCGTCGGCTGTGTTCGAGCTGGTGGACAAGGCGGCGTTCATCGAGCGCGACCTGTCGTTCGACATGGCGCCGCGTTATCCGGACTGGCAGGTGGCGGGCGTTGCCGCGCAGGCGCTGGTGGTGGGCAATGTCATCATCAACCCGGCCAACAACAACATGACGGTGCAGTTCCGTCTCTACAACGTGTTCGGCCAGTCGCAGCAGTTTGCGCGGCAGTACACGGTGGTGACGCCGCTGAACTGGCGCCGTCTGGCGCACCGCGTGGCGGACGACATCTTCTCGCAGCTGACGGGCGATGGCGGTTACTTCGACAGCCGCGTGGTGTTCGTCTCGAAGACGCCGGGCGAGGACATGGTGCGTGGCCGCCTGGCGATCATGGACCAGGATGGCGCGAATGCGGAGTTCCTGCTGTCGGGCTTTACCTCGGTGATCAACCCGCGCTTCTCGCCGACGGATCAGCGCATTCTCTACGGCGCTTACGTGCCGGACCCGAAATACCCGGGCGCAACGCTGCTGCGCACGTATCTCTACGACATCGAGACGGGCCGTCAGGAAGTGCTGGCTGAGGGGCCGAACTCGATGGATTATTCGGCGCGCTTCTCGCCGGATGGACGCTCGATCGCGCTGTCACGCGCGGTGGGCGGCAACTCGGACATCTATGTGATCGAACTGGCGCGCCGCACGCAGCGCCGTCTGACGAATGACGCGGCGATCGATACCTCGCCGTCCTTCTCGCCAGATGGAAAGATGCTGGTGTTCGTGTCGGACCGTGGCCTTGGACCGCAGCTCTACATCATGCGCGAAGACGGCGCGCAGATGAACTGCCCCAAGGGCGGACGCGACACGACCTGCCGCATCACGTTTGACTCCGGCCGGTTCACCGATCCGGTGTGGTCGCCGCGCGGCGACTGGATCGCGTTCTCGCGCCAGGGCGACGGCAAGTTCTCTATCGGTGTTATCCGGACGGATGGTTCGGGCATGCGCATCCTGACGGATGGCTATCAGGACGAGAGCCCGACCTGGTCGCCCAATGGCCGCGTCATCGCCTTCGAACGGACCGCCTCACGCGGCGCCGGACCGAAGCTTTGGAGCATCGACTTGACGGGACGTAACCTTCGCCGGATGACGACCCCTCGGGATGCCACGAACCCGACCTGGGGACCGCTTCTGAAGGTCGACGCTGCCCAGCAGTAAGGCGCCTGCGGAAATTCGCGTTTCAGGTTAGTTTGCCTGTCGAAGACAGGTTAGTGGGACCGAAATGCAACGTATTGCGGCAAGCGAATGAATTGACCGGGAATTCCCGCGTATATTTCATTACTCGATTGCAATGTTACCCCTGCTTTGCCACAAAAACTCCGAAGTATGTTGCTACAGCAGTCGTACTCAGGGTCGGTCAGACTTGCAAAACCATCGCAAATCGCAGGTACTAAAGCCGGAAACTAGATAACGCGCCTTCTTGGGGGGCGCGACGGGAACAATGGAGTCTATTCTTATGCGGTCACTCGGTCTTTCACTTCTCGCGGGAGCCTCGCTCTTCGCAACAGCTTGCGCTTCCAACCCGAAACCGGAGCCCACGCCTCCGCCGGTGGTCGCTGAAGCCCCTCGCCCGGCGCCTATCGCGCCGACCCCGATCCCCAGCAACCCGACGCCGGGCACTGCTCCGGGCTCGAAGGCTGACTTCGCAGCCAAAGCAACGGACCGCGTGTACTTCGATTACGACCAGTACAACCTGGACGACGCTGACCGCCGCGCCCTGGCCACCCAGATCACCTGGCTGAAGCAGTACCCGTCGACGCGCGTTGAAGTCCAAGGTCACGCCGACGAGCGCGGCACCCGCGACTACAACATCGCTCTCGGCGACCGTCGCGCGCAGTCGGTCTCGCAATACCTGCAATCGCAAGGCATCGCGGGAACCCGCATCCAGACCATCTCGTTCGGCAAGGACAAGCCGCTCGACCCGGGCCACGACGAAGCCGCCTGGGCTCGTAACCGTAACTCGTTCTCGAACATCATCGTTGAGGCAGTTTCGTAACTGCTGACGTAAAAGTGCAGTCCGCCGCCCGGTTCGCCACATTTCTGGCCCGGGCGGCGGATACATTTTTGGCCATGAAACGCACCGGGATTTATCGCCAAAACATGGTTCGCAAGACATCGGTTCGCCCTGCCTCGAGGGCCCGCGCCATCGCCGTACCCGTCCGTCAGATCCAGTTCCGTTGGGTCGCGCTGGCGGGTTTTGCATTTGTGGCGGCCGCCTTTGTCCTCACCCCGCGCGCTCATGCGCAGGTTTTCAACTCCCAGCCCTATACCGCCGCGCCAGACCCGGCCGTCGAACAGCTCCGCCAGCGCGTCGAGCAGCTTGAATCCGACCTGCGCCGCGCGACTGACCGCTCCGAAATGCTGGGCGCGCAGCTGAGCGACGCGCGCCGTGCGGCGGACGAAGCCAACCAGCGCGGCAAAAAGCTGGAGACCGACTACAACGCCCTGCTGGTCCGCGTTGAGAACATGGAAGACGCCCGTGGCGGTGCGCCTGTTCCCTCCTCCGCCTCAGGCGGTTCGGCGGCGATCACGCTGCCGGGCGCGCAGGCATCCGCCAGCATGAGCACCAACGCATCGCCTGCCCCGGCGCCGGCCAATCCCACCGTCGATCTCGCGGCCCTGCCGCAGGACGAGGAAGGCTTCTTCAACTCGGCGCACGCGCTTCTGCTTGGCGGCGACTTCGCCGGCTCGCAGCAGGCCTTCGCCAGCTACCTCACCAAATTCCCGAAGGGCGGCAAAGCTGCCGACGCGCAATACTATCTCGGCGAAAGCCTGCTCTATCAGGACAACTTCGCTGACGCCTCGGGCGCCTATGCCAAGCTGATCAAGTCGTATCCGAACTCGCCGAACGCCGCGACCGGCATGGTCAAGCTGGCGCGTGCGATGCGCGGCATGGGCAAGACCGCCGACAGCTGCAAGACGCTGGACATGATGGGCAAGCAGTTCCCCAAAGCGTCCGCCGTCGCCAAGCAGATGGCTGCGCAGGAACGCCAGTACGCGAAGTGTTCGTAACTCGCTAAGAGTTATTAAGGCATCGCACGTTACGGCTGGGGCTGACCTTCGACTCACGCCAGAACGGCTGCAAACACGGGCTGCATGACGTGCGATTGCTGAAACACGCCTCTTCTCTTCTTGCTTCGAGCATCGCCATTGCGATGGCCGCCGGGCTTGCGCCGATGGCGACAGCCCAGACGCCGCCTTCGGCCGAGCGGGTGCGTGGAGGCATGTTCGACGCCTCCGATCCTGCGGGCATTGCGCGCTTCATGGAGAAGACGGGGTATCGCGTCGAGCTGCGCTCGGACACCAAGGGCGATCCTGTTATCACCGGGCGGATTTCGCGCTCGGACTATGTGATCCAGTTCTACGAATGTGAGCAGGGCCTGACCTGCAACTCCATCCAGATGATGAGCCAGGCGGCGAAGCCTGCGACGCTGAATGGCGACACGGCCAATGCGTTCAATGCACGCTGGCGCTATGTGCGTGTGACCTATGACGCGACGCAGGTGAAGCTGCAGATGGATGTGAACCTCGACGCCGGCGTGACCGCGGACAATTTCGAGGACACGCTGGATATCTGGCGCCAGCTGCTGGAGATCTATGAGAAGGACGTGCTGGGGCTGAAGTAGCTCACGGCGATCGCCAGCAGGTCCGTAGGGTGCATTGGAGCGGAGCGTAAATGCACCGCCAGCGCCCGATGCTGGCACGGTGCATCTGAAGATGCACCCTACAGGTTTGCCGCGTTCTATCGCTTGCACTGATTGGCATCCCGGAAGCGCGTAGCGCTATCCGGGACCTATTGTGAGTGCACGATGGTCTATCGATGGTTCCCGGCTCTCCGCTTCGCTTCGGCCGGGATGACAAGTTGGGGAAGTAACTTAGAATGCGCAGAACAGCCCCTGCAGGATCAGGCACCTGAGCGATCATTCGCAAAACGATGATGATGGCCGCACGCTAGCCGCGCGCGCGATGACGGCGTTTGATCTCCTGGCGGGGTATCATTCGACGATCGGGCTGGCGGTTTCGGGTGGGTCGGATTCGTTGGCGCTGCTGGTGATTGGCGCGGAGTGGGCGCGGGCGCGCGGGCGGGACGTGATTGCGGCGACGGTGGATCATGGGTTGCGGCCGGAGGCGCTGGCGGAGGCCGAAGGTGTGGCGGCGATCTGCGAACGGCTTGGCGTGGCGCATGACATTCTGACGTGGAGCCATTTCGGGCGGTCGGGCGGTGCACCGGGTCAGGCTGAGGCGCGGCGAGCGCGGCATGCGCTGCTTGCTGGATGGGCCAAAAGCCGGGGTGCGGGGCTGATTGCGCTGGGCCATACGCGCGATGATCGGATCGAGACATTCCTGATGCGGGCGCGGAAGGGATCGGGGTGGCATGGGCTGGCGGGGCCGCTGCCTCTGGCGCCCTCGCCTGTCTGGCCGGAGGGACGCGGACTGCAGCTTGGCCGGCCGCTGCTGGCGTTCGGGCGGGAAGAGCTGCGCGGGGAATTGCGCGCGCGATCGCTGACCTGGATCGACGATCCGTCGAACGAGGCGGAGCGTTATGAGCGCGTGCGGACACGGCAGCTTGTTGCGCGGCTTGAGCCCGAGGCGCGGGAGAGGATTGTCCGCATCATGCGCGCGGCAGTGGATGCGCGGGCGAACGCCCTTTCAGGGGCGCGGGCGGCGCTTGAGCTCTGCCGCCACGATGGCAGCGAAACGACCCTGCCGATGGCGGTGGTTTCGGGCATGGCGGCGGACGCGAAACTGCGGCTGGTGGAAGCGCTCGTCATGGCGGCTGGCGGGGCGGAAACTGTGCCAAGGCGGGAGGCGCTGGAGCGGCTGTCCGGACGGCTGGTCGAGGCGGGGGGGCTCTCCGGAGGTATGACCCTGGCGGGCGCGTGGGTGCGCCGAAAGGGGCAATCCATCGGGTTTTCGGCTGCACCGCCAAGGCGCGGGGCGGATGACGCAGCGCCCCCCGCATGGGACCGGGCCCACGCCTTGCTGGCCGATCCGGTGGCCAAAGTGCTGGATACGTAGCCGAAAACGCGAAAAAGACGCAGTAAAGTGACATGCGCTTAACCGTTCAGCACTCGTTTTCGGCGATTATCCCCCCTATCTTGAGCGTCCTACGCATCCCTTTGAAAGGCTGTCGCTGATGAACATGCGCAACCTGGCGCTTCTTGGCGTCGTGCTATTCCTCCTTATCGCGCTCGTGACGGTGATGACCTCATCGTCAGGCACGTCGGGGGCGCGGGAGATCTCGTACTCCGAGTTCATGAAGCAGGTTGATACGCAGCAGATCCGCGACGTCTCCATCAAGGGCGACCGAGTGACGGCTGACGTGGGCGGCAAGAAGGTCGTGATGGTGCGCGACCAGCTGGAGTTCGACTTCGGCCAGAAGCTGACGGCCAAGGGCGTGAACGTTAAGTTCGAGGATAGCGAGGGCGGCGGCACGATCCTCAGCTATATCTTCTCGGCGCTTCCCCTGCTCTTCATCGTTGGCCTGTGGTTCTTCCTGATGCGCCAGATGCAGGGCGGCGGCGGACGCGCGATGAGCTTCGGCAAATCGAAGGCGCGGCTGCTGACGGAAAAACATGGCCGCGTGACGTTCGATGACGTCGCAGGCGTGGACGAGGCCAAGGAAGAACTCGAAGAGATCGTCGACTTCCTGAAGGACCCGTCGAAGTTCCAGCGCCTGGGCGGCAAGATTCCGAAAGGCGCGCTGCTGGTCGGCCCGCCGGGTACGGGTAAAACCCTGATCGCGCGTGCGGTCGCGGGTGAAGCCAACGTGCCGTTCTTCACCATCTCTGGTTCGGACTTCGTCGAGATGTTCGTCGGCGTCGGCGCGAGCCGCGTGCGCGACATGTTCGAGCAGGCCAAGAAGAACGCGCCGTGCATCATCTTCATCGACGAGATCGACGCTGTCGGTCGTCACCGTGGCGCAGGCCTCGGCGGTGGTAACGACGAGCGCGAGCAGACACTCAACCAGCTGCTGGTCGAGATGGATGGTTTCGAGGCCAACGAAGGCATCATCATCATCGCGGCGACCAACCGCCCCGACGTGCTTGACCCTGCCCTGCTGCGTCCGGGCCGCTTCGACCGTCAGGTGACTGTCGGCAACCCCGACATCATTGGGCGCGAGAAGATCCTCCGGGTGCACATGCGCAATGTGCCGATCGCCAAGGATGTCGAGGCGAAAACGATCGCGCGCGGCACGCCGGGCTTCTCGGGCGCTGACCTTGCGAACCTCGTGAACGAGGCTGCCCTGCTTGCGGCCCGTCGTGGCAAGCGCTCGGTCGGCATGCGCGAATTCGAAGACGCCAAGGACAAGGTCCTGATGGGGCCGGAACGCAAGTCCATGGTTATGTCGCAGAAAGAGAAAGAGCTGACGGCCTGGCACGAAGCCGGTCACGCCATCGTTGCGATGAACGTTCCCGCTGCCGATCCGGTGCACAAGGCGACGATCATTCCGCGCGGCCGTGCTCTGGGCATGGTCATGCAGCTGCCGACCGACGACAAGCTGTCGATGAACAAGACCGAGATGATCTCGCGTCTCGCCATCCTGATGGGCGGCCGTGTTGCGGAAGAACTGAAGTTCGGCGCGGATAATGTCACCGCGGGTGCAGCTTCGGACATCCAGCAGGCGACGCGTCTTGCCCGTGCGATGATCACGCGCTGGGGCTTCTCGGATGCGGTTGGTCCGGTGGACTATGCGGAAGACCAGGGCGAAGTCTTCCTGGGCAACCAGCTGGTGAAGTCGAGCCACGTGTCGGAAGAAACCTCGCGCAAGATCGAGGAAGAAGTCCGCGCACTGGTGGTTGGCGGCATCAGTGATGCGCGCCGCGTGCTGACCGAGAAACATGCTGACTGGGTGACGCTCGCCGAAGGCCTGCTCGAGTACGAGACGCTGTCTGGCGAAGAGATCACGGACCTCGTGAAGGGCAAGCGCCCGGATCGTCCGGATGACACCCCGTCGGGCCCGACCTCGGCCGTGCCGGTGATCAAGAAGAAGCCGAAGTCCGATGGCGGCTATGGCGCAGAGCCGGAACCGCAAGGCGCTTAGGACCCCTCGGGCGCTTAAAGCTAGACACGGTATCAAACAGAACAGCGGCGGCCCCCTACCGGGCCGCCGTTTGTGTTTCTGACGACAGGGGATAAGGCTGGTGACAGGCGGGATACACCGCGTGGGAGAGCCTGCATGTTCGCATCCGTTCGTCTGTTCGCTGTCAGCGTTGTGGCGCTTGGCGTTGCGGTCGCGTGCACAGGGCCGCAGGAACAGGCGAAGCCGACCGGCGAGGCAATGGTGGCGGCGGCTGATCCGCTGGCGGTCGAGGCCGGACTGGAGATGCTGCGCGCGGGCGGCACGGCGATCGATGCAGCGATTGCGGTTGAAGTGACGCTAGGACTGGTGGAGCCGGAATCGTCCGGCATCGGCGGCGGCGGCTTCCTGATCCACTACACGGGCGCGAGCGAGAAGATCGACGCCTATGATGGCCGCGAATGGGCGCCGGCAGGCGCGACGCCCGACATGTTCATGGTGGATGGCAAGCCACTGGACTTCCCGCTGGCGCAGGCGAGCGGCAAATCGATCGGCACTCCGGCGCTGATCCCGATGTTCAAGCTGGTGCACGAGCAACATGGCAAGCTGCCGTGGGCGAAACTGTTCGAGCCGGCGATCAAGCTTGCTGAGGAAGGCTTCGTTGTTGGGCCGCGCCTGTCCAAGAGTTTCTCGGACAACAAGGCGACGCTGGAGAGCGACCCGGAAGCGCGGGCGCTCTATCTCGATGCATCGGGCAAGCCGTGGCCGCAGGGCCATGTGTTCAAGAACCCGGCCTATGCGAAGACGCTGCGCGCGATTGCTGCGGATGGCCCCAAGGCCATGACGCAAGGCGCGATTGCGGAGGCGATCGTCTCTGCGGCGCAGCGCCAGCCGCGTGCTGGCACGCTCACGGTTGCGGATCTGCAGGCGTTCAAACCGCGCAGGCTCGATCCGCTTTGCGGACCGTATCGCATCTATCAGGTCTGCACGATGCCATCGCCCTCCTCCGCGAACGCGATGCTGTCGATCCTGAGCCTGTATGAGCGCGCACGGCCGCAACCGGTCGGGCCGAGCAATGTGCAGGATTGGGCGGCGTATGTGTGGGCGAGCCGGCTCTCTTATGTCGATCGCGACCACTACATGGGCGATGACCGCTTCGTTGAAGCGCCGACGAAAGAGCTTATCGCGCCGGCCTATCTCGACGCGCGGGCGAAGCTGATCGATCTGAGCAAGGGCCCGGCAGTCATGCCCGTCGGGACGCCAAAAGGTGAAGCGCTGCGCAACAAGTGGGGCAGCGAGGCTATGCAGGAGCATGGCACGACGCACCTTTCAGTCGTGGATGGCTATGGCAATGCCGTGTCGCTGACGGCGACGATCGAGTCCGAATATGGCTCGCACCGGATGGCGCCGGGCTATGGCTTCTGGCTGAACAACCAGCTGACCGACTTCTCGCTTGTGCCTGTCATTGACGGGAAGCCGGTGGCCAATGCGGTGGCGCCGCACAAGGCGCCGCGCTCATCCATGTCGCCGTCGATCATCACGGACAAGGATGGCGAGCTGGCGATGGTGGCGGGCTCGATGGGCGGAAGCACCATCATTGCATCCGTCTCGCGCACGATCATCGGCGTGATCGACTGGAAGCAGACGCCGCAGGAAGCCGTGGGCACATCGGCCGTGTTCGCGCGTACGCCGGACATTGCGGTGGAAGCCTCGCGCATGGCGCCGGCGATGAAGAACGCCTTGAAGGCGCTGGGCTGGAAGATCGTCGACGAAGATCTCTACAGCGGCACGCATGTGATCCAGGTGACGCCGAACGGACTCATCGGTGGAGCCGATCCGCGCGAAGAGGGCGTTGCGAAGTCCCTGCCCGCTTCGAACTAGGACGGGGCGGGGCGCCAAGCTGACCTTCACCATGCGCTTGCCGATGTGGTTGGTCTTGTTTGTTATTCCGGGTTCTGCGGGCGCGGATGCTTCGGCTGATAGACGCCGACGGTTGCGCCACTGGGAAGCGTGAGCGTTGTGAGGCTGCCCCAGCGCTGTTCCGAAACAGGCGTGCAAGCGCGGCCTTTCGATTCCATCTCCGTGATGAACGCCTTCACATCATCGACCATGAAATAAAATTCCTGGCTGTCGCCTTGTTCGCCGGGATGGATGGCGAGTTCAGAGGGCGGGAGGCCGAAGATCAGCCAGCCATGACCAACATCAACGTGCGGAAACGCGAGAACGTCGCGCAGGAAGGCGCGATCCGCTTCGGCATCCTTTGAATAGAGGATGGAGTGCGCACCAATCACTTTCATAACGTCACCTTCTTCCGGCGGCTGCCTTCTGCACCTTGCGGCTCGCCTTCGGCAGGCGCTTGAGGATAGTGTGCCGCTCGTAACGGGACGCAACAGGATTCGTTGGAGTAAGAGCATGAAGTCGTTGATCGGGGCCGGCCTTGCCTTGGCGGCAGTGATGGGCGCCGCGCCGGCATTCGCGCAGGCCAACTGGAACAAGCCGACCGAGCCGTTCCACATCGCAGGCAACATCTATTATGTCGGTACCGAGGGGCTGGGCGCCTACCTGTTCACTGGACCGAAAGGGCATGTGCTGCTGGACGGCGCGACGCCACCGGGTGCGCCGATTATCGAAGCGAACATTGCCAAGCTGGGCTTCAAGCTGAGTGATGTGAAGATCCTGCTGAACAGCCATGCGCACTATGACCATTCGGGCGGGTTGGCGCAGCTGAAGAAAGATACCGGCGCGAAGCTCGAAGTGATGGAGGGTGATGTATCGGCCATCGAGGGCGGCTTCTATCTCGGCAGCGAGAACGTCAAGGCGATGAGCGCGCCGCCGGTGAAGGTGGATCGCGTGCTGAAGGATGGCGACACGGTGAAGCTCGAAGGGATCGAGCTGACGGCGCACCTGACGCCGGGCCATTCCAAAGGCTGCACGTCCTGGGGCGCGAAGGCGACCGAGGCGGGCAAGACGTATGATGTGCTGGTGTTCTGCTCGGCGACGGTGGCGGCGAACCGCATCACCCCGCCGCTGCAGTATGACGGGATCGTCGAGGACTATCGCGCGACGTTCAAGAAGATGAAGGGCATGAAGGCGGACATCCCCCTCGCCCCGCATCCCGAGTTCTTCGGGCTGCTGGAGAAGAGCGCGAAAGCGAAAGCGGATAAGTCGCAAGCAGCGTTCGTTGATCCGGATGCGCTCGGCGTGCTGATCGCGAAGCTTGAGGGCGACTTCGAGAAGACGCTGAAGGAACGGACTGCGAAGGCGCAGTAGCGGGTTACGCCCTCGTGGTTCGACGGACGCCCATCTTTGATGCGCTGCTCACCATGAGGGCTACTCTGTCCGCGGCACGGAACGCGTAGAGGGCATCTTGATGCACCGTGCTGGCGTTTGGCGCTGGCGGTGCATTTGCCGCTTCGCTTCAATGCACCCTACGATCTGGCGGCTTTTCCGCCGCTCGCGCCTCACATTTCCTGCTTGCTTTCCCCCTTCCCGCAGTCTTGAGTTCAGTTGCGACTTAGTCGCATGTGCAAACATGAGTCGCTGAGCTACAACGCTTCAACAGCATCCAGACGCCCGATCCGACGATCGATGGCCACGGGAGATCCGTGCGCCAAAGGAGAGACCGCATGCAGGACCATGAACTCATTCCCGGTGTGAACCTGTGCGCCCTGGGTGCGAGCGAGCGGCTGATGCTGGGCGCGTTGCGGCTGATCGCGGCGGGGCGTGGGCGTTGCCCGCGGCTGGTGGAAGCGTTCGAGAGCCATCTCGGATCGCAAGGCGTGACGGCGGCGCGTGGGGCGACGATCCTGGCGCATACGCTGTCTGCGGAGAGCAAGCGGAAGCTGACGCTGGGCTGGCTGTGCGTGCGCGGCGTGACGTGGGACGAGGCTGCGATCCTTGCCATGCTGGAAGCGGCGCAGCGTTCGGACAGCGCGGGCATTTCGCGCTGGCTGGGGCGGCTGGGCATTCCGCAGATGGGCCCGGTGATGCAGCGCGGGATTGCGTGGTCGGCTGCGGCGTTCGCGGTGGCGGACAAGCCGTTCGATCGCGATATCGCCAATCTCACGCGTGCGAGCATTTCGTCGATGACGCAGGTGCGCGAGCAGATCGAAACGCAGTTCGGCGAGCGCAGACTCTAGACGCAGAAACGCCCTCGCCTGTTGGGACGAGGGCGTGTGGTTGTTTGGGCAGACCCTAGTTGCGTGCGGGCGTAGCGGCCGGTGCAGCAGGAGCCGGCGGCGGGGGAAGTTTGCCGCCTTCAGCCAGGATTTTCATGTTGTTGAGGCCGCGCGTGAAAGCCACGCGGCGGCGTTCGACGTCAGCTGCTTTCGCGGCATCGTCACCCGGCACGAGCGAGAGATCGTAGATCAGCGTGTAGAGCATCTTCGTGCTCTTCGCGTCGATCGGACGGGCTTCGAGATTGCCGTGATAGAGGTTGTACGGGCGGCCTTCGCGCACCGGCTGGGTGTAGGCGTAGGAATACTCGGTCTTGGCGACGAGAATTTCAGCGCCCACCGTGCGGACTGCGCCGACTTCGCCCTCCTTGCCCGATGTGATCGAGCAGGTGCCCGCCAGCTGCAGCCATTCGGTGATGTCGCAGTATTTGCCGATGCGGGCCCAGACTTCCTTCACCGGCTTGTTGATCACGATTTCCATCGGGATGGTGACGTAGTTGGGGTTCGGCACTTGCAGCGGCGGCGGCGTGGCCGGGGCGGCTGCCGGCGTCGGGGCGACCGGCGCTGTGGGCGGAGCAGCCATTGCGGCGACAGGAGCCGCAACCGGCGCGGGCGCAGCGGCGACGGCCGGAGCTTCAACAACTTTGCGTTCGTGGACTACAACGCATGCGGGCAGCATGGTTGCGAGCAGAGTCACGCCGAGCGTGCGCATGTAGGTCATCTCGTCCTCCCGTTTTTATCTTGTGTTGGGGCCATCGATAGCTGCGCCCCTACCCGCGTCAAGCAGCCCACGCCAAGCGCAACCGTTTGTCATCGGGCGCGAAGGAAGATGAAGCGCTAGGCTTCGTCTTCATCGAACAAGGGTTGCTGGAACGCGGCGGGCGGTTTGAGGCCGACACGCTCCCATGCTTTCGGCGTGGCGACGCGGCCGCGTGGCGTGCGGGCGACCAAACCCTGCTGCATCAGATAGGGTTCGATAACTTCCTCGATGGCGTCGCGCGCTTCGGAAAGAGCTGCAGCGAGCGTATCTGCGCCGACGGGCCCGCCACTGTAGGTTTTGACCAGCGCTTGTAGGTAGCGGCGGTCGAGCGCATCGAGGCCATCTTCGTCGACTTCGAGGCGGGCCAGCGCATTTGATGCGCCCTTGCGATCGATCTTCACGCCATCGGCTTCGCAGAAATCGCGGACGCGGCGCAGCAGGCGGATAGCGATGCGCGGCGTGCCGCGCGAACGGCCGGCAATCTCTTCGGCGCCATCCTGCGTGATGTTGGCGCCAACCTTCAGCCCTGCCCGCTTCACGATCGAGCCAAGTTCTTCGCGCGTGTAGAATTCGAGACGGATCGGAATGCCGAAGCGGTCGCGCAACGGCGTGGAGAGGAGACCTGCGCGCGTCGTGGCGCCAACCAGCGTAAAGGGCGGCAGGTCGATCTTCACCGAGCGGGCGGAGGGACCTTCGCCGATGATCAGATCGAGTGAGTGATCCTCCATCGCGGGATAGAGGATTTCCTCGACGTGCGCCGGCAAGCGGTGGATCTCGTCGATGAACAGGACGTCGCGCGGCTCGAGGTTCGTCAGCAGCGCGGCGAGATCGCCCGCCTTGGCGATGACGGGGCCGGAGGTGGCGCGGAAGCCGACGCCCATTTCGCGGCTGAGGATCTGGGCGAGCGTCGTCTTGCCGAGACCGGGCGGGCCCGAGAGCAGAACGTGGTCGAGCGCGTCGCCACGCTTGCGAGCGGCGGAGACGAAGATTTTCAGGTTAGCCTTGGCGGCCTGCTGGCCGGTGAAATCGTCGAACGCCGTCGGCCGCAACGCGCGGTCGATGGTTTCGCCGGGCTGGCGTTCGGGATCTGTAATGTCGCCGTCTCTGGCCATGCCCGCCTTGTGCCCCAGTTCGTGCGCGAAGGGAACACTTGAGGAACGAAGGACGCGTTAAGGCGCGGGGTGCTCGGGAGCCACAGCCTACTTCTGCGTTTCAGGCTTCAGCACGCTGATCACCTTGATTCCAAGGATGATCGACGCCAACACGAACGTGATAACGTTTGCGATGATGATCGACCACTGGAGCGTCATGACGCCATATATGCCCCAGCAGAGGATGCCTGCCGTGAACATTGCGTACATGGTGAGCGAGATGGCGTGGGTTTCGCGCGTACGCACGACCTTTGCCGCCTGGGGCAGGAAGGAAGCCGTTGTGAGAAACGCCGCTGCACCCCCTATGATTTCTGCAAGCGGCATCGTTTCACCCCCGACCTTGGCCTCGAGTTCTGCGTTACACCGATATCGCTCGGCAGAACCGGTTCGCGCTATACCATGGCCTATGAAAACGGCGATTACACTCCCGTCCGCGACACGATGACGTCGCCTTCCCCGGATTCGAAAAAGACCGTCGATAGCGGTTATGTGCGTCTGATCCGCATGCGGCGGCTCGCCAACGGCGTGCTGGTGCTGATCATGGCGCTGTTCGTGTTCTCGCACCTGTGGGAGCCGCCCGGGCAGGACTGGGACATGCACTGGCGCTTCGTGCGCGCCTTTGCCGAGGCGGCGATGGTTGGCGGCCTGGCCGACTGGTTTGCCGTCACCGCGATTTTCAGGCGGCCGCTGGGCCTGCCGATCCCGCACACCGCGGTTATCCCGAACAATCAGGATCGCATTGCCGACGCAGTGGGCCGCTTCATCGCGGACAACTTCCTGAAGGGCGAGCTCGTCGCTGACCGGGTGAAGGACAAGGACCTGTCTGAATCGCTGGCGAAGTGGCTAGCTGATCCGGCGCAGTCGAGCGCGCTGGCGGGCGGACTTGTGCAGGCAGTGCCTGCCCTGCTTGATGCGCTGGACGATGAGACGGTTGCAGCCTTCCTGCGCCAGCAGGCGGCGGAGGCGGCTGAGGGCGCGCGTGTTGCGCCGGCGTTTGGCTCGGTGCTGGAAGCGCTGGCCGAACAGGGGCGCCATCAGGTCATCCTCGATGCGTTGCTAACGCAGGGCTATCACCTGCTCGAAGAAAACAAGGATCTGGTGCACGAGAAGATCCGCGGCCGGTCTGGCTGGCTGATGCGCTTCGTCAGCGCGGACAAGAAGGTGGCGGATACGGTCATCAATGCGGTGAACGACCTGCTCTACGAAGTGGCGTCCGATCCGCGACATCCGCTGCGGACGCAATTGAACGAGATCGTGTCGAAGTTTGCAGACGATCTGCGCGACGATCCCGAGCTTCAGGCGCGTGTGGGGGGCTGGATCAAGGAAGCGGCGGCGCATCCTTCGGTGGGCCAGGCTGTTGAAGCGGGCTGGAGCGAGTTCAAGGCGGCGCTTCGCCGTGACTGCGCCTCGCCAAATGGCAGGCTGCGGTCATGGCTTGAGGGCGCGCTGATCAATCTCGGCGCGGGGCTGCTGCGCGAGCCTAGCGTGCGGAATGCGCTGAATGCGCGGTTGCGGTCGCTGCTGGCGGAGCTGGCGGATCGGCATGGCGAGGATGTAGCTCGGCTGGTGTCCGAAACGATCCGACGTTGGGATTCAGCGACGGTGGTCGAGAAGCTGGAATCCAACGTTGGCCGAGACCTGCAGTATATCAGGCTCAACGGCACGGTGATCGGCGGGCTTGTCGGCCTTGTCCTGCACGCCGCAGCGGAGATCGCTCGCGCGGCCTAGTTCGCTGGCGCGAGAGCTTTCAGGGCGGCGCGGATGAGCGCGGCTTCCTTGGCATCATCGCCGGCATCGCGCGCAGCTTGCGCCACGGCGCGCGAGGCGTCCGACGAATTGTAGCCGAGATTGACCAGCGCCGAGATCGCCGCGGCGCGCGCGCCGGTGGCGACGGGTTGCGCTACGGTGGTCGTCGCTGCGAAGCTGGCGGCGAACAGACCCATTGGCGGCGGCTTGCCCTTGAACTCGGTGACGATGCGTTCGGCCAGTTTCTTGCCGACACCGTTGGCGCGCGAGATGGCCGTGGTGTCGCCGAGCGCGATCGCGTCCATCAGCTGCGGCAGGCTCAGCGTGTCGAGAATGGCGAGCGCGATCTTGGCGCCGACGCCGGGGGCATCCTGCAGGCGCGCGAACCAGGCGCGCTCCTCGCCTGAGACGAAGGCAAACAGGCGGATGCTGCTCTCAGACATCTGCGTTTCAACAAACAGTTCGGCCGCTTCGCCAATGGTCAGCTTGCCCAGCGTGCGTGAACCCGCGTGGACGAGATAGCCGACGCCCGAGACGTCGATCAGCGCTTGCCCCTCACCCGTCGCGGCGATGACACCCTTGAGACGGCCGATCATGCCTTCTGCCTTTGCTGGGCGAGCCCTTGATGGGACAGCGGACGGTGGTGTGCGCCGCAGATGGCGACTGCGAGCGCATCGGCGGCATCAGCTTTGACCTCGCCAGCTTTCGGCAGGAGGCGGCGCACCATGAAGGCGACCTGCGTCTTGTCGGCCGCGCCCGTGCCGACGACGGACTGCTTCACTTTCGTTGCGGCGAACTCGGCCACTTTCAGGCCAGCGCCCGCCAGCGTCGCCATAGCCGCACCGCGCGCCTGACCGAGCAGAAGCGTTGAACGCGGATTGATGTTGACGAATGTCTCTTCGATCGCGGCTTCGTTCGGCGCGTGTTGTTCGACTACGGCGCGCAGTTGAACGCACAGTTCGGCCAGACGATCAGCCATGTCGGCGTCCGTATCCGGCTTGATGACGCCGTGCGCGATCCACGTCAGGCGCGGACCGTCCATGGCGATCACGCCCCAGCCGGTATGGCGCAGGCCCGGATCGACGCCGAGAATTCGAATCATCTGGTCCATTCCCGACAGGTATCGCACCGCACGAACGAATTGAGAACACGCCAGGAGTTAACAAGGTGGAAACCAAGGCGGCACAAGGTTTTCTCCCATGGCGCTTTCATCCCCTATCCTCACACGGCGTGCGGCCCTGCGCCTCGGCGCGCTCGGCTTTGGCAGCATCGCTCTGTTGCCGCTGGCCAATGCGCAGCCGGCGATACAGTGGCCGATGCGGCTGGCCTATGCGCGGGTTGCGCCCAACGGCTTTGTGCAGATCCGTGGCGATGAGCAGAACTACTGGAACGCGATGCAGACGCGGCTTGGCGGGTTGGTGGAAACCCTGCAGCCGATCCAGCCGCGCGACATGCTGAACCTTGCGCCGCCACAGGTTGAAGGCGCGGCGAGCTGCGCGATGGTGGCGCGCCAGATGGCGGCGGCGGCCGGTTTCAACAACGTGATCATCTATGCGACCAATGACGGCCAGCGCAGTTATAAATCGGATGGCAGCTGGTTCCAGGATACGTTCGCCAGCCTGCGCGGAGATATCGACAAGGATGACCGCGCGTCGGGCGAAGCGCTGCTGCTCGACATTTCTGGCGGCATGCCGCTCATCTCGGTGACGGCAGACGCCAAGCCACGTGATCCGCTGAACCTGTTTGACGGCGGCCGTAATCCCGAGCGCGAAACGCTGGCACAGCTGACGGCCAACTTCGAGCGCCGGCTGCAGGATATGGCGCGCCCCGCCCTGGAGGCGCAGCGCTCGATCGCTGACTAGGCAGGCTTCGCTAAGCCGACTTGCGAGCGATGAACCAGACGCCATGGTGCGGCGCGTGGTAGGTGGGATGCAGGACCACACGATCGAAACCCGCTTCCACGAAGCACTTCATCACATCGCTGAAATTATAGTCGTGCATCTGAATCAGCGGGTCCACCTGCATGCCCTTGCCCCGATGCAGCAGCATCCGCGCCTTGCGGCGCAGGCCCGCCAGCGGCCTGGTCGCTGTGCCGCCATCGCGCCAGCCTGTGATCTGGATGCTCGCGAACGCGCCGGGGGACGCCATACCGAGGCAGGACTTCAGCAGCTTCAGCCCTTCGGCCGGAGGGATATGCTGGAAGACGATGTAGGAGTTGATCCAGCTGAAAGAGCCTGATGGCAGGTTGCTGGAGAGTTTCAGGTTCGCTGGCGCATAGGTGCGTGCGATCTGCAGCATCGATTCCGAAACGTCATAGCCGGCGACCTGCGGCATGACCTGCGCCAGCGCATAGCTGAGCCGCCCCACCCCGCACCCGATATCGAGTGCTGCGCCGGATGAGGGCCTCGCGCCGAAATCCGTGTCGAACATGGCGAGGACCTGCGCGATGTCCTCCACACCGGTTTCATAGAAACGCTTGCGCTTGTCCTCATCGATCTGGTCGGCGCGGAACTCGCTGGATGACAGCACGCCGAACCATGGGTCGCGTGATCCGATGATTTCCCAGTCGTGAGGACGCGCTGCCATTCTGACTTCAAACCCGATGCTTGCGATGCTTCGGGCGATAGCTACCGCAAGCCCGGGCCGTGAGCTAGGCCGCCGCCACGCCTGCAGGCGCTTTGCGCCCCTGTTTGCGTTTCCGGCGACGCAGGAAGACGCGCACCACATAGATGACGATCAGGATCGCGCTTGCGACCATGACCGCACTCTGGCTCATGCCCAGGACAGGCGAACCAAAGCGTGATTGCCCGTTGACGATTGTGGTCGCCAGCGGCCGCAACGCTTCGACGCGAGCGAACAACTCGTTCACCAGACCGCCGAGGAGTACGTAATAGCTGAGCGCCATCGCGATCGGATGCGTGTAGGCCCAGACGCCATGGCGCTGGCGACGCGCAGCGAACCAGCCGATCAGCGTGAAAACCAGCGACGCGATAGCGAGCCAGTGGAAGAAGCCCATCACGCCGGGGCCAAACTTGCCGTGAATGAAGTCGATGTCGAAATCATAGATCACAAAGACCAACACGTTGGCCACGATCGTCGACCAGACATAGATATCGCCGCGCAGCTGATGCCAGCGGCCGCGATCGAATATCACGGAGTTCCAGCCGCCCGCGACCAGGGCTGCGATGCAGGCAAGCGTATGCAACCAGCCCGGAAGGCCGATGTCTTCGAGTCTCATTGGATGTGTCCTTGGTGTGTTAGCGGCGGATCAGATCAGGTCTCGCCGATGATGCTGCGCAGAAACGTCACATAGTCCTCGAAGGCCCTGCGCCCTGCCCGCGTGAGTTTCGCGCGCGTTCGGGGGCGATTGTGATGGAAGTCCTTCGCGACCTCGATATAGCCGGCGGTCTCAAGCGATGAGATGTGTGCGCCGAGATTGCCCTCGGTGGCGCCGACAAGTGATTTGAGGCGTACAAACTCAAGAAGCTCCTTGTCCGGCAGGGCTTTCAGCGCGGACATGATCTTCAGCCGCACGGGCTGGTGGATCATGGGATCGGGTTGTTCCGTCATGATCAGGCGCTCCGCAGCCAGAGGCCGCCCAGGATCAGGCCGCCGCCGCCTACGCCGGCCATCCAGTAGAGGAAGTGCTCGGGCAGCATGAAGTAGCCGATCGTCGTGAGCGCGATGAGGGCAAGACCGAGCGGCAGCATACGCCAACCGCGCGTGCTCAGGCCGATCAATGCGTAGTAGACGCCGATCACCAGCGGGATGAGTGCGCTCATCTGATTGTAGGTGATCGGTCCCATCACGGCGATCAGCGCGTTGATAAAGATCGCAATCACGGCGAACGAGGCAAAGTAGCGCCAGCCGAAGCCCTCATTCTGCGCCCTGGACTGGCGACGGGCGAGCAGGATGCTGCCGATAGCGCCGATGGCGATCAGCGGCGCCCAGGTCCACGAAATTGTTGGCGCCGATGCGGTTACCGCATAGCCGATCGCCCACATGACGCCCCACAGGATGAGGTAGGGCGCTGAATGGCGATGGTGCTGCGAGGCGGCGCTGCGCTGCTCCGTACGTTCGATATCCTTCAGCGCACTTTGCGCTTCGGCGGGAGAAAGGGACATGGTTGTCCTCCTAACATGCAGATCACTCTATTGAACAGAGTACTTGGCGTCAAGGGGTGCTGTTTTGCTGGCTTTTCGGGACTTGGGATCGCTGGCCCACCCATAGGGCGATAACGCGAAAATGCGCTTGTAGTCGCCGTTTTGGGTTGAGCCGCAGCGCTCCACCGATACAGTTGCGGTTCTTCAACGGGAGATGGATATGCGGGTGAAGCACCTGGTTGCGGTGTCGGCGATGGCTTTGGCGGCGGCGTGTGCCTCGATGGAAAATGCGTCTGTTCCTGTGGCGACGTTCGATGAAGCGACGACGGCGCAGCTCGCCAGCAATCCCCTTCTTGCTGAATGGACGGGACCGCATGGCGGGCAACCTGCCTTCGACAAGATGGATATCGCTCTGATCAAGCCCGCGCTTGAAGCCGGCATGGCTGCGGACCTCGCCGAGATCGACGCGATCGCGAACAATCCGGCCAAGCCGACGTTCGAGAACACCATCGTCGCGATGGAGCGCACGGGCGAGCCGCTCGGCCGGGCGATGACCTATTACGGCATCTGGAGCTCGAACCTCTCGTCGGCAGACTTCCGGAAGATCCAGGCCGAGATGGCGCCGAAGCTGTCGGACTATCAGTCGAAGATCACGCAGAATGCGGCGCTGTTTGCGCGCATCAAGACGCTGCATGACACGCAGGGTTCGCTCGGGCTGAACCCGCATCAGGCGCGGCTGCTGAAGCTGGTCTATGACCGCTTCCAGCTGAACGGCGCGGAACTGACCGGCGAGAAACGGGAACGTTATGCGGCGATCAATGCCGAGCTGGCGGAACTGCACACGACCTTCTCGAACAACCTGCTGGCTGATGAAGAAGGCTGGGTCACTTACCTGACGCCGCAACAGCTGGGCGGCCTGCCCGCCTCGTTCGTGGCATCTGCCAAGGCTGCAGCTGAAGGGCTGGGCAAGCCGGGGCAGTACGCGATTACCAATACGCGGTCGTCGATGGACCCGTTCCTCACCTATTCGACCGAGCGCAAGCTGCGGGAACAGGTATGGCGCAACTATTACTCGCGCGGCGACAACAATGACGCGCATGACAACAACGCGGTGATCGCGAAGATCCTGAAGTTGCGTCATGAGCGGGTGCAGCTGCTGGGCTACCAGACCTATGCGGACTGGCAGCTCATGGACAACATGGCGACCAAGCCTGCGGATGCGACAGCGCTGATGGAGGCCGTGTGGCGGCCTGCGGTTGCGCGGGCGAAGGAAGAAGTCGCCGACATGCAGGCAGTTGCGAATTCCGAAGGCGCGAACATCACGATCGAAGCGTGGGATTATCGTTTCTATGCGGAGAAAGTTCGCAAGGCGAAGTACGACTATGATGGTGAACAGCTGAAGCCTTACCTGCAGCTCGATAAGCTGCGCGAGGCGATGTTCTATGTCGCGGGCGAGCTGTTTGGCTTTGAGTTCAAGCCGGTGGCCGATGGCGCGATCCCGGTCTTCCATCCCGATGTGAAGGTCTGGGAAGTGACCGACAAGGCTTCGGGCAAGCATGTGGGTTACTGGTATCTCGATCCTTATTCACGGCAGGGCAAACGCTCGGGCGCATGGGCGTCGAGCTATCGGTCGCATTCGACGTTCGATGGGCTGGAGACGGTGCTGTCGTCCAACAACTCCAACTTCGTGAAGCCGGCGCCGGGCGAGCCGCTGCTGATCTCGTATGACGACGCGACGACGTTCTTCCACGAGTTCGGACATGCGCTGCATGCCCTGTCCTCTAGCGTCGAATATCCGACGCTGAATGGCGGGGTGCGGGATTATACCGAGTTCCATTCGCAACTGCTTGAGCGCTGGCTGCTGACGCCGCAGGTGGTGGACACGTATTTCCGGCACTACCAGACGGGCGCGACGATGCCGAAGGAGTTGATCGAGAAGATCAACAAGGCGGCGACGTTCAATCAGGGCTTCGAGACGGTGGAGTTCCTGGGCTCGGCGATCATGGACATGCGGTATCACACGGTCGATCCGGCGAACCTTGATCCGCGGGCGTTTGAGAAGGATGAGCTGGCGAAACTTGGGATGCCGAAGGAAATTCCGATGCGGCATCGTTCAACGCAGTTCGGGCATATCTTCTCAAGTGAGGGCTATGCGGCCGGATACTATGGCTATCTCTGGGCCGACGTTCTGACCGCCGATGCAGCCGAGGCGTTCGCACAGTCGCCGGGCGGGTTCTATGACAAACCGCTGGCGAAGAAGCTGGTCGCGGACCTGTTCACAGTTCGCAACGCGGTTGATCCAGCCGCCGCCTATCGTTCGTTCCGTGGACGCGATGCGAGCAAGGACGCGTTGCTGCGCGATCGCGGCTTCCCGGTACCAACCGAATAGCTAGGCGCACAGCTCGAGGATTTCAACGATATCGCTCGCACTCTTGATGGGGCGTGGGTTCGTTTGGATCGAGCGGTCGTGCATCGTTTGCTCGGCGATGGCGCGGTGCTGTGATGCGCCGATCAGGAGTTCGGAGAGACGCCAGGGGAGATCCAGGGCTTTCACGAGATCGCGGACAACGTCGGCGGCGGGGAGTGCGCGCTTGCCCATGAGGCGGGAGACGAGCGTTTGGCGGTCGATGCTGTAGTCGCGGTTCCAGCTCAGCGTTGCGTGGAGCGTGATGCAGGAAGTGATGCCGTGGGGCACGCCGTAGGAGCCGCCGAGCGTGTGGCCGATGGCGTGGCTGGCGCCCATTCCCCTGCCCGTGGCGGCGCCGGAGA